>NZ_BAAHAD010000001.1:0-489933 GCF_054777855.1 Spirosoma jeollabukense
GGGAGGTGTTGGCGGGTTGGCATGGCAAGAGAAGTGGTCGTATTTTGTATCCCAGACTCTAGCTGTCCCCCTAAGTCACCTAAGATTTACTAGACGGCAGGAAAAGAACGAAATTGTGCACCAATATACATGTTACGTATATTAATATAGGACCAATGTGTTTATCAGTACGAGAAGAAAGTTTGCAGTGGCGGGCCATCAGCAGGAGGCCTTTAGTGGCTAACCCAAGTATATAAGCCCCATCAACAGGCAGGTTTGTGGCAGACGATTTCCATAGGTAAGCAGGTCGATTTAATCAGTTTGGGTCCTTTCGTTTAAGCTATCAGCAAGCCGGGTAGCATCAAATGGACCTGCTTCCGCTTTTTAGCCGCAGTCGACAGGGCATTTCTTTGGGCCTGATTTAGTTTAACGAACCACTTAGATCGTTCTGCTTCAAAACGAGTGGCCGGTTTAGGGAGGAAGCTAGCCAATAAACACCCCGATCGACTGCGGAGGCAAATAACCCCTCCTATAGCCGAACCAACGGCACCTGCCAAATCCGGTTAGGATCGACTCCCGCACATTCACTTACAGGCCTAAACCGCGTATCAATGACCCTCCTATTCGGACAGCGCCGTTCTTTCCGGATGGTTGATCGCCCGTGGCTTATTATAGACCATGATCAGTCCTTATTCTCCAGACTACTCAGGCTAGGACCCAATTTAAATTCAGCGTTTCATCTACTGACTATAGACCGCGTTCATTACCGGACGAAACCTGTCCACCTTCGGACATACTATCTTCCTCAAAAATCCCTTTCCAGCGCCTAAACGCTTTTTTCAGACTGTGGTATAATAGTTGACGACCTTTAAGTAGCTCACTATCTGTTACCAATCATGTTCCTAAACTATATCAAGATTGCCTGGCGGAATCTAATCCGTAATAAGACCTATAGCCTGCTCACGCTACTCGGCCTGGCCGGTGGCATGACCTGTGCTATGCTACTGTGGCTCTATGTCTATGATGAGCTAAGTTTCGACCGATACCACACCAACGCAGCCACTATTTACCGCTTGAATGTATACGTCAAGTGGGGTGACAATGAACTGAACATGGGCGTCAGTTCGGCCCCAATGGGACCAACACTTCGACAGGAATTCTCTGAAATCAAGAATATAGTACGTATCATACCCAGTCATGATCTATTGGTTCGAGTCGGTGAGAAAGCGCTGTATGCCAAAGATTTTATCTACGCCGATTCGACCCTGTTTTCGTTTTTTGACTATTCTTTCATCGACGGCAACCCGCGAACAGCCCTGTTGCAGCCCAACAACATCATCCTGACCCAGAAAATGGCCCTTGCACTGTTCGGTCGGACTAACGGCTTGTTGGGTAAAGTCATTCGGGTTAAAAATGAACACCCCTTAACGGTGACTGGAATAATCCAGGACCCGCCTGCTAACCACCATTTGCGGTTTGAGGCTGTTCTTCCCTACCTCAACCGGCAACTCAACGAGGTCAACCTGGATAAATGGGATAGCTTTGGCACGGCTACATACGTACTGCTTCAGTCGAACAACGCTGTGCGCAGTCTGGATCGTAAAATGCCCGCCTTCTACAAAAAGTACATTGCTCAGGCTATCGGTGATGCTACTGGCAAAGGCGTTACGTTCGACATCAGGTTCCAGCCCCTGACGGACATGCACCTGCACTCAAGCCATTTGATGGGTGAAGAAAAAGGGAGCAACATCGCTTATGTCTACACCTTCTCGGCAATTGGCTTGTTTATTTTATTGATTGCCATCGTTAATTACGTCAATTTGGCCACCGCCCGGTCAACGGCCCGCGCCAAGGAAATTGGCGTACGCAAAGCTATTGGATCACAACAAACCCAGTTGATTGGGCAGTTTTTGACCGAGTCAACCCTGCTGTCATTCCTGGCCCTGGTCGTTAGTCTACTGCTGGTGCAGGGATTACTCCCCCTCTTCAATGACGTAGCGGCCAAGAACCTATTCATTGATCTGTGGAACGTTCAGACAATGGGTGTGCTCGTTGGTTTCAGCCTGCTGATCGGCTTGGCGAGCGGCCTTTATCCCGCCTTCCTGCTCGCTCGCTTTAAACCGGTAACCGTCTTGAAAGGAACCTTCACCAACAGTGGTAGCGGGATTCTGCTGCGCCAGTTGCTGGTGGTCTTCCAGTTTACGATTTCCATTGTGATGATCGTGGGTACCCTCGTTGTTTACCAGCAGTTGCAGTACATGCGGCACACGCAGTTAGGCTTCAATCAGGAACAGGTGCTGGTCCTTCCGCTTAAGACACCCGCGATTCAACAGACGGCTAAAGTACTAAAAGATAAATTACTGCAAAATCCTGCTATCAAAGGCGTAAGCCTAACAAATGGGTCAGTCGGTGGCGATATAAATGACAAATCCACGTTTAGCTTCTACGTGGGCGGCAAAGAACAGTCCATTAGCACGGAGTACTTTTCAGTCGATCAGGATTTTGTCAGCGTATTACAGATCGGCCTGAAAGAAGGGCATAATTTTTCGACCGAGTTGGTCAACGATTCGACCGACGCCGTGTTGGTCAACGAAGCAATGCTCAAACGGCTGGGCTGGAAAAACCGCACGGCTGGTCTGATAGAACTTGACACGAAGCGAATCCCCATTGCGGGCGTTATCCGCGATTTCCACATGCGTTCGCTGCATAATAAAATCGAACCGCTGGTTCTGGTCTTGCACCAGGCCAGGGGCGATAAATTGCTGGTCCGGCTAACGCCCCAGAACGTACCGGGTGCGTTAACCTACATCAGGGGCATTTATGAGCGTGTCAATCCAAACCAACCGTTTGACTACACGTTTCTGGACCAGACGTTTGCCCAACAGTACCGCGCCGATGAACGCAAGGGCAACCTATTTCTTGGCTTTTCAGCCATGGCTATCTTTATCGCCTGCCTGGGTTTATTTGGGTTGGCGACCTTCACCGCTGAGCAACGGAGGAAAGAAATCGGCGTACGTAAAGTACTGGGAGCCAGCGCAACCAGTCTGATTGCTCTGTTGTCCAAGGACTTTTTAAAATTGGTTTTTATCGCACTAGTCCTGGGGACACCCCTGGCTTATTTTGCCATGAAGCGCTGGCTAGCCGACTTTGCTTACCGGGTGGAGCTTGATTGGTGGTTGTTTGCTTTGGCCGGGTTACTCGCGGTGGGCATTGCCTTTTTCACGGTAAGTTTTCAGAGTATTCGAGCGGCCTTAGTCAATCCGGTCAAGTCGTTACGCTCGGAATGAGGTAGGCTGTATTATCAATCAAGGACACTTGTTACAGACATAAGCTTCAAATAAACTGAGGTGGCCTGTTTTATAAAACAGGCCACCTCAGTTTATTTGGATGCCCGACTACAATCAGGACAAGACGTGACTGTATCCAGTGAAAGTAAATGGACACCGGCATTATACCGAGAATACAGGGCGTGTGAATTCTAAGAAACAGCAAAATCAAGGTTTCCGGCAAAGCCATACGCCGGCTATACCAGGTACTACTAACCGACTCCTGCCCGAAAAAATAGTCAACCGGACGAGCCTTCTGATATGAAATAAGCCCGTCAGCGCCATCACCCTTGTCTCACCGATCTAGCTTGTTAACAGAGTGGTACCTATTACCCATTCAGGCGCTGGAAACCCTTTGATCACAAAGTCAATTAGTCGGTTGCGTCAACGCATAAACCTTTACTTTTGACCGCGACTGATCGATAATTACGGCTATGGAAGAATTTGTAAAATTTATTAAAGGAATTATCTGGATCGATGAGCTGGATTTACAGTTGGTGCTTTCCAGATGCCGGGAAAGACAGCTTGTCAAAAACAAGCTGATTTTACGGAAGGGACAAATTGCCAGTCAGTACTTTTTCATTGTATCAGGGGGCGTCCGTTTTTTCTACGAGGCTCACGATCAGGAAAATACCACCTGGGTGATGTTCAGCAATGAGTTCTTTACTGAAATTTCAAGCTTACATCCTCAAAAACCATCCCGGTTCAACATTGAGGCCATCGAAGAAACGAAGCTGATCGTGATCGATAAAAAGGACATGGATTTTCTATATGGGCAGGTGGCGGCCTGGGAAGAGTTTGGCCGAAAAATATGGGAGGCCACAACCGTGAGAATGATCGATCAGATCATAAATTTTCAGACCTTATCGGCCGAGGAACGATATCTGAGCTTCCTCAAGAACTCCGAGCTTATCCAGAAAGCGCCCGTCAAGCAGGTAGCCGCCGTGCTGGGTATTACCCCCAATGCCTTAAGCCGAATCAGAAAAAAAATCCGCTGATCGTTATTCTCTACCATTTGGTAGTTTTGTCAGGCTATACCCCTTGTAGTTTTGAGTCATCAAAAAAAGAAGCGATGACTCAAGACAACGAGACCCCAAGAGTGCGGCAGAATTTGTATGCTGACGAGGACTTAATTAACCATTTTCCTGGCTTTACCAATCAGTATGCAACCGTGAACGGGGTGCGGCTGCATTATGTCGAAGGCGGAACAGGCATGCCTTTGGTTTGTTTGCCTGGCTGGCCGCAAACCTGGTTTTCCTACCAGCCTGTTGCGCTGGAACTCGTCAAAACGTACCGTGTGCTCATTGTAGATATCAGAGGAATGGGGAGTTCGGAAAAACCCCAATCCGGTTACGATAAGAAAACAATGGCCGCCGATATTGCCGCCCTGGTGCAACAGCTGGGCTTACCAACCGTGCATATTATGGGCCACGACATCGGCGGTATGGTAGCCATGAGTTTTGCGTTCAACTATCCCCAATTCACCCAAAAGCTGATTGTCCTGGATGGGTCACATCCCAACGAAGGCATGCTGCAGATGAGTCTGCTACCTGCGCCGGGCACGTTTACCGAGAAAATGGATGCCGATAGACCCTACGCCTGGTGGATGGGATTCAACCAGGTAAAAGAATTGCCGGAAAAGATACTGGCCGGGCGTTTCCAGTACGTGCTGGACTGGCTTTTTCAGTATGTCATGATTGACGATAGCAAGATGTCTTCCCTGGAAAGAGGGGTATATGCTTATTCGTACAATGATGTCGAGAGCATCCGGGCAGCTAATGCGTGGTATCAAACGTTTCTGCAGGATATCGACGATGCCAAAACCTACCAGCCTCTGGCGATGCCGGTGTTAGGAATTGGGAGCTATATCAGTTACAACTACATGAAAATGGGGTTGCCTTACGTAGCCCAAGACTTACAAATGGTTGGCATTTTAGATAGTGGCCATTATCTGTTTGAAGAGCAGCCGGCACAGGTGATTAATGCGGTTTTGCGTTTTCTAGCCTGATTTATACATACACCCCTTTAAGAAAGTACCTATGAAAAAAACAGTTGTTGTGTTCGGTGCTACCGGCAATTTAGGCAACCGGATTGTCCGCGAACTGCTAAAAAGAGGGACGGCCGTACGAGCGGTCGTTCGAACGTCGGCCGATCCCGAGAAAATAAGTATGCTGGAACAACTGGGAGCTACCGTTGAAGAAGTAGATCTCGACAACGTCGATGCGCTTGCCAGAGCGAGTAGGGAGGCCAGTTGCGTGGTGTCTGCGCTGGCGGGTTTGGGCGATGTGATCGTTGATTTACAAAAAAGAATACTGGATGGTGCCCTGCAAGCCGATGTCCCCCGTTTTATTCCCTCTGACTTCTGCACCGATTACACAGATTTGGTACCGGGTGAAAACAGGAATTTTGATTTGCGAAGATCCTTTAGGGATTATCTCGATGCTACGTCCCTACAAGCGTCGTCCATTTTCAACGGTGCATTTGCCGATATCCTTCAATACAATACCCCGGTTTTGAATCTGAAAGAAAAAAGCATCGGTTACTGGGGCGAGAAGGCAGACTGGCCACTTGATTTTACCACGATGGACGATACGGCTGCCTTTACGGCCGAAGTGGCTTTGGATGAGGATGCCCCCAGACATTTGCAGATCGCTAGTTTTCAGGTTAGTCCTACGATGCTGTGGCAGGACGTAAACGCAGCAACGGGTCAGGATTTCAGGCTCCATCAGCTAGCAAGCCTTGACCAGTTTGCTCAGTTTATAAAACAGCAAAGAGCCACTTATCCCGCAGGAGAAAACGAACTATACGCCAAATGGCAGCAGGGACAATATATGTATTCGATGTTCACCACTCACCATACGCACCTGGCCAACGGACGGTATAAAAATCTTACCTGGACAACAAGCTCAGATTTTATAAAGTCATTTGTTCGATAAACGAAACCTCGCAACCGCTACGCCATTGGACGATCGAATAAGAAGATTGATGGATGTGAGACTAGCGGGTAGCCCATCGTCGCATCCATCAATCTACTCTATCTTGTCCCTTTATTGCGGGTATTGATAGCTTCTTGAGTCTGAGGCAATAAAAACGAAAGCCCCTCATAAACGGTGGCTTGTAAGGATTCTACCAGTGGCCGAAACGATTCATTGTATTTTTGAAATGCCACCTTGTAATCAGCTGTTTCAGCAATCGCGTCGGCCAAAACCGTAGCCCCTTGTATAGCCAATGTACTGCCCATTCCGGTCGGAAAGGCCGGTGCATACCCGGCGTCACCAATTAAGGCTACTCGGCCATGGGTCCAGCCAGGCATTTTTATTTGGCATACCTGGTCAAAATAAAACGTATCGGCTTTTTTTAATTCCTCAATCAGTTGGGGCACTTTCCAGCCCAGCCCCTGAAAGGCCTCAATGACGATTCGTTTTTGAGCGCCTATATCATACCGATTGTAATCGATTTTCTCATTGGCTCTGAATGTCAAAAAGCCATCCGCACAATCTTCATTGTAATAGTAAATTAAGGCCAGATTGTTGGGTGTCGTGTACATTTGCCCGTAATTCTTCTTGCCCAGACTTTTATCCGCCGGAAAAACAGAAAAATAAAAATTCAAGAAGTGGGAAAATTGCTCTTCCGCTCCAAACGTAAGCTTTCTGACCCCGGAGTGAATCCCATCAGCCCCAATGACGAAGTCGTACACGTCGACTGTGCCGTCTTTAAAGCGAACCGAGACAGCGTCTTCTGTTTGGGTTAAGGCTACTATGCGATTGTTGAAGTGGTAGGTGATGCCGTCTTTGGCCTTTGCATATAAGATGTTCACCAGATCATCCCGACGAATTTCCGTATCATCCCCCGGCCGGATCGCCCCAATTTCCTCGACTCGCATCGTTCCTTCCACTCCGCCCCTGGCATTCATAAATTCAACGCCCATCGATTGCAATTTGGCCGCTTTTATGTCCTCGAGTATACCCATTCGCTTGGCCGTGTCCAGCGCGTCACCCCGCACATCGATGGGGGAGCCACCCATTCTGGGTGCAGGACCGATTTCGACGACGGTTACCTGATAGCCATACTGGTTCATCCAATACGCCATTGTCAGACCGGCTATACTGGCCCCTGAAATCAACACTGACTTGGTCATGTTCGTTTTCCTTATTTTAGTTCTGCTGCAAAGGAATACCAATTTTTAGGCTTAAAATAGCGGCAAAACTTCTAAAAATAGTCGCAAACATGAACGCGCCAACGGGGAGTGAACAACATTTTGAAAAAATGGCGGCCATAGCCGAACGTCTGGGCGTAGAAATATCCAGCGATGTTCAGGCGGATTTTTTGCAGAGCATTGAGTTAACGAACGTCCAGATTTTTGATTTTCTACCCGAGTTTGCCCTGATGATTCGGAGCCTGGTATCGAAGAAAGAATTTGTGTTCAATCGGGGAGCGATTAAAGCTATTGAGCACGGAATTTTAATTGCCTTCAATAACTTTTTCGATGATGGCCTGGAAGAGACTGCGCCCAAAAAAATGGTTTTGAGGGAAGAACTACCGAGTATACAAATCATGCCTTTACAGGCGGGAGCGAGCATACAACTGCCCAGCCATTCGCATCGGAAACTGATTTCAATTATAGTAAGTCTGGACTTCCTAAAGCCGCTTTTGGCCGAAGAACAAGCTTCTTTCAATTTTTTATTGGGGCAGGCAAACCAGTTTTTTATTGACGAATTCATGTCGGCCGATATGATACGGGTTGCGAATGAGATCAGCAGGGCCAGTACTCAACTCGAACTGCCTAATTTCTACTACCGATTAAAGACATTGGAGTTGTTGTACTTTTTATTCCGCAATTTGAAGAACCGAAAAGAATCCTCTCATGAGCCTATTAGCCTGAATGAGTTGAAGGCCATTTACAAAGTACGAGATACGCTGATTGTAAAACTTAACGAATCCACCCCCGTAGTGGATCTGGTACGTATCGCCGGTATGAATGAGTTAAAGCTGCGTAAGCTATTTACCCAGGTTTTTGGCATGGGCCTGTACGAGTATTTCCAGCGCATCCGGATGCAGGAAGCCGCCCGATTGCTCCGTGAAGAAAAGCTGACGGTGTCCGAAACGGGTTACCGACTTGGCTTTTCTAACCTGAGTCATTTTACCCGCTTGTTTGAAGAACACCTAGGCTGTAAGCCCAAAAAGTGGAGTATGGGACAGGGATGAAAACAAATGTTAATCACGTTGGGTGAGGAACCTGGGGGCGGGGCAACGAAGATCCGACCCTATTCAATCCGACAAAACTGGATTGCCAGTCATGGGGCTGCATTTGCCAGGAGACCGCATGAAAGGCATCATCTTTACGGCTAAACACCCTAGTGGATTTTACCTTTGGCCGTCTAACGACACGAAGTACTGCGCAAAAAAATACCTCCTGGCGCAACGGAAAAGCCGACATTGTGCGGGAGTTGGCCGAGGCCTGCAAGGAATATGGGTTGAAATTCGGGGTATATCTGTCGCCTTGGAACCGAAATCATGTCGACTGCGGGAAGCCCGAATACATTACCTATTTCCGCAACCAGTTGCAGTAACTGTTGACAAACTACGGTGACATTTTTGAAGTCTGGTTTGATGGACCCTATGGCGGTCCGGGTTAGTATGGCGGGGCCAACGAAACCCGCAAAATCGATTTGAGAACGTACTAATACGCCATTGTAGCTCATCAAGGGTAGCTTCCGGCGCGGGTTATAGTTACTGATAGGGTCCAAACTAATAGGATAGTCAGTGGGCATCACTAGCTGGCTAACCATTTTTTTAATTGTCTGAATCGGGCCTTAGGTATGACAATCTCTTTCGCTTTGGCGCCATTGATCAGGAATAAACAATACTTCCCCTCTTGCCAGTAGGCGTACCGCTGGATGCTTTTACGGTGAATAATCACCTGCCGATTCGCCCGGAAAAATTGGGTCGAATCCAGCTGGTTAGCTAACTCCGCCATGGTTAAGTTGATCTGAAAGGTCCCCAGCGGGTGGCATACAAAATAGGCGCTGGTGTGCACATAAAAGTAAAGACAATCGGCTACGCTTAGGATCATACTCCCCCCCTCCGCGTGCGCCTGGATGGTCTGTAGGCAAACGGGCGACGGTTGATAGGTGGACGTTTGTTGATGCCGTCTCAAACGGCTCTCGATAGCCGCCAGCAGATCGTTGGTACTGAAGGGCTTGGTCAGGTAATCATCGGCCCCCAACTCCATCCCCCGGCGCAAATCCACCATGTCCGATTTGGCGGTTAAGAAAATAAAGGGAACGGAGGATAACGATGCTTGCGTACGAATATGGGCTAATACCTGATACCCCGTCAGATGGGGCATCATTATATCACACAGGATTAAATCCGGCGCTTGTTGGCTGGCTAACTGGATGCCCTCCCAGCCGTCGGCCCCCGCCGTAACCTGATAGCCTTTTAGGTGTAGAATTTCCAGCAAGTTTCTTCGAATTTGGTCTTCATCTTCAATCAATAGGATGTGAGTCGGCATAGGTAGGCGCGCAAAAGCACAGTTGAGGCAAAAACTAGTTATCGACTACTGGGGGCTGAGCCCCTTTCGGTAAGGGGGTAAAACAAATCGTAAAGGTCGTTCCCGGCGTCGGTTTAGGCTGGACCTCAAGCCGTCCGCCCTGAAGCTCCACATACTGCCGGGCAATGACCAGCCCCAGCCCCGTGCCCGGGATACCGATCGTGTTACGGGCCCGAAAAAAAGCCTCAAACAAGTTAGCCCTATCCTCCCAGGGTATGCCGATGCCGGCATCGGCCACCTCCAGGCGCAATTCATTGGCCCCAAACCGAATAGTCAACTGGGGGTCCTGGGTAGAAAATTTAAACGCATTGGATAGGAGGTTACTCAACACATGACTCATCAGTTTCTCATCCAGATAGGCCATGTAGGGGCTTCCCACCCGCTGAAGCTGCACCCGGCGGTGGTCACGGCGGCCACTGAAATGGGTCGCTATCAGCTGGGTACACAGGGCCACCGGATCCAGCCAGCGGGGTACGTAGCTGACCCGGCCCGCTTCAATTTTGCCGATGGTCAGCATATCCGACAGCAGCTCGCTGACATGCTCGATCTCTTTGTAAATCACCCCGATATGCGCTCGAATCGAGGCCTGCCCGGTTGGCACATCCAGATACATCTCGATCAGTTCGGTACTGGTTTGAATGGTGGTCAGGGGGGTGCGGAACTCGTGGGAGGCCGTGGAGACAAACTGGGATTTGAGTTGATTGAGCTCCTGTTCCCGCTTGAGGGATTGTTGGAGAACCAGTTCTTTTTCTTTCTGGCTGGTAATGTCATTCACAATACCCAGGTGCCGGGCAACCCGCCCCGCCCCGTCGCGGACGATAAAGGTACGGACCGACAGCCAGCGCCTTGACCCGTCAGCTTGCTCGATCCGGAAGTCCAGTTGTCCTTCATGGCCCGCCATATAGTCCGCAAAAAGAGTCTGCATCGCCGGTTGATCATCCGCTACGATGTCCTCCATAAAACTGGTGGTATCCGCGTAGACACTCTGAACCGAGCGGTTCCAGATCCGCTCATAGGCCGGGTTGACGTAGAGTAAGTGAAACGGATCAGCCGAGTGTATCCAGAAAACCTCGTCGACATTCTCGGCAATCTCCCGGAACCGCTGTTCGCTCTCCCGCAGGGCTTCTTCAGCCAGCTTCCGCTCCGTTACGTCCCAGGCGACCCCGATGGCTTGAGCCGGTTGCCCTTGTGGGCCCTTTATCAGCAGACCATTGGTTTCAATATAGCGGATGGCACCATCCGGACGTACAATCCGTGTCAGGTTCCATAGCTTATCCCCCGATTGACCCAAGTGAGACTGCGCCAAAAAAGGGGCCAGATCATCGGGATAGATCAGGTTTAGATACGACTTAAAGCTCCAATCCGTTCGGCCAGGCTCCATGCCATGCAAAGCCCACATCCGATCGTCCCAAATCAAGCTATCCGTTTCCAGGTTACCTTCCCAGATGCCCTGGCCAGCGGCCTGGGTCGCCAACTGTAGCCGCTGATTGAGAAGCCGTAGCTGGGTTTCCGACGCCTGGCGTTCGGTGATGTCATGGGCCGATCCGTACACCACCTCATCAATAGCAATGGCATTCCACTCAATGATTCGGTAGGTATCGTCCTTGCAACGCATTCGATTAATCTGGTTGCGAACGGGTTTCTGGAGGATCGATTGCAGTCGATTCTGGTACACCCATTTTTGTTCGTCGGGATGGATCAGTTGTAAAAAAGGAATCGCCCTCAACTCGGCGGCTGAGTAGCCCAGGGTAGCCTGAAAGGCCTTGTTGACCGTCGAGATGACGCCCCCGCTATCGGAAATGCAGTGCATGTCCAGGGCATTCTCAAAGAAGGTACTCAGTTCCCGGTCCTTCTGAATAAGTCGCGCCTGGGCCGTCTTTAAGGCCGAAATATTGGAGGCAATTCCCAGGTAACCGATGGTGGTTCCCTGCTCATCCTGCAAAGCAATAGCGGCTAACAGAATGGGAACGGTAGACCCCATTCTGGTGATAGCCACCCCTTCCAGGTACCGATAGGCCTCCCCATTGAGGGTCTGCTGCAAGATAGCGGCTGGATTTCCAGTGGCTGGTCGGCTGGATTGAAAGGAAATGGCTGGAAACGGACTGTCGCCAGTGCCCGGCTGCACCTGAACGAATTGCCCGAGTAGTTCCTGGGGGGAGTAGCCCAGTAATTTTTCACAAGCCTGATTGGCCGTTTGAATGACCGCATCGATGCTGGTGGAGATAATGGCTTGCCCCCCGTGTTTAAGGATGGCATTTTGCAGCACCGTCAGGTTATGAATCTGTTTGGAACGCGCCACGACTCGCTGCTCTAACTGAACATTTTTATGGTCCAGCCGGGCCTGAGTTAGTTTGAGCTCCGTTATATCCATGACCGTGACCAGCACGTTCTGGCCCACCCGGACTAAGGAAAAACGTCCCCACATTGACATGCCATCAAGCTCAGCCTGTTGCTGGTACTGTTGGGGTATACCACGTTGAGCAACCTGCACCAGCCGTTCAAACAGGCCGATTTGCAGGGTGCCGGGAAACAAGGTGGTAAGCGGTTGACCCACCCTGTCCGCTATGCGGTGCCCCGTTAGGGCGGTATTAGCCGGATTGCTCACCACACAGACGAAATCAACGATTCGTTCTCCTTCCTTAAGGGGTTGGAAAAGGGCTAGTCCCACTGGTGTATGGGCTAGAATGGCTTCCAGTACTTGGGGGGTTGCCTTTGGTGGCGGGGATGGGCCTGAGGCTGGGCTTAACCGGAGCGAAAGGCTAGCGGTCAATTCCATGCCCAGTTGCTGGATACGTTTCCGATGGCGGCTGGTAAAAAAATGGGCCTGCTCATGGGCTACTACCAAGGCACCCAGTAACTGCTCGTCCTTTCGCAGGAGCACCATCATAAAGGAACCATAGCCGTTGTCAAACAAACCCAGCCGGGACGCTATGCCTGGGGTGTGGGCTTCGAGTTGCTGACAACTAATCACCGGTTGCTCCCGGAGCATCTGAATACCAGCCAGGGGAATTAGATTTGGCAGTTTATCTCCGACCCATTGGCCTAGCGGTTGAAGCGTCTGCTGTCGTTGATCATAGGCATAAATAATGGCTTGCTGGCCGGGAAGTCGTTGGTAGAGCGATTGCAGAAAGGACGTACTCCACGGGTGGCGCTCATCACGCTGGAACTGGGTACTCATGGAGTCCAAAGGAGGATCGGTAGGTGGGGCTAAGTTAGGAATTAAAAACTCGACTAAATACCCCCCATTAATGGGTGTAACCGTTGCTTGTCCCGACGTAGTGGGTGTCAACTGGTAGGTAAGGCGACAAGGGCTGCCCTTTTCCAACGACAGCCAAAAGGAGTTCAGAAAAGGAAAACTCTGGGGATCCATCCAGTCAGAAAGGTAAACCCTTTCCTGTTCAGGCCTATCTGGCTGAGCAGCCACTTGCCCCCTGGGGTATACCTGTAGATCCACTAAATGGCCTTGTTCATTAAGCAGGGGGGTAAAAAAAAGCAGGGTGCGTGGGCTGGGGGTAAGTTCAGCAAACCCCGTTATCGGGGGGGGGTGGATATGAATTTCCATAAACGTAAATTAAACCAACAAAAAACCCATGGCTTCCAAACTTGCTTTTAGTGTTCTATCCCTTCAGTGATTGGCTAAAGGTACAGGGGACGATGGTCGTCCCTTTCCCGTGCCGAGATTAGCCCTAAGGCTTTACGCGCCTGCCAGACGTAGTAAAATACAGTACGAGTCAAACCGAGATACTACGCAAAACCAGCCAATCAATTCTAACGGGAACTTAGTCGCCATTCGCTTTCACTGGCTACGTTGAGAAGCTTCTGATAAGTAGCCCATTCGCGCCTGATCCTATTACAAAACGTTAGCCCATGGCCATGTTGAAGCAGGGAGTTGCCAACGCGACGTGTGCCCCAGGACCAGAACGATCGGCCAGGCACTTAGTTGGTTAGTGAGGTTCCTAAAAAGGCTTAGGCCGCCAGTTGCCCGGGAGTGGTATAAGCCTCAACGCCTGTGGACAGTACGTCAAGGGGATCTACGATCAAGCAGCTTTTTTGGTGCCATCCACGAAGTGTTACGTTCAGAAAGGGCATCAGTTGCGGATGACCCGCCTGTTTCACCAGCCATACCGAGCCAAACCAGCTCAGGGCGACCAGCTGAGCCGCTTTATGATTAGGATGCTTGGGAAAGCTAACGAAAGCGTGCTGCTGATCAGGGGTCACAAAATGCACACAGATCAGTTGGGGAGTATCCACAAAGGTGGGATACGAGTACTGATAAACGCCGGGGGCGGGGTAAGTAGAGGTTAGACTCATTCGTAGCTGTCTTTCTTGCGTAAGACCAAATATACAGAAACTAAACAACGTATAATTACTTATTTATTACTAGGTATCATATATATATTTATTATACCAAATTAGGACCATCCGCTAGTATAAACCGGCGACTTAAGAAGTAAAGTAACTAAATACTTAGTAACGTTCCCTAAAAGGGGTGCAGGACCAGCGATCATATTAGCACTTAGGCTAGTGAACTGGCCCGTCTCTTCGTAACGGCTTTCAAGGGCGGTTACGAGGTAAAATGGGGGTTACCTTTTCGTTGGTTAAGAAAAGAAGCACGAAACAGCAGCATGGGGGCAAGACAACACGTACGCTCGTAGTGTATACCTGATTGCCTTTTTAACACCACTTCGTACTGGAATAGTAAATCCTTTTTTTCTAAGCCTCAGTTGCGATAATTATTTAAATAGAATGTCTGTAATACAGATAGAATGACATTATCCTGCTGTAATGCTGGTAAGGTTGGATCACCAATGAAGGGAACTTGATCTTTTATATGGCCAAGTTCATTAACGGATAAACTTTTATAGCCCATTGACCACTCGGAAAAGGAGCGTTTCTCTATCGGATGACTGAAGAACGGGATAATACCGGTATGCCGGGGATCCTGTTCAATCCTATTGTACAAAGTTTTCACTCGTTCCTCATCCCCTTCCAGGACCTGGATGATAGACCCATTGAAGTAGAGCATAATTCCCGTAATGCCTGAAAAGCTATTGTTTTGTCGACTCTGTTCTAAGATGTTGCTTAATTGATCTTCAGAATATAACCCTTTTGACGAACTAATATACACAATACAATATTCCATTTGCTTATAAGAACGTATCGTAAGATTATTTTACAATATATGGATAAATATAGTAAATAAGTATTTACAAATTGCACATAATGGTAACAAATTAAAACAATAAATTCCGAAGTTTGAATAAGGATCGCACACAATTTGTGCCTTGGGAAGTAAAATACGCTTAGTTTGAAAACCTGCATATGTTTGTTCCAGTGAGAACAAACGACGGCTTTGTTATTACGTGAAAGATCGTTTGCAGCTGTAAACGAATTTGGGATAAAGCTCCTGAATCGTGTAGTAGATTACCAGACTATAGTTTTGTCAATAGGTCGTTAGTCCTGTGAAACTCGGTTCAGTGCGGCCTTTAAACGGATTAGTTCACCCAGGAGTCGGGTCCGGTAAGCCAGATCCGGTTTGCCCAGTCGTTGTGCCAGGCGGGCAACCGATAGGTTCAATGACTCTATTTCGGTTTGACGCCCCTGATTAAGATCCACCAGCGTCGAGATGAGTTGCCCCTCCGAACGCTGACTAATGTCAAGTAGCCGCTCTTCAACTTCCTGCCGATTCAGTACGATATGCACCTCCCTGGCGACAGCAACACATTCGTCGAGGATTTCGCCTGCCAGTGCCAGGGCTGTGGTATCCCGATGAAAAATACCATTATCGACTCCAAGCAGCGGACAGATGGCATTGAATACACAATTGATAATGACTTTCTCCCAGACTGCCTGCTGAATGATTTCCTCGGGCCGGAACAGAAACTGAGGTGTACTTAGCTGCGCCACCAACTCCGTTAGTTTAGACGCTGAACTTCGAATCACGCCAAGGGGCGAAGCCGTCACGGGCTTATAGCGAACCATATACGGAGCCTGCACCTGGCTGGTAGCCAGTAATACACACCGATACACCTCAGGAAAACCGGTTTCCAGGAAGGCCTCTTCAATACCCAGGCCGTTTTGTAACAGAACCAGGGGAGATTGGCCCGTCTTTCCCATTAATCGTTGGGCCAGCGCCTGGTTGCCGAATGATTTGGTTGTCAGCAAAATAAATCCGTTTAACTCCGAAATCTGATCCAGCGTACGAATCGGGACAGTAGCCTTCAGGCTTAGCTCATCGGTATAGAAAAGGGTGATCTGAGCCTCTTCGGTTTCCGGCTGGCCATTTCGGCGTCCGCGAATCAGGACAACCTCTTTGCCTGACTGTTTCAACAATACGGCTAAGGTCATGCCAATGGCACCGACGCCAATAATGTAAATCGTAGGTTGCATGAGATGATGTTACGGCTCAAGTGGTTTTATGGCCCTAAATCGCAGGCGTTTATAATCAGCAAACCAGTATCCATCCCGGAAATTGGTGGGTCGAAGCTGGTCGTTTACAGCCGTTAACACGGTCTGCCGATCTTGGTCACCAAGAGCCGTCAAGACGTCCCCACGAAACATGGCAATCCAGTCACTTAGTCCAGTTTCAGGATCTGCCAGCGGGGTATCCCGGTCAAAAAGCTGTGCTGACGTAACGCAGAAACCAGCCTGCTCCAGCATCGTTGTGTACTGTCCAACGCTGGGAAAGTAGTTCGGATTAATGGGTTGACGTATACCTAACTCAGTTAGTGTCTGGCGCAACGCGTTCAGGATGCGGGCTACGTTACCCCGCCCTCCGAGTTCCGCCACGAAACGACCACCCGGTCTGAGTGCCTTGAAAACAGCCGTTAAGAGGGATAATTGCTCTGTTTCCTGAATCCAGTGGAGCGTGGCATTGCTAAAAATGGCATCGAATGGCTGATCCGTTCTAAAATCCCGGGCATCACCGAGTTGAAACGTAAGTTTGGGAAACGACTGCCGGGATTTGGCAATCATCGAAGCCGAAGCATCCAGTCCAATAATTTCGGCACCACTTTCGGCTAATCGGGCCGTCAGTTCGCCCGTTCCACAGCCAAGGTCGAGGATGCGTTCGCCAGGCTGTGGTTCAAGCCAATTCAGCACATCTGCTCCATAGTGAAAGACAAAGGCGTGTTTTTGCTGGTAAAGATCCGCGTTCCAGGCGTGATTCGATCGAGTCATGTTCAGGGAATTTATCGTAATTATTGATTAGAAACCGTTGTGAGTACTGTCCCACTCTGTTTGATAACCTCATGTCGTTAGGGTAACGTAGTCACATCAACGAAAGAGTCACTGTACAAACGATGACGAGTTGGTTTAAAATCAGTGTCATGAGCTTTATAAATGTTTTCGATGAACGTCTGCGGGTTTCGATCGATTAGCGGGAACCAACTGCTTTGCACCTGAATCATGACCCGATGCCCTTTTTTAAAGGTGTGCAGTACGTCTTGAAGTGGGAACGCCACCTCCGTAATCTGATCCGGAGTGAAGGGCTCCGGCTTCTCAAAACTATTACGAAACCGCCCGCGTATCACATCGCCCCTAACCAATTGCTGGTAATTGGCCAACTTGGTTTTAGGATTGGGCAGATATGGGTGATTCGGTTCGTCGGGTGGATACACATCAATCAGTTTCACGACCCAGTCGGCATCAGTGCCCGTCGTGCTAACGTTCAGTCGGATCTTTATTTCTCCGCTTACTGTCAGATTTTCCGGGAGAACGTCCGTTTGAAAGGTGAGAACATCGGGTCGTTCACTGGCATACCGTTGATCGGCCGACATGTAGCTGGCCAGAGCGCTGAAATCAGGTTCGGCGGTAAGGCTCGCTTCGCTATAAGGGACAGGATTCGCCGGATCGCTGGTATATTCCCGAAAGCTCACGGGTTTACCGGGTTGCGCGCTTAGCGGGCCAGTGGAAGTCAAATACCAACGCAGTCGACGGCTGGTGGATGCGGGCCATTCGGAAAAGGTTCGCCAGGCCTTCAATCCGGTATCGAACAGGCAGACGTTAGGTAGTCCGGTATTGCCATCACCAGGTCCTTTCAGATAATGGTGAAAGAAAGGGGCTTCAATCGTTCGTTGATAATAGGTCGCCAAACTGTCGCCAAAATACAGATCGTTATGCAGGGTACGACCGGTCTCTTCCGACCAGCCCCGATGGCCAAAGGGTCCCATCACCAGCATTGGCCGCGATTCCGGACTTTTTTGAGCCAGCGTTTTGTAGGTACTCAGTGGCCCGTACAGGTCTTCGGCATCGAACCAGCCCCCAACAACCAGCATGGCGGGCCGAATATTCCGTAGATGAGGCAGTATGTTGCGCTCCTGCCAGAAACGATCGTAGTTGGGATGGTCTACCGTTTGTTGCCAGAACACATTTTGGGCTAGATACCGCTTCGCATTGGGCAAAGGCCCTAACTGCTGATGCCACCTAAACTCGTTCTGTCCTCCCGTTTGTATCCAGTCCTTAAGGAACCAGGGTTCGGTGGCTGGACTAGCTGGACCGTTACCGAATAGTGGATAAGCCAGTAACGCTACCTGCGTGAAGGCTCCGTTGTGATGAATATCTTCCCGGAAAAAGTCGGCGATAGGTGCCTGGGGTGACGTGGCTTTCAGGGCAGGATGCGCATTGATGGAACTCGCCAGCGCGTAAAACCCGGCGTAGCTCATACCCCACAAACCTACCCGGCCGTTGTGGTAGCGTACATGCCGGAGTAGCCAGTCAATGGTGTCGTACGTATCGGTGCTTTCGTCAATGGCTCGGGAGGAGGATCGTTTTGTCTGGCCGCTGACAACCGGCGTCATGTTGGTCCAATGGCCTTCGGAAGCCCATCTGCCCCGTACATCCTGATAGACGAAAATATAGCCATCGGCCTGTATTGTGGGGGAAGGCCCCAGGGTGGCTTTATACTGCTGGGGGCCATAGGGCATGGAGCCAAAACAGGTCCGTTGCATCAGAAGTGGATGGGTGTTTTCTAGCGATGCACGTCGGGGCACATAAACAGCGGTATAGAGTTTAACGCCATCGCGCATAGGTATGTGGTACTCATATTTTTGGTACTGCTCACGCACCGAGCTTGCCTGGCATACAACGACAACCAGAACGAATGATAGAAACGGGGTAAAAACGGCGGTTCTCCAAACCGCGCACCAAGGTAGGTATTTCATGTCCTTAACTGCTGATGAATAAGCTGTCCAATCGTTTGCAGCCCCCAGGCCACACGCTCGTCAAACGGTAGACCGTAGCTGAGCCGCATACAGCTCCCATACTGCGGCTGAAGACTAAATAAACGGCCCGGCATGATACTGATTTTATGCGGGGCCAGCTGGTCGGCAAGCGCCAGGGTATCTACCCGGGCATCGGTTTCCACCCATAAGGTAAAGCCACCCTGGGGCTCGCTGATACGGGTGCCCGGAGGGAAGTGGGTTCGAATCGTCTGCTGATAGCGTTGGCAGTTGCTTTTCAGCCGTTGCCGTAGTCGGCGCAGATGCAATTCGTAGCGGTCGTTGGCCAGAAAATTAGCCACTGCCTGTTGGGTGATACCCGGAGAGAATCCGGCCTGATAGCGCTTCACCCGAAGCAACGCATCATAATAACGCCCCGGTGCTACCCAGCCCACCCGGTAGCCGGGTGCCAGCGTTTTACTAACGGAGCCGCACCATAAGACGAGTCCCTGACGGTCGAAGGCTTTACAGGGAAGTGGACGATCGGGTCCAAAATGAAGATCGCCATAGAGATCATCTTCAATGAGGGGTACCTGATACGTTTCCATCAGTCGCACCAGCCGTTGTTTGTGGGCATCGGGCATACAGCAGCCCAGGGGATTGCTGAAGTTCGGCACCAGCAAGCAGGCCTGTACCTGTCCAGCCCGCAAATGACCGTCCAGTACGTCCAGATCAATGCCCGTTAAGGCATCTGTTGGTAATTCGAGTACCTTCAGGCCCAGCGAGAGAATCGTTTGAAGGATGCCAAAATAGATCGGGCTTTCTACCGCAACGGTATCGCCCGGCTGTGTAATGGCTTTCAGGCATAAGGTGAGTGCGGCTGTGCACCCCTCCGTCGTAATGATCTCCTCGTCGGTTAGCTGACTGCCCCAGAACAAAGCGTACCGGGCAATCTGCCGACGTAAAGCTGCGTTGCCCGTAATCAATTCGTACTCGATTCCGCCATTGGGTAGTTCGCGCTGGGCTTGTTGAAGGGCCTTCGTTAGCTTACTGACCGGCAACAGGGAAGGAGCAGGTACACTCATTGAGAAAGGAAGCCAGCCGGGCTGTCGCTGCTGGTGCATCAGCCTCAACAGAACCGACTCCTGATCCGACTGAAGAGGCTGATTGATCATAGCCTGGGGTGCCGATCGGCGAGGTACGTTACCCAGCCGCTCGATCAGGGTACGGACGTAGTAACCCGACTGAGGACGGGCTTCGACCAGCCCTTCGGCTTCCAGACAATAATAGGCTTGCTGCACGGTATTGATGCTAACACCAAGCTCCTGGCTGAGTATACGAACCGAAGGAAGCTTATCTCCCTCCGTAAGCATACCTCCTCGCAACTTATCGCCTAACTGACGGGCAATCTGCTGATATCTTGGGGTTGATACACGCATAGACTGGATGGCGGGCTACGGATTGTCGTTCACCGGACAAATGTAATCGTCCTGTCTGTACGTCTTACCATACAGATTTTGCCAAAGTGGACCGTACAGTTTGGCTGACCTCATCAGAATGAACTGTATGATTCCGCCCTCACAAAAGTGTGTCTGTTTTCGTACAACCCAGATGCGTTTTTTTGCGTTATGAAACCTAACCTTAACTACCCTATCGCATGCAAGATACTTATCTAAGTAGTGTGATCACTCAATTTGAATACTACAAATGGCTAGGCGAAAAAACACTGGCTCAACTTCCCGACGAAGCACTTTTCTGGCAGTACAACGCAGAAAGCAACAGCATAGCCACGCTGGTAAAGCACCTTTGGGGCAACATGCTAAGTCGCTGGACGGATTTCCTTACGACCGATGGAGAGAAAGAATGGCGCGATAGAGAGGGGGAGTTTGCCAACGACATTCAGTCCCGGGATGAACTGCTTCAAAAATGGAACGAAGGCTGGCACGTACTTCTAGAAACGCTCAAATCGCTTCGAGAAGATGATTTAAGCCGGACGGTTTACATCCGAAATCAGGGACATTCGGTCATCGAAGCTATCAATCGGCAGGTAGCTCACTACCCGTATCACATCGGCCAACTGGTTTTTCTGGGCAAAATGCTGGCTCAAAACTGGACATCGCTCTCGATACCCAAAGGAGAATCCAGTCAGTACAATGCCGAAAAATTCGCTCAACCCAAGCATAAAGAGCATTTCACCGATGCGTATCTGAAACCTGCTCAATCGGTTGACAACGGGTCAAAAACAAATCAATCGGTATGAGCCAGGAAAAAGCCCATCAATTTGCCGAGGAATGGATTCATGCGTTTAATGCCCATGATCTTTCCGCTATTCTAGATCACTATGCCGATGAGCTGGCCTTTTATTCGCCTTTTATTCCGCTATTAAACGTCAATGAGTCCGGTTGTATTACCAGCAAAGGTGAGCTGGAACGCTATTTTCAGCTTGGTTTAGCAACTTATCCCAACCTGCATTTTACCCTGCATAACGTTTTTGTGGGTATTAACACGCTGGCTATTTATTACACGTCCGTGAATGGTCGACTGGCTTGCGAAGTATTTCAATTGAATGAGCAAGGTAAAGCCGTGACGGTATTTTGTCAGTATGCTCTGGCTAACTCTCTTTCAGAAAAAGCGTAGCCCGTTGACACTACCTTCTCGAAAGTCCCTCTCATGAGCCATAACGAATGATTAGTTTACGCCATCAAAGCGTTAGCCTATCGTTTCACCAAAGCTACTCAGGGTTCAACCGATACGGTTGCGAATTATAAAATTACCCTCCATCCGGGTTCCTCCATAACAACCGGGCCATAAACGGAATCGGAATAGTGCATAAAAACTAGGCAAGAGACATGTGCCCTGAAATTAGGTAAAGATAAAACTAGGCCCTTTAGGCGTTCACTGACCAATGGATACGGACGTCTGGTTGAGTAACTTATCGGACGGCGCTGCTTGTTCGTGGCGATACGTTAAAATGTGTCAGTTTCCCCCACTTTTGTTGTAGTCCAGATCCCCACCCCGGCCCCAACTTTGCCGCATCCTTTTAAACACAAAAAAAAGGTTGCCGGGTGGTGGGCCTTGTAAGCACCGACCAGAAAGCAGCCCTGATCAAGGATACGTTCGGGTTTGATGAGGCCATCAACTACCGCACCACGGCGGATTTACCAGCGGCCCTTGCCGCGGTATGCCCTAACGGCATTGATATCTATTTTGATAACGTAGGAGGCCCCATCTCGGACGCTGTCTTGGCTAATCTTAACCCGTATGGCCGGGTAGCCGTGTGCGGGACGATCGCCAACTACAATGATACCGAGCCAGCGCTGAGTCCTAGTATCCTGCCTCTGGTCGTCTACAAATTTCTAACCATCCGAGGCTTCCTGATTGCCGATTTTGCCGGTCGGTTTTCAGAGGGCCTGGCCCAGCTGGCTGCGTGGCTTAACCAGGGCAAGCTGACGTACGCCGAGACCATCGTAGAGGGTTTTGAGCGGCTACCGGAGGCCTTTATTGGCGCTAGAAAGTTCGCCGGACCGCCGTTGCGGAAACCATGCTTCCGATTGCCTTTATTTCTATTCTTCTCAACAGGGTCGCTAAGTAAACTACCAAAACAAACGCTTAGAGCGAATACGTAAAGTTGATCCCTTTTCCTCCGTTAGGCATAAATTCGGTACGCCAAGACAAGCGACTCGACTTTCGGGCTGCTTTGTGCAATTGGGGAACCAGGATTCCACAGGCCGCTCCAACTACGAATCCTGTGAGCACGTCGGTCCGAAAATGTTTGCCAGCATGCATTCGATTGACGCCAACCAGAATCGGCGGTACGGCGGCCACCGTGAAAACGGCGATCCGTTTCCAGCCGCGTATGTGGTAATAATCTGTTAATACCTTGGCCCCAAAAAACGTAGCCGTCGTACTAAACGATACGTGGCCGCTGTAAAACGAATTACTTTTCGCTTGTCCCGTCTTTTCTTCAAGAGGTAGTCCCGAATTGTAGGTCAGCGGCCGGGCCCGGCGAATGGGAAAAGCGGCTCCAAAATAAATCAAGTTATTCAGTGTATGCGCCGTTGTATACAGAGTCAATAGATCAAGGGCATCCTGACGCATCTCTTTACCAAGCAGTAGCAACAGAGGACTGGCTATGGAAATGTTCAGAAACAGATCAGACCGCTTTTGAGCCGAGGGGAACCGGGCCGGATCGTAGAAGGCAACAGGCCGATCAAACGCGTTAATTCGAGCTGGATCAAGGTTTAGTACCTGCTCAGCGGTCAGCGAAGCCGTACGATCAAGCTGGCGAAACCCCACTGTTGACAGGGCTAGAGCACCCACGGAAAGGGGCAGTTTAACTTTCCAGTTGACCCGGTAACCAGCGAACGTAGTGGTATCCGTCTGGGCCCAGGAAACCGCAACATGCAGCGAAAGAATAAGCGTCGTTACGTATCGTTTCATAAATCGGGGTGACTAGTTTAAGTAATACGTTAGCTTTTGGCCTTAGACAACCAGCTATAAATGGCTTCCTGTGCAATGAGAGGAGCTTGGTGGTTTATAACGGGTTTCATGGTTAGATCACTAGCAATAAATCGGGCCTGCTGGTTGTCGGCTACCTGTAACGCTAATAAGACTTACGCAAAAGTGGTAAATTGAATTAAAATAGCGTGAAGGTTACCCCACAACTTTACGGCCAGTTTCTGCTCAGTAGCCAGATTAATTATACGGCAACCTACTTGGCTGATCACCCAGCCCCCTGCACAGTGGTACGTGGAGCGCATGGAAGAGGAAAGCAAAAGGCCTATTCATTAGTTGCCTAACCCAAGCTTAGAATGACCCCAAGGCTATCCAGTTCGTGGGGAACGCCCTATTCGTTAAGAAAACCTCCGAATAAATCCAGGACAACACACTACAGAACTCTCTATGCAGGCTTTCTTAAATGAAGGCTCAAACTGGACATTTAGTAAGCATTTAGAGTGCACTAGCCCTACTGGATCTTAAAGCGTCAACACGTAAATCCAGGGTAAAAATAAGCTGTATCACAGCTTCCCTCCTGCCCTTTTCCCACAAAATCCTGTGCTTGAACGGTACATCGCTGTTTCGGTCTTTTCAACGATATATCGTCGTTTTCTTACTATACAAAAAAGCTATAACATATTGATATACAGAAAATTACAAAGTTGGCATACGTTTTGAAACTCCCTCGACAGACGTTCGTGGGTAGCTAGAGATAGTCTATTGACAACGGATCTGGTGATTGGCTAAACATCGGGTGTTTCTCCTAACCCGAATAGAGTGGCCATAACTATAGTGGCTTTTTATTGACGCGTTTTTCTTTTTGTCACTTAATCACAAACTGAAATGCTACCTCAGGAAGTCGATAGCCCGGTTGTTCAGTTGACGACCTATTCAGTTAAACCAGACTATCAAAATCATATGCGACAGGCGCTGAGCACCTATGTACGCCAGGCGCTGAAGACTGAAGGCAATGTGATGGCGGAAGCCTACAGCGAAATCGACAACCCCGCTATACTGTGGTTGATCGAGCGGTGGGAACATCAGCAGGCACTGGCTGTGCTGCAAGCAGGCAATCAGGCCAACGATATTGACCAGCTCGCAAAAGAAGGGCTGACCGAACCTGCCGAAAAGCTCTCGGTGACGGATCTGGAACCCCTCTCCAGGCAGGACTGGCTGAAGCGACCTAACCCCGACGATGACCCGATGACGGTGATGCTATTCGTCGACGCCAAGCCAGGAACGCAGGATGAGTTCAGGAAACGATACCATGCTGCCATGCCTGCAATCCGCAGTGAAGCGGGCGTGATTACTTACCAGCTTACCCAACTGGATGGAGCCGAAACCAGGTTTCTCACCTACGAGAAATTCCGCAATGCGGAGGCTCTTCAGACTCACCTAAAGTTTCCACCGGTCGGGCCAATTCTTGATTTTCTCCATACATCCATCACGAACCCGCCCTTCGAGAAGGGGCTGCACAAGTTAACATTGTTCGCTCCTATGAGCCGGGAGTAGCGTCCCAATTTATCAGGTCTGTATCCATTTTAAAATCAATTACTATATGCTTACTCAACAAAATAACACCCATGAACTGGAGGTGCTGCAACAACTGAGCAGCGCCCCCGCAGTGCCGGCCATGCCCGTTGCCCATCTGCTCACCGCTCCCGGAAACGAAGGGCTACGTCAGTTTTTCTTCGACCCAATCGATGATGATCAGCAGTTGGCTGGTCAGAAAATCGCCGTCATTGCCGCCGATGGCTTCGAAGAGATTGAACTGCTCGGACCCGTATGGTACTTCCGTGCTCTAGGTGCCCAGGTCGACGTCGTATCCCTGAAGGCGAACCCAGCCCCTGCCCGTTTTGGGCTAACTATGCCGGAAATGGCCAAGGATCACATCATGGCTATTCAGTATTTGCAACCGGTGGGCTGGGTTAAAGTGGATCGGCGGGTCGATGAAATCCAGGTAGATGACTACGACGCTATATTCATTCCCGGCGGGGCCTGGAACCCGGATAACCTGCGCCTTGACAAGGATGTCATTGCCTTTATTCAGGCTTTCAACCAGTCAGGCAAACTGGTGGCGGCCATCTGCCATGCGCCGGTCGTGCTGGCTACGGCCGACATCCTGAAAGGCAGGAAGCTGACAGGCTACTGGAACATTCACACCGATATGATCAACGCGGGCGGGCAGGTAGTGGACCAGTCCGTGGTGATTGACGGAAACCTGATCACGAGCCGCCACCCCATCGATGTAGCTGATTTCTCCCGGGCCGTCGCCGAGTGGCTAACGGAAAACAAGAACGCAAAGTGATACTGGCCCCTTCACTCCTCCTGTGATGGAGTGAGGGCCTTTCTGTTTCTTTCTTATTATTTCATCCATGTTCCTACCGCTATGGCATCTGAATGGTCCCCGGGCAACAGCTCACGGCGCACTTTTCTTAAACACACCACCGGTTTGGTTGGACTGACGCTGGCACCCATGAATCAAGCAGATTACATAGCACCCAGTTCGTCGGTAGTGCAAGGCGCTACGGACCTGACTTTACGCATTAATGGACGAGTATACCAGCTTCGGGCAGAGCCGCGTACGACGTTGCTCGATGCACTGCGCGAATACCTGCACCTGACCGGCACCAAAAAAGGCTGTGATCATGGCCAGTGCGGGGCTTGTACCGTCCACGTTAATGGCGAACGCATCACCTCTTGCCTCACGCTGGCGATCATGCAGCAGGGTAAAGACATCACCACCATCGAAGGTCTGGCAAAAGGTGAGGACAGTGCGACGGCCCGGCTACATCCTGTGCAGGAAGCTTTCCTCAAGCACGATGGCTTTCAGTGCGGGTACTGTACACCCGGGCAGATTATGAGCGCAGTAGCCTGTATACGGGAAGGCCATGCTACGTCCGATCACCAGTGTCGGGAGTGGATGAGCGGGAATATCTGCCGTTGCGGAGCGTATGCCAATATCCTGGCTGCCATACGGGAAGTAGTCTCTGTTCAATAAGGCATGGCACTTAACTCCATCCAGTCGTCCCGGACCATTTCGGGTAAGTGCCCCGTATTCTCTTTGAGTTCGTTACGTGTCATCTTTAACGATAGCTACCCATGAATGATTTTCAGTATGCGAAAGCGGGTACGGCTAGAGACGCTACGGCCCTGATAAACGGTCAGCCACAGGCCGTGTATCTGGCCGGGGCGACTACGCTGCTCGATTTGATGAAGGCCAATCTGGCCAGCCCTCCGCTGTTGATCGATATCAATAGCCTGCCCTTTACGGGGGTGGAGCAAACCCAGGACGGGCTGCGCATAGGGGCCATGGAGCGGATGAATGCCGTAGGCGAAAACCCGCTTGTCGTCAGCCAGTTTCCGGCCGTATCGCAGTCATTGCTACTAGCGGCTTCTGCACAACTGCGCAACATGGCCAGCATCGGCGGCAATTTGCTGCAACGTACCCGCTGCGGGTACTTCCGCGACCCGGCTTTTCCCTGTAATAAACGCCAACCTGGCACCGGCTGCCCTGCCCTTACCGGCGACAACCACAATATGGCCATTCTAGGCACCAGTGAAAGCTGTATTACGACCAGCTACCCCGGCGATCTGGCCGTGGCGCTGCTGGCCTTCGATGCCGTGCTGATTCTGCAAAATCAAAAAGGCCAGCAGCGCCGTGTGCCCATCAACGAGTTCTACCTGCTTCCCGGCGATACACCGCATCGTGAACATGTACTGGAAGCAGGAGAACTAATTATCGCCGTTGTCATTCCGGTGGCCAACCACGCCCAGCATTCGACCTACCTGAAAGTACGCGAGCGGACCAGCTATGCCTACGCTCTGGCGTCGGCTGCCGTGGGGCTCGATGTACAGGATGGCACCATTCGCTCGGCTCGTGTAGCCCTGGGAGGAGTAGGTGCTCAGCCCTGGCGAAGCCCCGCAGCCGAGCAGGTGCTAACGGGAGCCCCCGCCAGCCTGGCTACCTTTCAGGCCGCTGCTGCGGCCGCACTCCGGACAGCCAAACCGCGCAGCGAAAATGCCTTTAAAGTAGACCTAGCACAAAATACGCTGGTCCGTGCGCTCCAAACAGTGGCAAACGCCTAGACGGGTCTTGCCCCGTGTCAGCTACTTACTTTTTACTTCTTACGTATTATGGATCTTACTGAAAACCCCACTTTCGCTAATCAGCGGTCTTCATCAGACATTGTGGGAAAACCTATGGTTCGTATCGATGGACGGGCCAAAGTAATGGGAGCGGCCACCTACTCGGCTGAATACAACCAGCTACCGGGCTTAGTCCATGCTGTGTTCAAAACCAGCGACGTCGCCAAGGGGCGCATTACCGGTTTCGACGACAGCGAGGCCAAACGGCTTCCGGGTGTACTGGGTATATTGACGCACCTGAATATGCCACCGCTGTCGCAGACACCTGCCACGCCCGAAGGAAAAAAGAAGATTGCACTGGCTATGCAGATGAGCTTTACACCCATGCTGTCCGACCAGATTTTTTACGCCGGACAGCCAGTAGCCATTGTCATTGCCGATACGCTGGAGCATGCCCAGCACGCGGCCGCGCTGCTCAAGGTGTCCATTGTGGCTGAGCAGCTGGTGGCCTCCTATCGGGATACTAGGGCCGAGCTATTTGCCCCCAAGGAAGGCCCGGCTGCTCAGGTACCGGCCAAGCGTGGGGATGCTCAGTCAGCCTTTGCCAAGGCCCCGGTCCAGTTGACACTTACCTGCCAGCACGTCACCAACCACCACAACCCCATGGAACCGGGCGCTACGATTGCCCACTGGGAAGCCGCTGACCGCGTAACTGTGTACGACACTACACAGGCCATAGCCTCAACGCACAAGGCGCTGTACGTGATGCTGGGTCTGCCCCCCGACAATGTACGGGTGGTCAACAAGTATCTCGGCGGGGGATTTGGATGCAAACTCACAATGTGGCCACATACCGTATTGACAGTACAGGCCGCTAAATTCGTGGGCCGACCCGTGAAGCTGGTGCTGACGCGTCCGCAGATGTTTACCAGCATGGGCCACCGCGAAGATCAGGAGCAGACGCTGCGCGTGGGCGCGACCAAAGAGGGTAAGTTGCTGGCCCTGTTGCACGAAAAAACGTCAACGACCTCGCCCTGGGACAACTACGCCGAAATGAACAGCAAAATCGTGGACATGCTCTACGCCTGTCCAACGTTTGAAGCCTCGGTGAAGCTGGCCAGGGCCAACGTTATGACGTCTACCTACATGCGCGGTCCCGGCGAGGCCCCCGGCTCATTTGCTATGGAGTGCGCCATGGATGATCTGGCTTATCAGGTGGGGCTGGACCCCATTGCCATCCGCCTGCTGAACCACGCCGACAAAGATCCTGGTACCGGCAAACCCTGGAGCAGCAAAAGCCTGAAGCAGTGCTACGAACGGGGTGCCGAACTGTTCGGCTGGAGCAAGCGAAACCCGAAAAACGGCGCTACCCGCCAGGGAAATAGCCTGGTGGGCTGGGGCATGGCTTCCGGCTCGTACCCAGTACACGACGCTCAGGGCAACGCCCGCGTACGGCTGTTTGCCGACGGACACGCCCTGGTACAGGCCGGTGCCACTGACCTGGGCACCGGGACCTACACCATTATCACCCAGGTAGCGGCCGACTCACTCGGTATCCCTCCCGAAAAGGTGCATTTCGAATTGGGCGATAGCGCCTTGCCCACTACGGCCATGTCGGGTGGGTCGCGGGCTGCGGGTACGGTATCATCCTCGGTATTCCTGGCCGCACAAGACGTTTGGCAGAAACTCATCAAAGTGGCTGTTACTGACCAGCATTCGCCCGTGTACAAAGCGAAGCCAGCCGATGTAGAGGCTGTGAAAGGCCGACTTCAACTGAAAACCGACGCGACAAAAGGAGAAGCTTTTACCACCCTGATGCAGCGCATTAGTCTGGACGATGTAGAGGGAGTCGCCACGGGTCATTACGGCAGCAGCTATGAGTCCCCCGAAGCTACGCTGAACACACCTGAAGCCAAAAAAGACGACGCGGGTGGCCACTCGATGCATTCCTTCAGTGCTCATTTTTGCGAGGTGCAGGTCGATACCGATCTGGGCACCGTGCACGTGACGCGCTGGGTGAGTGTCGTAGCTGCCGGGCGTATCCTCAACACCCGAACGGCACGCTCTCAAGTGATGGGAGGCAGTATTTTTGGTATTGGAGCAGCCCTGATGGAGGGCACCGTCTGTGACCCCCACCTGGCCCGCTACACCAACGCCAGTCTGGCGGATTACCATGTGTGCGTCAACGCGGACATTCCCGAGATGACCGTGGCATTCATTGACGAAGAGGACCGGTACGTCAACGCTATGGGCGTAAAAGGCCTGGGTGAAGTATCCATCGTTGGCACCAGCGCGGCCGTGAGCAACGCCATTTTTCACGCCATAGGTCATCGGCTAACCTCTCTGCCCATTACGCCGGATAAGGTGCTGAAAGCGTTGGGCAAAACGAAGTAAGTCCATACGGTTTGCCGGTCATCTTTATCCGAACGGGTTTAACTCAATGCCAACAACGTTTTATGAATCAGCTTTCAACTGAGACGGTGCCTCGCCTAAGAGCCGCCGATCCGCCGGGTCCGCGCATACCTGCCCGAATAGAGTTGCTGACAGACCTGGCCTTCGTGGTTATTCTTGGGCACCTGGTCAGGCGCATACTCGCCGAACCCACCGTGGAAACGTTAGGGTACGTACTGTTACTGCTGGTGCCCGTTTGGTGGCTGTGGTACGGATTGATGTTTTATGCTAACCGATTCAGCGTGGACAACGACCCGATAGAGTTTCTATTCACAGCCGTGGAGTTGCTGGGATTATTAGTGATGGCGGCCGCCATAGAAACCGCCTTATTGAGCGACCAGACAACTTTACTTTTTATTGGCACCTACTCCGGATTACGGGTTGTACTACACCTTAAATACGTCCGTGCCCGGTATTATGTGCCGGTTGCGCGGCCTTTTATGGGTCACATTCAGATCGGTGTGTATCTGGCGTTGGCCTGCTGGGTGGGGGCGGGTCTGGTACATACGCCCACCAGTTATTATTTGTGGGGACTGGCGCTGGTCATTGAGCTACTTACTCCCCTGGTGGCGGGCGGATTACGTCTGCAAAGGCGTTTCCCACCGGATGCCCGCCACCTGCCGGGCCGGGTGGCCACCTTTACAACCCTGATGCTGGCGCAGATAGCATCTGGTATCGTGCTGGAGCTGCATGAGGCAGGTATCCGGTGGGATAGCGTTGGCCGAACGCTGCTGGCGGGCATAACTCTGCTGGGCCTCTGGGCTTCCTACTTCGACTATGTTTACTACACCCCGGTACGGGCCCTGAGTGAACAGCAACGCACGGGGCCGTTCTGGACCTGGATCTATCTTCATCTGCCCCTCACGCTGCTTATGCTATTGAGTGGGGTTGGTCTGGCACTAGCGGTAAACCCAACCCCCGGCTTGACCCTCACAAACGGGTTGATTGGGTGCGGAGTGGGTGGCAGCTATATAATCACCGGTCTTCTGGCTATGGTTAATCAGTGGGCCAGGGAGCAAATTCTGCCCGGTGCCAGACAGAAAATGATCATTCGGCTAACCGTGGGGATTGGTATAGTACTGGCGGCACCGTGGGTCTCTCCGTCGATCCTGTTGCTGCTTTGCGCGGCAACGAGCCTGCTACTCGTTCTCACAGACCAGTTAGGTGCCTTTGTCCCGGTCGATACCCCTCCGGCAGTGGCATCCAGTTTTGCCCGTAGCGCGTCAAATCAAGGGTTAGCATTCTCCATTGAGACAACGGCTCGTGACGATGACAAACCAGTTGCTACGTTGCCAGATCAGGGATAAGTTGAGGAGTAAGGCAGACTGAGCGGCCTGTTTTTCGAAGGTTTAATGGTTTGTTTCGCCGGGCACTTCCGGGTAGCCGGGTTCGTCCAGGAATTGTGCGGACACACTATCGCCCAGGTGCTTCCAGTCCTGTAGTATCCAGACCACCTTCTTGTCGGGGGTAATTTCAATTGCCTGCGGTATACGGGCATCACAAAAGCGCGTGAACATCACCGTATTGCCATTGGATAACCGTTCGCATGTCTGCGTCGCGGTTATTTTACCGGCATTGGGGGCCAACTTGTTGAGTTGGTCCTGAATGTCGGCAATGGAAGCCTGCCAGACAACCTCACCCGCCCGGTTTATCTCGACTGAAGTTGTTGCATTTTCCCGCTGGAAAAGGTAATTGCCATTCTTAAGCGGTACCCCGCCCCACATAGACCCTGGATCGTGCGTCCAGATCAGGTTAAAATTTTTGTCATATTCATAAAAGGTGTGGCTTCCTAGAGTGCCCGCCACGAAGGTACCCTTGTTCGTCATGCGGAAACGTCGGCACTGACCGTGCGGGCCTTTACCCAACTCCTTCAGCTCTTTTTCTATCTCGTATTTCCCGGTGATTTTGTTATATAATTTGACAATGGCCACATCGCTCTGATTCTGGAGAAAAAGCACTTTATCTACGCCAATTGGCTGGCAGGTGTGGATTTCGGTGCCTTTGGGACTGTCATAACGCCATACAATTTCCTTTCGGGGGGTTATTTCCTCGATGTACTTCATGTGCGCATGGAGGATGTTTCCGTTGGACAGCAGCCAGATTTCATCGTCTTCCCAATCGTTTTCGGTATCGTAGTGCCAGACTAGTTTCCCACCAACAACCAGACAGATGCGCCGGTGATTTTCGCCGATATAGATGAAGTTGTGTCGGTCTAGTTGGCCCCCAATCAGGTCTGGCACGACGGCGGTATCCGCACAGGTTGGCGTGGGGGGCGCTTCGTGGGGACCCCGTTCCGGAATGCCGGGGTCAGTAAACAAGTGAAGTATATTACGCAACGGGTACTGGGATTTCATTTTAGCCTCGATGCGAAGCCCGTTACCAGCCGAAACGGTCCGTTTTATGGACATGAAATTGTTCCGGGAAAACGTCACCACCCTGTTATTGGGCGCGGCCCATTTTTTGGCCGGGATTTCGAGGGTAAAAACGCCTTGGGCATCGGAGCGAGTCGTGACCCCTCCAGCCGAAACACTGACTGAATCGATCAGCCTGCCATTTACCGCATCGGAAACCACACCCGCAATTACGGTTTTTTGGCTGCCTTTAGGCGTCTGCGCCAGGCTAGTGGTGGCGAGTGCCGGACCGATCAAAAAGGCAAGAAAAAATAACCAACTAATTCTGCTGGAATATTTATGCAGGAAAAGACAACCGGTATAATTCGTCATAAGTCGATCCAGTACGTGCGATGAGTGGCTAAATGGGACAGTATGACCAGGTGTCAACACGCTGACCGGCCTGATGTCATTATGTCAATGAAGCCGCAACGCCTTCTTTTCTAACCATTTTACAACCCGACGTGTCCTGCTTTTAGGTAAGCGGTCTAAGTGGATCGTCAGCAGACGCTTTCCTAGGTCGGGTTTTCGTTTTCGGTCTGATTTCTGGTAACCGATTTCTCAACCGTTGCCGGGGCACCCGTTGGCGTTTGAGTGGTGAGGAAGACATACGACAACTGCCCCAGCAGAAACAGGACCAGACTCACCGTTGTATTCAGGTACGATGCAGCCAGCGCCACGAAAAAGAACCCCACCTGAATAATCATTCTTTTTTTTATAATAACCACAATGCGATTATCGAGCTTTGGATCGATCAGGCGATGATTGTGTGTGGCATACCACCACTGGGCATAGAACGCCAGCAGAACGGCAATTAAATTACTGCCATAGACAAAAACGGAAAATTGACTCAACTTTTTTTCACTGAGCAGGGACGCCGAAAAAGGAATCAGGGCCACAAACAGGAGCAGGATTATATTGAGCCACAGATGCATACGGGTTGTATGCTTAATAAAATAAAATTGCGAGTGATGCCCCGTCCAATAAATACCCAGAATGAGGAAGCTAATAATATAGGGAAAAAGCTTATCGAGTATAGGCCGAAACTGTTCCCAAAACGCCTGTCCCTGACCGGCAGATTCCTTCACATCCAGCACCAGTAACGTCATGGCTATGCCAAACACGCCGTCGGTGAGTGCTTTGATCCGGTCGGTTTTAAACCCTTTTTTCTGATCGTCTGACTGGTCCATTAGCTTAACGCGGCTACAAGCCTACTTTCCTAATACAAAATCCCTGAGGTCCAATTCTCTTACCTGATTTACGGTCCTGGCTTCCAGCAAGGGCACTATCTGGCCGACTAGAATTTGCTTAAAATAGTCGGAATTACGGTGCGTATCCAACGCTGTTGCATCTGTGTATCCCTCTATCAAATACAGCGTATTGGGTTCTATAAAGCTCTGGTAAACAGTATAAAAGAGATTTCCTTCCTCTTCTTTACTTTTCATAGCCACTTCGGCCAGCAGTCGAAGCACTGTTTCAAGCTGGCCTTCTTTTGCACGCCATTCGGCAATTGTATTCATTGCAACGGTATTCATATTCTTACCTGGTTAGTTGTTACAGCCTCGTCGGCAATCGCCTTTCAAACTGTCTTTTATTGATCAGCCTCCATCGTTTGGATGAAGGCTGATCGTCGATTATTGGTTAAGCCCGGGCCGGTTCTAACACATCGGCAGATTCCAAAATAGCGATTACTTTTTCAGCGACACCCGTTGCTGATGCCGGGTTTTGGCCGGTAATCAACCGGCCATCCCGAATGCTGTAGGGTTGCCACGGGTCAACGCGGCTGTAAATACCACCGCGTTTTTTTAAGGCGTCCTCCAGCTCAAACGGAACATCTTCCTTCGCGTAGTTTTCTTCTTCGGCAATACTGAAGCCCGTCACTTGTTTTCCGTCAACCAGATACGAGCCGTCGCTAAGCGTAACGTTGATCAGGGACACCGGCCCGTGACAAACTGCGCTAACCACTTTACCCTGATCGTACATGGACGATAAAATCCGTTGAACGGTTGGATTCTCGGGCATGTCCACAACGGGAGCTAACCCGCCCGGAACAAAAACAGCATCGTAATCGTCTACCGAGACCTTCTCAATAGGTTGCGTATGTTTCATTTTTTCCGCCCCCTCATCTGTCAAAAAAGCCACATTCATGGGGTCATCTACCTCAACCATGTCAATGGGCGCTTCCCCCCCTTTTACACTGAATATATCAATGTCATACCCTTGTTTTTTGAAGGTTTCATAGGGGTGAGCCACCTCGGTGAGCAAATTGCCAGTTTTCCGATTTTTAGGACCAATGAGGCTGGCACTGGAAACCATGAAGAGAATTTTCTTTTTCATAAAATTTACGTGTTAGATATGAATGAAAAAATTAAACTGATTTGGTAAAGACGTCTGCCAAAATGCCTTTTTGGTTTAAGCAATATTCGGTCGGCTGACAGCGTAAAGCCTTAATTCAGCAGCACGGCCGATCGGAAGAAAAGTACAGTCGAATTGCCGTCAATTTTGTCCCATTGCTTTGTGTACAATAGGTCGAAAGAAACCCTCGATTTTATCGTGACTAAGGCTCCTAGCCCGGTTCTATTTCTTGTAATCGTTTTGTCGGTAAAATAGAACCAGGTTTCTTCGTATATATAGGGGCTGAATTTTACCTGTTGACTGGTCAGTTCATAAAATAACCGGAGTCTATTTCGATCAAAGTGGTAACTATCGTGAATCGACCTGAAACGGTTCCAGATGAGATTTTGGTTGTCAATCAGAAACTTACTGACGCGAAACTTAAGGGTAATGCCGTTCAGGAAGGTAGATTCGTTGTTTTCCTGGCCTGGTAGGGACAAGAACATGTACCCCAGATTAATATCCAGCCAATGAGTAGCTTTTACCGTTGACTGCACATACAGCAAGCCAACACCAAGCTGCGGATTCCAGCCCGGTTGCAACCCGAATATGGTTGAGTCGGCAGTTTTGTACTTTGCCGACGGTAGTAACCATATGGCATAAGAGTTCGGCGACTGAGCCAAACAGCTGTTGTCCCGAAAAACGCCCCCGGTTATTGTAAGCGATACAAAAAGGAACAGGCGCTGTTTCATCTTGTCTATGCAGATTACGACTGGTTTTGTCAGTCAAGATTCTAATAAAGAGCCGATAAAATTCCAACGTTTTGCTATATACGTATGATGGCATAGGGTATCATCAAGGGCAGCCAATCATGACAGATTATACCCGTAGAGTTTATTAAAATTTTAGGCATCGAAAGTCCTGCCGATACAAGCTATGTACAGCGTTGACTTGGTAGCTTAAACTCTTTTGTAGCGCCAGTCTGCGCGCTGGTAGTAGAAAAAAATAGTAAAAACGCCCCGGTAACGATGGAAAGAATCATTGCCTTTTTCATAACCGTTTTTGACGAAAGAGTTGAAATCACTCATAGCCGTCCAGGCGTAACAGCCTGATCGAACACACCCATTCCTAGTAAATCAAATCACATGCCAGAAGTATAAAATATTGACAATCAATATTTTATACTCATAATACGGTTGCAAAAAACGACGATATAGCGTCAAAAAGGTGATAACAGCGAAATACCGTTTAAGCAGCAGGTTACAATAAACCGGGCACAGCTAGATACCCAGCTTTTTCATTCTTGATTTAAGCGTTGAAGCATTGATTTCCAATAACTCCGCGGCTCCACCGGGACCATATATTTTCCAGTTGCACTGCCGAAGGGCAGCCAGGATATGATCCCGTTCGTTCTCCGTTATGGTCTTGACCTTCTGGTCATGATCATTGCCTTTGGCCGGTTGACTGCTCGAAAGTTGGACTTCCCTAATCACATCTCCCTGACATAGCAGAATTGCCCGGGTGATCAGGTTTTCCAGTTCCCGTACATTGCCGGGCCAGTGGTACTCGATGAGCATTTTTTTTACTTCCTCGGAAAAACCCTTGATCAGTTTGTTAAGCCGAACCGTCTGGACGTCCAGAAAATGCGTTGCCAGTGGAATGATATCGGCCTTTCGCTCCCGCAGTGGGGGTATATGCACGGGAAAAACATTAAGTCTGTAATAGAGATCCAGCCGAAATTTTCCGTTTGCCATCTCGTCTTCCAGATTACGGTTTGTGGCAGCGATGATCCGGATATCAACTTTCTTTCGTTTACCACCAATGGGTTCTATCTCCATTTCCTGTAATACGCGCAGAAATTTCACCTGCAGATCGAGGGGGAGTTCACCGATCTCATCCAGGAAGAGCGTGCCACCGTTAGCCTGTTCAAACTTGCCAATGCGTTTATCAATAGCCCCCGTAAAGGCGCCTTTCTCGTGGCCAAACAACTCGGCTTCAACCAAATTTGGTGGCAAGGCTGCACAGTCTACCACCACAAACCGATTACTGTGGCGTTGGGACAGTTCATGGATAGAATGGGCAATCAACTCTTTGCCGGTGCCGCTCTCGCCCAGTAGTAACACGGGAACATTCGTGCCGGCAACGGTTTCGATATTCCTCAACACAGCCTGAATGGGCTCGCTGCTACCCACAATCTTTTTGAACTCTCTATCACGGGTGGTGGTGACGTCTAAATTTTTCTGTCTGGCGGTGCTTTCTTTCACAATGGCCTTCTGGCTATGGTGGTACCAGGCGATATCCAGCATAGCAAGCACATCGCGCTCCCGAAACGGCTTAATCAGGAAACCATACGGCCCGGTCATCTTGGCGGCCGTGAAAACACTCTTATCGGAGTTTGCCGACAGGTAGACAAAAGCAATTCCCCTGGCTTTGAGAATATGGGCTAAGTCGATGCCTGTTCGTTCCCCTTTTAAAAATATATCTAACAACACAAGATCCGGCACCTGCCTATCGATGATATCCAGCGCATCGTCAACCGACCGGGCAATGGGCAAGACGTGGTAATCAGCCTTTAAAAGAATAAGTTTAAGGTTGTTGGCTTCAATAAATTGATCCTCAACGATTAATAGGGTGTCCTGCATAAAATTTACTGGCTGATCGCTTGCACTAGGAACGTATTTCTTGTTTTCCGAGATTCAGTTTCTTCATTTTTGAATGGAGCGTACTAGGCGGAATACCTAATAGCGTGGCGGCCCCATTCTGCCCATGAATCTTACCGTTACACAGTTTAATGATCCGCAGAATATGAGCCCGTTCGTTTTCATGAAGCGTTGTGATTTTTTTATCGGGAAACAGTTGTTGCTCTTGTAACGCCGGATTCGTTTTTGGAATATCCACGATCTTTAACGTATCGCCTTTGGTCAGCAACACACTCCGTTCGATGAGGTGTTCCAGTTCCCGAATGTTACCGGGCCAGTGGTAACGCTGCATCTCCCGAAGTACACTGCTGGTCAACGACTTTATCTCCTTGCCTACTCTGGTTGCGTATTTGCTGATAAAGTGGCTGGCTAGCAAAGGAATATCCACAATTCGGTCGCGTAAAGGCGGTAAACGAATCGGGAAAATATTGATCCGGTAATACAGGTCACTCCGAAAATTTCCCAAGGCCACTTCCTTTTCGAGGTTTCGATTCGTAGCCACAATAATCCGTACATCGACTTTGATCGTCGCTTTCCCACCAATTCGTTCGATCTCTTTTTCCTGCAAGACCCGGAGAAGCTTGGTCTGTAACTCCAGGGGCATTTCACCAATCTCATCCAAAAACAAGGTGCCCTGGTTTGCCAACTCAAACTTCCCGATTCTTTTTTCCAGGGCACCGGTAAAAGCGCCTTTCTCGTGCCCGAACAATTCCGATTCGACCAGGTTGGCGGGCAAGGCCGCACAATTTACTTTCACCATCAGCTTCGACTTTCGGGGCGAATTGTCGTGGACAGAACGGGCAACGAGTTCCTTGCCGGTACCTGTCTCCCCCAGAATCAACACGGTGCTCTCGGTGTAGGCTACCTGCTGAATCAGTTTGAGAACGGCCTGCATGCCAACACTCTCGCCAATCATGTAGGACTTATTGGCGGGCAAGTCCAACGCGTTCAGTAAGTGAATTTTCTCATCCTCCAATCGTTCGGTGTAGTTCCTGATTTCTGCCAGTTGCTCCGAAATCCTATCCGTCGTGATTATGTTGGAAGCCATGGTGGCAAGTTGAGAACAAATGCTGAGAAACAGTTCCTCCTTCTCGCGAACCAGGTGGCTATGTTGGGTAAAGAAGGTAAGTATACCAATGACTTCGTTCCCAACCCGGAGCACACTACCGCCCATGTCGATCAACTGATTGGCAGTGGCTTCTTGTGAAAAATAAGTATGATCAGGATAGGCTGATAGCAGGGCTGCCGCACTAAAATAGCTGACACCAGCTTTATCAATCAAGGCATCGTAGATGCCATCATCGTTTTTGAACTGACCGTCGGTGTCTGTCTGAAAGCAAGGGTGATTAAGGAGTAAAGACGCCTGATCGAAAAGGACGGGCGACCGATAGCGAAAATCGGGCGTTACCGACCAGATTTGAAAGTCATCTATGCTGAAAAGGTCCATCAAATGCTCTTTAATGGTTTTAGCCAGTTTTGTCCGATCCTGAATAGAGGCAATGGCGTTGCTAAATTGTGTGAACCGATTTCTTTCCTTTTCCCGACGCTCGTATTTTACATTGATCATAATGTTTTGAACCGATACCGACAACTGGCTGGCAATATCCCTGATCAGCCGGAGGGTATTGGTTGAAATCATGCGGTCGTGATCAAACGAAAGTACCCAAAAGCCAAAAGCTTCATTTGCTCTGACAAATTTGGTCATCACAACCTGCCGGATACCACTATCATAATTTATAGCTAAATAATCGGGTAAGGGGCGCTGACGACTTTGATGGTCCAGGTTAAAAACCAGGGGGTCATCACTCAGCAGGACCTTGTCAATAAATCCATCGTTGAGAGTATACCTACTGGATACTACCCGGGAATAGTCCGAATGATGTCGACTGATCGACTGGTAGTCAAGCATATAGGCACTGGCGGACGATTGATCGCTGTTGATGGCGGACATACTTGTATGAGTAAACCCAATGACATCTTTGAGACTTTTTTTAATCACTTCCAGCAGTTCATCGTTGTTACGTACCGAAGCGATCAGGGCGCCTGCCTGGATGATCATCTCCTGCTGGGCCATCCGCTTTCGGACCTGTTCCTGATCAATCAGCCTGAAGATGGCACAGGCAAACTGGTGTAAAAACTGCCCAACTGCCGGGGAATCCAGGTCCGTAATGGCGTTATTATGCGTATAATTTAAGAATAGGAACCCGAAATTTTGGCCGTCAGCATCAAGTGGATACACGACTTTCTGTCTGATCCCTCGGCTCAGTTCCGCTTGCAGATGTGCCGCCTTATGCGCTACTGTACTCAGCGTGTCCAGGCCGTAAAGCGTCAGTTTCTTATCAGCCAGGGCTGTTCCGTAACACGCCGTATATACAGTGTATGGCTCCGCATAGACGTCTTCAGTGACGGTGGGTGAAATCGATTCTGATTCGTTGATGACCATCAAATAGCATCGGGTCTCCCCATCGTTTTGTAGGACAACTACACAGGAGACAGCGCCTAGATACGGTAAGAGCTTTTCATGAACGATCCGGTGCAGATCAGTGAACTCCCCGGCGTTCGTCAGCGCACAGCTTAAGTTGAACAGGTTGACGAGTTGGGCATTCTTTCCCAGTGCCACCATGCGTTCTTCGGCGAGCAGATGAATGACCACCATATTGATGTTGATGGCTACCAACTTTAGCCAGTCCACAAAGTCCGGTAGCAGCTGAGATGCCTCCTCGAAGAGCAGGAAAAGATTGCCAATGAAATCGTTGTTTTCCCGTAAAGAAAAGCTCAGCATCCTGAAACCCGGTGCCGGTGCGTTACAGAGGTATTTCCCTACGAATGACCGGTGCCTGTCCACGTCTGTATTGAACTCCCTATAGCCCGACAGATCAGGGCTGTCATCCATCAGAATCTCGGCAATAGAGAGTTCTTTCAGGTTTATTTGCGGAGAAAAAACGGCGTAATCCTGAATCCGATCCGCTGCATGCAGCAGGTTATACAACTGATTGGTATCGGAATCCAGTATATAAATAGCCGCCTGCACATAGCCGATCTCCGATTGAAGTATGGTGTTGAAAAGTCTGATGAGATCGGCCCTACGCTTAATGGATAGCAATTCTGTAGCCACTTTTTGGAGCCGTTCCGTGGAGTATGCATCACGTAGTAAAACCATAGTTGAGTAAGTTCAGCGGTTGAACGCTATCAGAAAGCCTGATTTTTTGTAAAGCGGCTAGTAAAAATCAAGCCAAATCATAAGTATCTGATTTTCAATAGATAATCAAAATGCATAACCCGGATTACCACGATATATAGCGGGAAACCGAAAAATGATCACGAAATATCATGATTGCCCGATACGGGCAAAACCACTACTAAAAAGCCAGGCTTAACCAATTGACAAGTAGCTGTAAATCAATAGATTTGTAATAGATTCTGCTGCGAAACCCAACGGCTGAATTTAAAAAAAGCTCAACGTAATCATGTTAACATCACCTTCTCTCCCTGCTTCACGCTCTTTTCCCGGTTGGCTGCCGCTCCTGGTAATAATCGGCTGGTTGGTACCGGAATTTGGTCATAGTCAATTTTATACGCCCCTACCGATTGTTCCGGAAGATAAGCTGGCTCCATTGCAGGCTCTTGTTCGGGAACCGTCCACGTCGCTTCATACGCGTAACCAAGCTTTTATCGATCTGGCGAATCTGTATTATAACAAACCGCTAAAGCGATACAAAGACCTGGATAAAGCAGCCGGGTACGCCCGCCGGGTCGACGTAACGGATGGTACTGGCCCAAGTCAGGCACTAAAGCAGCAGGCCATCACCCTGCTGGCACTCGTAGCCATTGATAAGAACGAGTTCAACCGGGCCGAAAAGCTGCTGGAGCAACTCAATGGTCGTTTCAACGTAGATTTACGCTTGCGATTAGCCTATGCCTACTGTGAAGCGGACAAGGATTTTAAACAGGACGACTGGTCGAAAGCCATTAATCTTGCCAAACAGGTTATTGATTCGAGTGCAAACATGCATGACGTTACCCGTGAGATTCTTGGCAGTCAACTCATTGCTCTGGTCCATGCCAAACAGCAGGACCCTACCGCCGAAAACGAGCTGCTCGCCATTGCCGAACGTTTAAAGAAAGCAGGCAGCGTCTATTACCCCAGTACGTATGCGGCCTTGAGTGAATACAATTACTACCTGGGCGATCAGTCAAGGGCGCTTGCTTACTCATTACAGGCCGTTAAGGCAATGGGAACAACCAAAAACTACAGTATGGCTGGCGACATTTATGCCAATCATGCCATGATGTGGACCGATAATGACGATCATGACAAGGCTGTGTCATATATCCAGTTAGCTATTAAACACTATTCACAGCGGGCTGGCCGCTACAATCTGTCTGATCCGGTATTCCTCTTTAACACGGAATACATATATGGCAAGACGAGTAATTATAAAGACGATTTGAGGAAAATTAAAAAGCTGCTCGCCAGCGCGCCCCCTCAAACCATCTCCGACCATATTTATCATAACGTGATTATGGGCTGCGTTTACCGACGTATGAAAAAATATGAAAGGTGTGAGGTCTACTACAAACGGGCATACGCAATCAGTAAAAAACACGGTCTGCATCTTTATCGCACTACGGCATGCCTGGGGCAATTGTATACCGATTCCAAACAGTTTGAAAAGGCAAGGCCCTTTCTATATAAAGTACTGCAATTCCCGGAAACCCTTCACGATAACAGCGTAAACAGACACCTCCATTATATGACCTTCTTAACCGATTCGGCTACGGGGCATTATCAGGATGCAATCAAACAATTGAGCCTCGCGAGTAGTATGAGCTTTTTCAATCTGACCCGTTCCCGAGAAAGTGAAGTACAACGGCTTCGTATCGCCTTCGAAGCACAGCAAAAAGAGGATGAAATCAAGATCAAAAATCAGAATATCAAACTGTTAAATCAAAACGCAAAGATTCAGGAAGAACGGCTTCGCAATGCCAACCTGAATATAGGTATGGCGGCTATCATCGTCCTGTTTTTAGCTGTCAGTTCGGCGTTGATCTTTTCAAAATACCAACAGAACAGGCGGAACAGCCAAGCCATTGAACAAAAGAATACCATCATTACGGAGAAAAACCAGCTGCTGGAACACTTACTCGACGAGAAGGAATGGCTACTGAAAGAAGTCCATCATCGGGTAAAAAACAATTTGCACATGATATTCTGCCTGCTTGAAAGTCAGGGCTCGTTCCTGGGCAGTGATGCACTGAAGGCTCTGGAAACGAGTCAGCACCGGATTTATGCCATGTCGCTGATTCACCAAAAGCTTTATCAATCCGACGACATCACCACCGTCGATATGAAGAGCTATTTAACGGAGTTCCTTCTTTTCCTGGCAGAAAGTTTTGACTCTTCAGACCGCATCAGGATCGTACAGGAAATTGACCCTGTCAAGATGCCTAGTACGCAGGCGGTTCCGCTTGCCCTGATCATTAATGAAAGTGTGACGAACGCTTTCAAGCATGCGTTTCCTGGAAACCTTAAGGGAGTTATACACGTAAAACTTCACCAGTTGGACGATAATCTGGTCCTTACTGTTAAAGACAATGGCATCGGCTGGAACGAGGGAGTCTACAATCATCAAAACTCATTAGGTATTCAGCTGATAAAAGGGTTAAGCGACGATTTGGGGGCACAGATTCATTTTGACAATCATGAGGGAACAAGGATTTCACTTGTTATAAAGTATAAAATCGCACAAGGCAAAAAAAAGGAAGGTACCTTATTTGCTTAGTTGTCGAGATAGAGCTTTATACAGGATATAGTTAATTTTAAAGGTCTGGGTTAACCTATTATGGTTGGCAATTTTTACCTAAAATTTGAGGTCCCCCCGAAAAGCGTACCGGTCAAAGATTGAGGATCGGACGTTCATTTATTGGTTTTTCTTCCCCTTTCCAACTTCATCAGGCGTCTTTCCACCCAGCGAGCTATGGGGGCGAAAGCTATTGTATTTTTGTCTCCAGTGTTCAACCTTATCTTTGGCATCTTCCAACGACAAGAACCAGTGAGCGTTCAACTATTCATCCGCTACGTCGGCCCGGCCGAAAAAGCCATTGAACGATCGCACCGGCGACCCGGTCAATAAACGGGTTATCAGTCGGCTTACCAGGCCGAGGTTGAAGAACTTAAACCCGATACCTGGTACAATTGGCTTAGCCCTCGGTTGGGACTCGCTTTTGCTTCATTCCCGTTCAGAAACAGCACGAGCTGGCAGCTACAGGCAGCCATGCCATCAGATCCCGATGGAAACACGCCGGAACCAACGTTGGAAGGCTTCAATCAGCTTCAGCTATTCAGAGAACGTACTTAACTGGAAGGCGTTACGTTCACAACGAGTACCTGGCAATCCATTTATCGCATCAATATTCGGCGGGCCGAGCGCTATCGAGACGGAAACATCTTCCTGGCTGGGGACGCTGGACACGTGCATTCCATCGCTGGTGGCCTGGACATGAATACCGGATTTTTCGGACTTTAATAGACAACTAGGCGCCGTGAATGTTACCCCAGCATAGCTGATTGGCTTTAGTGTTGGGGATTCATTAATGCATCCATTGATTAATAACGCCGTTCCTATAATGAGGAACGGCGTTATTCTCAACCTACTTTATGCTCATTTACTTAGTAAAGTCCCTGATTGAACGTAGCGATGGCTGCTTCGGGATTGGCCAAGTAATCAGCCCGTTGCCGGCCGGCTTCGCCCACATAGATTTCATAACGATCCTCCTGAATCCCGTTATAAATAGCCTCGGCTACCACGACTGGTGGCAAGCCATGCTGCTCACCACCCATATCTTTGGTGGCATCTGTATTGATCAGCGACGGCATTACCTCGAATAGTTTAATGTTGGTGTCAGTTGACAGGGTTAAACGTAAAGCCAGAGAATGCGAGTGCAGGGCTGTTTTAGCGTCTGAATAGGTTGGCAAAACCACTAAGGGATGGAAGGCAACATTGGAGGTAATATTGACGATGGCGGCTTGAGGCTGTTTTTTCAATAGCGGCAAGAGCGATTCTATCAGTCGAACCGGGGCAAAATAGTTCGTTTCAAATTCCTGTTTTGCTTTCTCAAATGCGTTGGCGCCTTCGCCTAATTTATACACGTAGCCTACACCAGCATTGTTAATCAATACACTCAGATCGCTGTAATTGGCTTCCAGTTCGGCTACCAGGCTTTTGACTGCATCGGCATCGGTCACGTCGCAGACGATGGAATCGATGCCTAACTCGTTAGCGGCTGCCTGTATCTTTTCGGCGTTACGGCCAGCTATAATAACCCGGTTACCGTTTTCACTCAAAAATTTGGCGGTTGCATACCCAATCCCGGAGCCACCGCCGGTAATCAGGACGGTTTTGTTTGTAAGTTTCATCGTGCTTGTTTGATTACGTTTTTCTGCGTATTAACTTTGCTTGCAAATAACAAGTAAACAAAGGTAAAGTTATATACTTGCAAAATGCAAGTATATTGATTATTATTTTTTTATGAAAGCGATTAGACCCCGGTCGGGATGCCCCCTGAGCTACACGCTCGACTTCTTTGGTGATAAATGGTCACTGCTGATCGTGCGGGATATGGCCCTCAACAACAAATCGACTTATGGCGAGTTTCTGAGTTCCGAGGAGCAGATTGCGACCAATATCCTGGCCGACCGGTTAAGCATGCTGGAGACGAATGGCTTTGTGACCAAGCAGGTAGCCGCCGATAAGAAATCAAAGTTTATCTATCGGCTGACCGAAAAGGGCATTTCCCTGGTACCGATTATTCTGGAGATTGGCCTATGGGGGTCCACCTATAATCCCCCCGGCCTGAATCCCAACCTGCTCCATGCCTTGCAGCAGGACAAAGAAGGAACCATCAAACGAATCCAGGAAACCCTCCGCGGTAAGCCCTAACGAATCCTACTAGTTAATCACAATCCCTATAATCCATCCACTGGATAATCGGGTTTGATCAGCCCTGACATTGGGTCATCAACTATTCGCGCTGGGAAATGAGCAGGCAAAATAGTATAACGCCTAAATTTCTCCGTTTGCAGCTGTGGCCGGAAAATAGCCGGGTGCATTTTGACGCTTTACACTCACCCTATCGACTGCTCAACTCTTTCCTTAAGTAGGAACAAAGTCGTTCGCCAGTAAAATTCCAGGTGTTTTTGAATGGACTCGGTCGGAAAGTTTTCGATGGTGAGTATCAATCGGGTAGACGCATTAATGGACGTTAAAGTAAATTCAAGAATTGAGTAGTTTTCTAATTCGTCTGGCAATCCAGACAGCGAACTTAAATGGCTATAGGTTAATTTTCGCTCTTTATCATATTGTAGTACAACCCCTTTATTTTCAAAGTTTACGTGATGAAAGCCACGAATAGAAATTGGCGTGTTGATCTGCCAAGTAGTATACACGTCCATTTTGGTTTCGGGCTCTGCTAACCAGTTAGCCATGACTACTGGCTCAGTCAAAGCGGCCCACACTGTAGCCGGTTCAGCCTGTATTGTAATCGCCGTTGAGAATTTATCCATCACTACGTATTGGCTGTTTAACTAGTATGTAAACTGTCGTATAAGTGCCGTGACTGTTGTAAAAATTAATCTGGTTGGGAGTCGACTCATGACATAAGCTATTATTGAATGAAATGAACAATAAAGAAGCGTTTCAAGAGATAAAGTTACCAACGGCTACAAAACTGTTTTTGACACCCTAAAAGTCCAGTAAAAGGTAGCCCGTTCTGCTTTAATAAGAAACAATACTCAGTACAGCAAGAATAGGCTATGAATACAAAATACAAACACGTATTGCCGTTTATATCGTTTATCGTCTTATCTGCATTACAACTAGGTGGCCTTACCGCTTTTGCCCAGGGACCAGGTCCGGGGCAAAGAATACCTCTCCCGCCAATACCATTAAAAGGCGATACGACCCATACCCTTTCCAAACACTTCACACCGGCCTCTGCCACCAAAAAAGCACCGGATGCCAGGGGATTTATTCAACGCTGGCTGGTGCTGGAACCGGTAAAGAAAGATATCGTCCGGAATAATATATTCACCGACAACTACCTCAGAACAACGTTTTCAACCGATAATTTTTCCAGCGATTACGCCACCGTTCCCAAAGATGGTGAAACGGGAAAAGTGGGCAACCAGGATCTGAAGTGGTATGCGTTGGACAGCAAGGCCTTCAACGTTAATCTGTACCATTTCACCTACGCCATTAACAAACCGAGATACGGAATACTTGTCTGGCTGGTCACGGTCATCAACTGCCCTGAAGAAATCAAAAACGTCAGGATGGCGGCCGGGTGTAATTCCGGCAGTATGTGGTGGTTGAATGGTCAGGAAGCCTTGCTCCTTTCCGGCGACCGGGATATGATTGCTGATAATGGTACATCTGCCCGTTTAACGCTTAAAAAGGGGAAAAACATCATCCGTGGAGCCGTCATAAACGGACCGGGTATGGCTAATTTCTGCGTTCGTTTTTTAGATGAAAAAGGATCGCCCGTAAAAAACCTCAGCATCAGTTACGAATAATAGTGAGTAGTCTGTTCTAGCTAATTAAAATGAATTGGTCCATGAAACGAATGAACGTAACCGGCCTGACAACCCTATTCGCCTTATTAGTAACACAAACCCTACTGGCCCAGGTCGGCAAACCCTTTATCCATGATCCCTCAACCATCGCTGAATGTGCCGGCAAGTATTACACATTCGGCACCGGCGGTGGTGGGTTAATTTCCGACGATGGCTGGACCTGGTATGGTGGCGGGGTGAGACCGGGTGGTGGAGCGGCTCCTGATGTCCTCAAAATCGGGGATCGGTACCTGGTCGTCTATGGCGCAACCGGTGGTTCACCCAGCCACAAAGGTGCTATTCTGACCATGTGGAACAAGACCCTGGACCCAAAGTCCCCTGATTTTACCTATTCTGAACCAGTTGTAGTGGCAACCTCGGATGGCTATGAAGAGAATGACGCCATTGACCCCGGCGTTATGTTAGATCCTACTACCGGACGTCTGTGGTTAACCTACGGCACTTATTTTGGCTTCACCCGCTTGATCGAATTAGACCCCAAAACCGGAAAACTCAAGGCAGGTAATAAACCCGTGGACGTAGCCATCGTATGTGAAGCCAGCACGTTAGTCTACCGCGACGGCTGGTACTACCTGCTGGCCACGCATGGCAGTTGTTGCGATGGGGCCAACTCGACCTACAATGTGGTGGTGGGTCGTTCAAAAAAAATAACAGGCCCTTACCTGGATAATGTCGGCAGAAGCATGCTGGAAGGCGGTGGTAAACTGGTGGTTGCCACGCGCGGAGGATTAATCGGTCCCGGGCATTTTGGCCACATTGTTCTTGAGAAAGGCGTTGAAAAAATGTCCATCCATTATGAGGCCGATTTAGCACAAGGTGGCCGGAGCGTATTAGGCATACTGCCGGTGGTTTGGAAAGATGGCTGGCCTGTTGCCGGAGAAAAGTTCAAGGAAGGCACGTATCAGATTGAATCCGTACGAAGAGGCTATGGCCTGGAACTGGCTGTTGATTTCACCAGAATGGCCGTTGGACCACGGGGATTTGGTCAGCCTAATAATGACCCGATAAAGCCCGTTGCGGCTCAGCAACTAGCCGATGTGATAAAAAGCTGGCCAACAGGTACTATTAGTTTAAGAATAGGCGATTACATGGCGCGTCCTCATCAACAATGGACGATTACCGATGCGCCTGATACGACCGGCTATTTAGGGGGTCCCTATTATAAAATTGTCTTGGCCGGGACCGATCGGGCCTTAGCGGCAACTGCCGATGCCGAAGTGATAACCGTACCGGCATTTACCGGCGCATCCGAACAGGTATGGCGCATCGATCAATTGACGGATGGCACCTACCGGATTATGCCCAAAATCGTATTGAACTCAGGAAAGAAGTTCGCGTTGGTATCGTCCGGAGATAGCACACCGACCTTGGCAGAATTTGATTTTAACAGCGATAATTCAAAATGGAATTTTAAGATTCCTTAAGGCTATTCGTTACCCCGTTGCAGTTGATAGGATCGTCTATTGGGTTGACTTTTTACTATCTGTCAAACACAATCAATTACATACGCGCTTGAACTGGATGACCTTTCGGGAAAACCACAATACCGCCAGAAGAGGAAGCCTCAATAAATGGCTGATCCAGGGGCAGACTGGCGATACTGTGGATTACACTACGAAAAACATCCTTCCCATGAAATACAAACCGGACAAATTCAAGCCGACGATGGATAAAAACCAGCCGGAGTATACCCATGACAAGTAGTGGAAAAATAGGGCATTGTTACGTTAAAGGCCTACGCCACCCGTCACTTCTATGCGCTGGCCGTTGACCCATTTCGCATCTTCACTACATAGAAAGGCAACTACACCGCTAATATCATCCGGCAGCCCAACCCGTCCCAAAGCGGTAATGCCAGCTACAAAAGTTCGTATTTCCGGCGAATCCTGCATGGTACTGCCGCCAAAAATAGCACCCGGTGCAACTACGTTGGCGCTGATTCCCCTTGGCCCCAATTCCAGGGCAAGGTATCTGGTGTAGACATCAATGGCACCTTTCATGATCGCATAGGCGGACACGCCCGAAAAGGTCTGGCGGGAAACAGCGGATGAGATATTGACGATCCGGCCACCGTCCCGCAAATGGCCTAGTGCTTTCTGGGTAAAAAAGTAGACGCCTTTCAGATGGACATTCATCATTTCGTCGAACTGTGCTTCGGTCGTTTCAGCGACTGGAGCACTCACGCTGGTGCCAGCATTGTTGATGAGGAAATCGAAACGGTCTGTTGCAAACTTGTCGTGCACTATCACCTGTAGTTGTTCGAAGAAAGCAGGGAAGCCACTGGTTTCCGAGATGTCGAGCGGCAGTGCAACGGCTTTACGGCCTAACGATTGGATTGTAGCAACGGTAGCGTCTGCTTCCGATTTGTTACTGCGGTAAGTAAATACTATGTCGACGCCCTTTCGCGCCAGGTTCATCGCAATGTCTTTGCCTATTCCACGGCTTCCACCGGTAATGAGTGCTATTTTCTGAGTTGTCATCTGACTTTTGTATAAAATAAAAACGAATACAAAAGTCCGGCAAATGAGCACGTCGGGGTTTGTTGCTATCAATCAAATTTATGTATAAATCAAACTTTCTGTCTGACGGCGAAATGCACCGGGCGAAAAAGACGTTTCACTTTTGAAGAATTTAGCGAAATGCGCGAAGTCCGAAAAACCAAGGCTGTCGGCGATCTCGGCGATAGTCCAGTCGGTATGGAGGAGCAATGCTTTAGCCTCCTGCACAATGCGGCCCGAGATGAGTTCTGTAGTGGTCAGTCCCGTAGATTCCCGGAGTACTTTATTCAAATGGTTCACGTGCACCGAGAGCTGGTCAGCAAACTGTTTTGCCGTGCGCAATGCTATTTTTTGCTGCGGGTTTTCGAGCGGAAATTGTCTTTCCAATAACTCGATAAACAAGGAGGTTGTCCGGGCAAATGCGCTGTGATTGGGATGCAGCATCGTCGTTGATTGCAGCTTTTGCCCGATATGTACAAGCTCGAGTGTATAAGCACGCAACAGGTCATATTTATAGGCATAATTAGACGTAATCTCGGCCGCCATATTCTCAAAAATACCTTGCACCCGTGCCGCCTGAGTTTCTGACAATGCGAAAACCGGGTGTTCCGGGGATTTAAAAATGGGAAGCTCGTCGAGAATTACGCCACTTTTGGTCGGGTGGAGGAAGTCGGCCGTGAACACACAAAACTGTCCGCTTTGCCGACCAATGGGCCACCAGGTAAACGGACTTTTGGGCGTCGTGAAGATCAGGGACGGCTGGGTGATCTCTGCGGTGCGGTCGGGATACTCGGCCCGTGATTTTCCGGTCAGAAAATTGATTTTATAAAAGGCACGACAGGCGTAGGGTATGGCCGGTTTTTCACGGTTTGTCTGGGTAAGTTCGGTCAGGTTGAACACGTTAAAATGTCCCACTTCGTGCTGTATACCTTCTGGTAGCAATGCGCTCAGCTCAGTTGAGGTGCCGTTGGATAAGCTGCTGCAAAGTTCTTCAAAGGAGGTTACGCTCATAATGTTCTTTTGTGAAAATCAAATTTATATACTAACCAAAAAAAGCGCTTATCAGTTTGGATCAATACCGGTCTAATGAACTACAGCTAGCTTTTAAACTAGTACGACGAAATGGTTGGATGGCAAAGCGCTCAGATTATCACGAATGCTCCTTTTCTCAAAGCTCTTTCCAAGTTGTTCCCTGCTAAAAATTTGTATTACTGCTTGCAATCAGGCGCTGTTATTGATGAAGTGGGTACTATAAAATCAGCAGATGCGACCTACACAACCACAGGCAATCAACGTTTCAAACCTATTGCTACTCCTACGGGAGCTGCGCAGCAACTCACTTCCAATTTGACTGTTAGGCGTTTGGCCGCCAGGGAATCCCTGTATCCGTAGTACGGCTCTCGCCCTCGCCGAAATTATGGGGTAGCGCCTGAATCTACCGGTCGTCAGCAAATCCGGCCAGAAAGCGGTCGATCATTTTAGGTGGATGAACCTTTCTTGAATAACCGGCAGAATGACTATGAATACTCAAATTCTAATGCCTAGGCATTTTCGCTGACAATAAGCTGGCAACGGCTGGTTTTTCTTTTTCAATCACTTCTTCAAACAGATATATGACCGCTCCTTTGCTTTAAGTGGGAGGGTTTTAGGGGGCGATTATTTTTGATTGTCAACTCCAGTCAGTGAACTTGTTTAGGATTATTCTTTCTAGTCTGCTTTATCGGCACGGCCCCCCCCGCCTAAATCCCCTAAAGGGGACTTTATTCAGGCACGTACCAAGTCCCCTTTAGGGGATTTAGGCGGGGCGGCCCGTGCCGGTAAAGCAGACTGACAAAACGAGATAGTGAATCTGTAGAAGATAAATTCTAAACAGCTTCAGTAGCATACCCAATAATCAGGCTGGATGCATAAATAAATCTCCGGCTTATATTTTATCAGTTCTTCCAGATCTAGCCGTTTGACGTGGGTACCCTGGAGACACCTGAAACTGGTTTATTTGCAAGGTCAGTTTTAGCGTAACAGGCATTTTTGCTCCACTCAGTTAAACACATAATTTCGTTGTAATTCTGGCGACAGTGGTGCGATAATCGCCCGTCGCAGCCAGACAAGGCGCTCGGTAGGTGTATAGAGTATGTGCAGACCTGAGCCTGTCATAACCCAGACCATACCGGTAGGTAATATCGTCATGTCCAGAAACTGGCGCACGATCGTGCCAGCTAACCGTAAACCAGTTTTCTGACTTAGTACATCGATGCCCGTTTGGCCGTCTCCCAATCTGCGTACCAGATAGAGTTGGCCAGACCGGCAAACGGGCAGTAACTGGAGTGTCCCCTCCCCTACTATCGTATGCAGGCAAGTTGACTGCCCAAGCCTCAGCAGATGCGTTTGCTGAGTATCACTGTAGACAACTCCTGTAGTTCGTGTCTGGGCCGTTTGGGTTTCTAAAAACGAAAAACGACGTACCTGAGCAATCTGGTTGGTGAGTAGCACAGGTTTCTGACTGCTCAACCGGTAGAGTAGCAAGTGGTTATTATTCGTCGGAATGATAAGCAGTTGCCCATCAGGGCTAATTAAATTGGCGAAGGGTTTTTCAGCCCAGTTCCAGTTGAGGTCCTGACTTATCATAGGCAACTTTTGTACGAAATGCCAGTGGCGGGCGTGGTAATGCCAGAGTTCCGGCGCCTTTAAGCGGCCCAAAAAGCAGAATACCCCGTAATTCGTGATAGGCGAATACCCTAATAACGTAGCAGTTCCTTTCGGGAGCATCACCTGCGTTTGCCGGTTTTCCCACAGTCGATACAGCGAAATACTACTGTCTAAAGCGCTTCGGCTCCATAAGTAATTACCCACGAAACCCACCTCTGGCACCGTGAGTACCCGGTTTGGCTTGCCTGCGCTGGGCTGAATCGTTCGGTAAGCAGCCCGTTGCTTAAAATCTCGAATGCTGTGCACCCGATCACTCAGCCACCACAGGCTGTCGGGTTGGTCGCTTACGGGATGAGCCAGCATATACTGATCGTCTGCGGAGGTCACGATACCCCGACTGACAAACTGGCTCCGGCCCGATGTAGCAGCTACGTTTATGGACTGGGGTGCAAACTGAAACTGCCCACTCATGGCGTCGACCACACGCACTGCCGGTTCGGTAAGCAGCATCAACGGCCGGATCCCTGTATTAGTCAGATGCCAGATATAATTAGCGAACCGTCGTCTGGCAGACGCCCCACCGATCTCGTGGTAGGTGAACAGAAATCGGTCGTTGGCCAGAAACCGGCATTCGTCAATCAGAAACGGTTGACTTAGTTTCTGGATCAACCGAAGCTGTCCGGCTTCGATCTGATAGAGCACCGTTGCCGAATCGGTAGCCGTGGTACGCCCCAGCAAATACGTACCGCTGGCTGAAAACCGGGCATCTGTAAACGCATAGTTCACCTTTGGCCGCTGCATCGCCCGCAGCAACGACAGATTATACAGTGTCGCTCCTGTCCGTTCTTCTGAGCCACCAACAAACCATCGGGTATCGGTTGAGAAACGACTATGCTGAACTGACAGTCGCTCCGAAAATCCATGAAGTGGCTCCAGTCCTGATTCATCCAGCGACCAAAGACTGTCTGGTACAGCCCCGGCATGGTAGGTAACGAGGTAGCGACTGTCGGCCGAAAAACAGGTCAGCGGCTTCGTGTCGTCATCATTACCGACTGTCCGAAGGAGCGTCCGAAAACCATGAACGGGCGCTGGACCTGTTGTATTAAACCGCCATAAACTATCCCGAATGGAACCGGTATGTCGTGAGAGGAGGTATCGACTGTCAGCCGAGAAAACGTCGTTTACTACGTTCGTTTTCTGTTGAAACCGGTGGACCATCGTCGGTACGGGGCTGTGCAGATTCCAGCATTGTGCCTGGGTCAGTTCGTTTGGCGTACTGCGAAGCAACCAGGAACCATCGGGGGAGAACCGGCTTAGTACCCGTACTGACCCGCCCGACGGACCTGGCTCCGGCTGAAACGCATACCTAGGACGCAAACTATGTTTAGCCAACGCCCACAGACTATCAACGTCGGGACGAAGAAAACTCAGCAGCAGCCAGTCCCCTCCGGGTGAAAAAGCCATGGCCAGCCGATCTGCGTGGCAGCTAACAAATCGCCGGACAGTACGGACGCTGTCGGTTTGCAGATCAGCCAGCAGCAGGGTATTCGGTTCCCGGCCAGCCCCCAGCAACCAATGACTATGGACATCAAAAACGACCTGTGCTACCGCATCCAGCCCCGTAAAACGACGTAGTAAGTTCGGTTGATCGTCAGAAAGATGCCAAAGTTGACCAGTCGTTTCTGTTCCCTCCAGGGTGTTCACATATACATACCGGCTATCGGGCGAAAACAGCGGTTCACCCAGATGATTCTGATGAGTAATCACAGTCGGCACCAGCGCCCCCGATTGTATCCGCCATAATTTGGCCACAGACTCCCCCGACTTCCGAAGGAATACGTAGCGACTATCGGCCGAAAATGTTGCCGCTTCAATGTTTAGTTCTTGTTGGCTCACTTCCCGAACGGACTGTTTTCCGCAATCGAGTAAAACGCTCCTGGTTGACGTAATGACCCAGACAAAGTGTGCATCAGGTGAAAAGAAAACATTGTGTACCGGTTCCTTAAACGTGTAGCGCACCGCCAGCGAATCGCTCCGACACGCATACAAGCGGGCGGGTTGCGTATTTGCTATCATGTACAGCCCTTGAGGTGATAGCCAGATGGCTGCACCTTTCAGGCTATAAAGCCACAGATTAGGTCGGTTAATGATATCGCCGAACATCTGGACAATTCGATTACTATCAGGAAAGTTTTTGTTCGCATATTCGAGCAGGCGCAATCCCTGCACAGGGTCTGTTTCGGCCAGTCCGCGCGCTTCGGCCATAAGGCCCTGCAACAAAATGTGGTTGATATTGCGTCGACGCGCTTCTTTCATGCGTGGTACCATACCTGACGCACCCAGGCTGCGGGCCAGTTGAAAGGCGGAATAGGCCCGTGCAAATTGCCCACTTCCCATTAACTGTTGCCCCCGTTTGTCCCAGAACTGCCCTGACTCCGGCTGCGGCCTACCCTGAGCAACTATCCTGTTCGACCACACCAGCAGCAGGATAACCAGGAAATAGCCAGCACGGACGTTGCTCATAAAATCATCTTATTTTCGAGTGAAGTAGGGATTAATCGTTGCACCGGCCATTATAAACGAACCAGAACCAGCACCTGCACTGATGTCTTCGCCGTTGTCAGGCTGAATTTCATAGCGTCAGCCGCATATTCGATGCCATTGGCTGGTTGATTCGTGACTACAGCCGCTATTTTCTGCCGGGGCGTTCCGGGGGTTTGCTGTAGTTTTCGGGTCAGCATCCCTACGTCGCCAATGGGTTCCTGACAGAACAGAAATAGCAGATAATCCTGGCCAATCGCCTTTTCCAACGTAACCGTCTGGCTCTGTGCGGGAAATACGAACGGGTCGCCGGGGCGCACAACGGGAGTGGATTCATCGCTGCCCGGTACGTAACGGTTCACCCCGTCCGGACTGAATCCAAAAATATACAGGTACGTTCGCTCTGAACTGCTGGCATACAGCTTTATTTCCTGACCAGCCGGGTACGGGCCACTGGGCTGATACACGCCCACACCCGAAGTGAGCGCAACCGGCACCGATTGACCAGTTGTCAGTCGAATTTCTACCTGCCCAGCCAGTAGCCTTGCCTTAGGAGCTGTCGACACGGGCGATACGCGGTAGGCTCCTCGAGTAAAAGTCAGCATATCCTGATACGTAATCCAGGTTTTACCGCCATCGCCCCAGCCGCTTCCCCAACTATTTGCCACCTGAAAGGCCCCGCCAGTCTGGTTGTCGTCATACGCGATAACGCAGAGCGCCAGACCATAGGGAGCCATGTCCAGGGTCTCATTGGTGGCCCGCGTCCACACTTTTTTAGCCAGTGTAAACGACTCCGGTGCCTGAAACTCAATCACCACTGGTGTACCCCCAGCCAGGGTTTTCTTCAGCAGCCTCAGCTTGTTAATTTTCGAGTCGTTCGGCCCGAACAACAACTCATAATCACTGATGCGATAGCGGGAAGCCTCTTGTGAAGCCACAGTTGACACGGGCGGATTACAGGCCTGTTCACCCACCGTTTTCAGGAGCGGAACACCTTCGGTTCGTAACATACGCAGAGCCGTTTCCAGCTCGGCACCCGCGCTGCAATCGGCATCGTCGTTCGATTTGATCCGGCTGTAGAGGTAGGCTGGGGAGAAACGATTGGCGTTCACGGTCGTTGTCTCACTGAGATTCTGCGCCTGATTTTCCAGTATCGTTCGGAGATAGTAGGCCGTGGCGTAGGCAACCGTTGTTGCTTTACCATTCTGATTGCCAGCGATGGGGCAAAATCGCTCATAAGATACAGCCTTGGGCAGTTTGGCGAAGTCATCGTCGGAGACAGCCAGTTTATTGCCCACCGTAATATCCCTGCCTGTCATCTTTTTCAAACCACCAACAAACGGTTGTGCATATACGTCCTGACAAATCAAGACGGTCAAGCCAGGTATCAACACAAAAAAAGCCCGCAGGCAAGACTGGATCATGAGCTTTCGTTTTAGCGTCGCAGGAAGTAAAAATCACCTGTTCCCGATGTGTTGTACCAGGGAGCCTGTGTATTCCGGGAAGATATCTGTACCTCCCGGTTGACGTTCTGAAACACCAGCACCAGCGGCATATTGGGCTGCTGGATATTATGAAGCAGGGCTTCGGTATACAGCCCATTCTTCCCAGACCCATCATTGGCTTTTTTGCCCGGACTGGTGGCGTAGGCAATCAACGAGCCAATGGGCGTACGCATCTGTGCCAGGCCGCCATCGCCCCCGATAGCCCGCGAGCTGGGCCCGTCGAACGGGTTATTCCGACAGGCATCCAGAATAATGATTTTGGCCAGGGCATCGGTATTATCTAGTTGCCGGAACAGGTCATCGGCCGGTACGCAGTTGGTTTTTATCTCCGCTTCATCGGGTTGGTGATCCGTTGGAATCGCGTCGATGGGCACCAGGTAATTTTCCCCGCGAATCTGAATACCATGACCCGCGTAGTAGAACAGACCAACCTGATACGTAGCCAGTTGCTCGGCAAAGCGGTTGATTTCGAGGGCCATTTCTTTCCGGTTGACGTTGGTTTTCAGCATCACCTTGAAGCCCAGTTTCTCCAGCGCTTTGGCTATATCCGTGGCATCATTGACGGGATTTTTCAGCGCATCCTCGCCGGGGTAAGCCGCATTCCCGATCACTAGCGCCAGCCGGGTTTCGGGTTTGAAATTTTTCACCGTCCGTCGCGACTCACTGACCCCGGTTGGATTCGTAGCCACCACCCGAATGACGTTCTCGCCCTCACCCAGGTTGATTGACCGGGTGAAGTAATACGTATCGGGGCACGGATTTGCCTCTTTCCCAATGCGCAGGCTACGCTCTTTAGCCAGTTCCTGCTTATTGACAAATACCCGTAATGAATCGGTCTTTCCCGAAAAGTTGGCCACACATACCCGGAGCAGGAACGTAGCACTATTGACCACTGTGTCGGCCTGGTTCATACTCGCCCACGTGATCGTTGGCGGGGCTGGAAACAGTTGTTCGGTGTTCAGTTTAACAGAAACCTTGTCGGTTATTTTATAGGATTGACCGACTACCCACAGGGGAGCCAGCAGGCTGATAAGCAATAAAATACGGTTCATGAGGTCGGTTAGTTAGAACGTGTAAGCAAGGCTGATGGAGGAACCCTGGCCCTGTAGACTGATTCGTTGCAGCGCCTGCCGGGGCTTCGGCTGGACCAGCGTATAGATGGCGTTCATGAGGATGGTGGCAGCCGACGCAGCCATCCAGGGATACAACTGGCTCCGCTGGGCATCCAGATTGGCTTTTTGCTGATCTGTCCCTACTTTCTCCAGCGCATTGATCGGCGGAGCCGCATCGTTATAAGCCTTAATGTCGCGCAGTAACGTAATGCTTTTGGCTACGGTAATACCTGTTAAAGCCGCACTAACCGTCCACCGGCTGATGTTGATAACCTGTCGTTTGGTCAGGAATGGCCCCTGGCGTTTAGGAGACAATGAATCATTGACCGAGTACGTACGGATCACGAAACTGACATTGACATTTTCATTGAGTTTGCGGTGATCGGCGAGTGGGTCCCAGAAGAAAAGTTTGTCGTAGCCCGGCGTCAGATTCGTACCAATATCGCCCTGTACGGCTTTGGGGTAAAAGATGTTATTGGACGTTTCAAGCTGGACATAGATGGAATCTTCCGGTTCGGCCCGAAGCAGATCATACTTAAACCGGACGTTCTTTTTCACCGTATCCACCTCCACCCGGATGTTGGCAATGTAGGGTTTCTGCTTCGACTGGGCGAAAGCGGTTGTGGTCAGCAGAGTAGGCAAGAAAATAATGGAAATTAGTAGCCAATGCATTTTGAGAATAGAGCGCTGTTTCATGGAGGTTAGGGATAAAGATAAACGGGGGTAACATCGCCGGGGCGACTAAATGTAGTAGTAAGCTGATCAGGATTAATTTTCCAGAGTTCATTTTTATTGATTACGAACCACAAACTATTTCCAAACGCAAAACCCGAATTAACATCCCTTGCCGTGTTTGCAGGAAACCAACCTTGATAAATACTGCTAAAATATGGTGTGTTATCTGGTGTTGATGGCGAATAAGGAGACTTTGAGAAAGGGGTTGAAAGCTTTACTTTATAAATATTCAGTAAACTGTTCAATATATAAGCACTATCTCCCTTTGATATCGATAAAGCCTTGCATCCAGCTCCCGACCATATTTCTTGTGAAGACCCTGAAGACGTTAATGGCCCTAAAATTTTTTTAAGACTTGGGTTGGTCAGGTCATAAACATTAAAAGTGTTCGGATTTATACTATTGGCATACACCAGTTTACTATTAATAATAAACACTAGATCAAGAAAACGACTACTAGGCGCTAAATACTCAGTTGTAGTAAAAGATGAATTTTTGTTAGAAGAAAGAGTAAGTGTAGAACCACTAGTGTTATTAATATTAGATTTGATAGTAACAAGTTTGTCACCCTGTTTATTTATTAGCAAGTAGGTATTTTGAACATCATTGTATCCTGTTTTGGCTGTATTGATAGTAAATTGGTTGGGCGGTGTTACTAACTCTATTGTTCCACCAGTTAAAATGGGGGAAGCAGCAAATGAATTTGCAAACAAATGGTATGAACCGTTCTGGTCTAAATACGCATCTTTTATACTTCGAATATAAAGACTCGGAACATAAATAGCCGGATCAGCCGTTTGGACTTTGTTTGCAAAACTCCCCTTAGCTATCCATTGAATTTTTGTAGTATCTGATTCAAAACCGTAAATTGTTCCAGGCGTATCGAACTCATTGTTATCATATTTGATACAAAATAATTTTTCATTAGCAGGAAACAGAAGAGCCCCACCATCAAATTTAGATCCAGGGAGATTTCCAACGTAAGTCCAAGGACTAATTTTCAACTGGATATAGCCTTGCGATGAAAATACTTTACGGTAATCATGATTTACATAAATTGCAATACTATCTTCTTTACTGCCAGCTTTATAAGCGAATGGTGTTACGTATATATATTGACCCTTTGTATTGTCGTAACTTATAGTGGCAGACAAACTATTTGTTAATTTACCTTGTACGAAAGACACCGGTTCAGGTACGCCAATAATTTTGCGCTCTCGAACAAAAGCATCAGCCTCCGAACTATTGTAAAAAGCTAGTGCTCCGAAGCTAAGTGCTAAATCTGTTTTGGTGTAATTAATAACTGCAAAATATTCAGAAACAATAGTGAGGTCAGGGAAAAATGTTTGTTTTATTAAGGGAGGACTTACAGTTATTTTCTTCAAATCAATAGGTAAACTAATGCCTTTAGCAGGCACCACATCAAACAATGTCTTGCATCCACTTATTATTCCGAAGCAGATAATTAAAATTCCAAGAACAGGATACAGTTTTCTCATAATAAAGGAGTCAATTAAAAAAGAGTAACGAATTATTTTTTGTGGACACTTTTTGCTGGTACGTATCGAGTGCGTCAATATAACCACTGTACTGCGTAGCCAAATCAGGGCGACGGTTCAGGAGATACCCCTCCTGCACCTCCCGGCAGATGGCCAGCAGGTTTTCGCGCATCACGCCCGTCACCCGATACCCTTCCCGTGCCCGTTTCAGGAGCCGTCCAAGGGTGGCGTTGTCCAATAGGGAGCGGGTTTGCGGCTGACGCAGGCTATCGTCAAGCGCCCGATACAGGGCGTCGGTCTGAATAAACTGCCCAAACGCCCGGCAAGCCTGCGCCACACCCTGACTACCCCGGCTTTGATCATTCCGGCCAGCCAGCAACAGCATCAGATTCGTCGTCAGGGTATCGGCCCGCGCCAACTCCCGGTTTAGCGACGTAAATACTACGTCACGTTGTCCGGCCAGATCGGTAAAGACGGGCAGCGAATCAGGAGGTATACGCAGAAACCGACGACCTAATCCCAGCAATACACTGCGGTTCGCCAGGGTATCAGCCGCCTTGTAGTCCTTCTGCGCGGTCTTGTAGGCATTCTGCGACTCAGCGTATTGCGCATTGTTCAGCAAGCGCGAATAATCGTCCCGCGTCTGAAGAAACAAGGCTATACTGGTGGCCACAAAAATGATCATCCCGAGTCCAGCTAGGGCTAGTTTGTTCTGCAACTGCACCCCGAAACTTCGCCTGATAAATATCCGCTCGGGCACCGACAGCCAGCTCAGTTGCCTAAACTGTGACGAGAACGAGCGAAAATTCCAGAATCGGGACAGCCGGGCATTGGCTGGCCTTCCGGCCCGAATCAGAGTCATCAGGGCCGTACTACCCCAGGTGTAGGTCCGCCTGCTGCCCAGTTGAACGTAGCGTTGAGCCGCTTCGGCCAACTCTTCGCGCTGTGTCAATTGCGCCGAACCCAGTTGCTGAATCCACTGCCGGTACGTTTGCCACGACCCGATCAGCGCTTCGTGCGTCAGTTCGTAATAGCCGTCACCGGCTTCCGCATCGCGCCCCGTCAGCAGTCGGTTCTCGGTCAGCGTTTTCAGCATTTGCGTACAGAGTGGCTGATTGTGAGGACCAAAATCCAGTTCAACCGCATCGACCCGGCGACGCACGAATTCCCCGCCCTGGAAGGCGACAAACCGCAGCAGCAGATCGCGAAAGAAGCCGATATTTTCCCGAAACGGCTCCAGAATCGTTTCCTCTTTCTGTTCCAGAATCTGTCCGATGCCAGGGTAGTCGCGTTCGTAAATAGTTCGTTCGGGTCGGTCTTTCCCCCGTTCGTACAACTCATTCAGCGCCAGCGATAGCAGTGGCAGAGCGTTCGGATAATGCCGAAAATCTTCAATAATCCGGGCAACGGTTTCTTTTTCGGGGTAGTAAAACATCCCCGTTTGAAGCGCGGGTCGGATGATGATTTCCTGCAACGCATCGACGTCCAGCACCGGAATGGTGTATTGCTGTTTATCGGTATTCCAGAACCGCTCCAGCCGGTTAATTTGCGGCACAAATTCGATACGCAACGTAGCCACCACCTTCATATGCCGACCTGCTTCGCTTCGCTGAAATGCCCTCAGCCCGTCAAAAAACTGCCCTAGTTTCTCATCTGAATGATTGTCGGCTTGCGTGACGAGTTCTTCCATCTGGTCGATCAGGAGCAGATGGGGTGGGTTTTCCCGGATACGATCCAGTTCAGCCAGCGGATTTTTGCCGGGCCGGATAGTCGCATAAGTCGTTCCCGCCCGGCGACACGGCCCCAGCACACCGGCTTTCACCAGCGATGACTTTCCTGTGCCCGATGCCCCTACCACTACAACAAATGTCTCGTTGTCAAGCAATTGACTCAGTCGACTGATCGCTGAATCGCGCCCATAGAAAAGCGAACTATCTTCGGGTTGGTAGGCATCCAGCCCTTTGTAAGGATTGACGCGCTGCCGTTTCCCCAGGCTGGTTGGCGTGAACGACGGTTCCAGAAACAGGAACTCCCCGCCCTCGTGGCTCGAAAAGTCGAACAGGCAGGAGGTCTGCTCATGCTGCTGAAGCGACGCTGCTGCTTCGAGCCGCTGCTGGATGTAGAGCTGCAATTCATATACCGTCACAATACCGTCTCGGTTGCTGTCGGCATCACGATTCGTCAGGGCGCGGGCCAGTAACGTAGCAAATGGCGACGTAGTGGCCTGCTGATCAGCGCTGTCGGAGCCAACGTACTGATCGAGCGCCTGCTGGTTGTGCGCCGACGAGGTCAGGATTTGATTAGCCCGGTAGCGGGTATAGTGCCCAAAATCATCCTGCGAAATTTCATCCGACTCGGTGTCAATCCCGCCCCGAAAGCTGGCCGCTGCCTGCCGCATGGCACCCGCATAACAGCAGTCCAGAATCAGCAGCACCTGTTTCCCATTGAATTGCTTTATCTGGTCGGCTATCCACTGCATGGAAATGGCTGTCTCGGCGAATTGCCCGCGCCGGGCGTCGATGGGCAACAGATAACCGCCGTAGATAGGCGGTCCGTCGGTTTGTTGCTGGGTGAGCGCCACGCCATGTCCGGCATAGTAGATCACAATCTGGGCGTCTCCATCAGCATCGAGCGTTGGGATGCTTTCCAATAATCGAACGAACGTAGCTTTGTTGGGGTCCGGGTACAGATGGATCTGATAGCCGTAAGCCGCCAGTGCCTTGCCCATAAGCTGAATGTCCTGCCTGGGTGTTTCCAACGACCGAATACCCGCATCCGTATACGCCTGCGCTCCCAGGAGGAACGCATGACGATTTGGGAAGATGGCAAACGGCGTAGTCATGTACGGCATTGGTTAGAAGGCTATTACCAGGTAAAGCAACGGGTCAGGCTGGCGTAGTTCTGAGAGCCAGTACTTCGTTAATTCGTTTCATGAACTTCATGGCCACCTGCTGAAAACCATCACTATTCGGGTGGATTTCGTCATACCATTGATTGGGCCGGACGGTGTTCAGGGCGTTGATATAGGACACATTTGAAAAAGAAGAGGCTGCGCTCTGCATCCGGTTATTGAATTCGTCCAGGATCAGGCTAATGACTGCCTGTCGGTCTTCCTGTCGGTCAATGCCTTTTTCGATCATGTACCGGCCCAGCCAGCCTTTATCCGTCACGCTCAGCGGAATGATGTAGTCGTACCCGTGCACCAGAATGTGTAGATCAGGGTGGCTTGTTTTGAGCAACCCAAAGACCGTCTGATACACATCGCGCAGGGAGTCCAGTTCGGAAAACAGTTCGTCTTTCAGAAACCGTCGGGGATTTTCGCCCGCAATTCCACCCATGTCGGGCTTGTCTTTCAAGTAGGTTCGAAACTGGTCGCCGAGGATGTCGTTGCCGCCCCCACTGAGGAGAAAGAACGTTGGTTTTTGCTCGTCTATGTCATCCAGATATTCACCCATTCGCTGGATGTTACGTAACGTATCGCCAGCAGCAGCCACGCAGTGAATGGCATACACCCGCCCCAGATGATCGATGATGTCGGTTACCAGCGGGTGCTGAAACCAGGAATCGCCTTCGGAAACCATGCGAATCCGATCAGGAAATTGCTTAATGACCGCCTGATAATGCTGGTTACGCAGTTTTCGGGCAACGGCATTCGCCAGATTTAACCCCACGCCACTGATAAACCCACGCTCATCCAGCGCGAGAGACGATGCGCCGACAAGCTGAATTTCTGGCTTAAGCTGGTAATCGATCTGCCAGTCCGGACGGGTACCGGCATCGAAATACAGCCCCAGGGCGAAGGGCGCCGTTCGCAGATCCGTGAGCATCACATCCAGCCGGTCACCCTCGATCCGATTGAAGACAGGGTTGACCAGGTGCAGACGGTATTGCTGCGTAGACCAGCCTTTCAGTGCCACCGAAGATTCGTCGGTTTCCAGACTGCCCCTGTTACCACTTTCTTCAGGCTGACCCGGCAGCGGAGGTTCGGGAAGCGGAGCCAGGGCGAGTGACTGCACGTCGAACTCGTCGGTACTGACGATAAATTTCAGGTATTCGATACGCGATGGCCAGTTGTAGGCCTGCGTAACGGCAGGTAAGCGTGATTTGAGAATGTTTTTGCCGTTACTGCTCAAATACACCGAGTTACCCGGTTCCAGCAGGTACGTAGTAGGATTTAGAAAGCCGAGGAATGACTGAAATTCGGTATCCAGATAGAGCACCGAACAATATAGTTTAGTCGGCGTAGGGTTTGTCACCTTCATACGAAAGGCACTTCGCCACACGCCATCGGGTGCTTTCTCGTATTGGATAGGTATCGATCCGTCGGCCTGAAGAATAGACACCTCGCCCCCATTCGTGTCAACACAGACGCATTCAACCTGCAACGTACTGGCAGGCAAGGCATTGGAACCAGCGTTGGTTAACGATGCCAGAAACGCCCATTGCGAGAGGTGGCGCAACTGATCGGCGATCTGAAGCACGGTCGTGTCTGAACCCGCATTAACGGGTTGGGTGAGGGGCCGGAAGGGGTCGTTTGGCAGCGTGATATAATACCGGCCGTCGCGGTTCTGTACTACATAGTCGGCCCGCGACTCATCATCCTGCGGGACTACGTAGCCGATGGTCTGGTTCATCAATCCATCCATCAGTTGCTTTTGTTCCAGCGGGGAACTGTCCTGGTGATTGACGCAGACGGCAATCGGGCGTGCCATCAGGCCCGGTATGGCGGCTTGATACGTAGTTTTCAGGTTGTTCGGCGCCAGCCCTTCAAAGGTTAGATACGTGTGATCTACCTGCACCGTACCGACGCTGGCCCGGTACGTTCCCAATGGGTCGTGGGGGTCAGTAACCACAAAAGCAGACAGTTCCGGCGTTATGCCGTGGATGGCTCCCCGGTTCAATAACCAGTTTCCCAACCCACCATTTGTCCCGGAAACGTAAACAATTTCGCCCGTCGTCAGGGCATTGGCCTGGCCTGGCTGATGGAGGAAATTGGCGTAGAGCAACGCATCGTCGCCATTGGCTACGTAGATACGGGGGCGCTGGTCGAACACGTTGCGCAGATATTGCCGAACGCGGCTCCGCAATGAGTAATAGCTAAGGGGGCCACCCGCCTGACGCAGCACATTCAGCAGCGTTTTGGTGAACACGCCTTCACCGCTTACCTCCAGCGCCGACTCATCGGATTCACAAGCCGAAAGTTGTACGTGCGTTCCTTCTGGAATTGCTTTCGCAACGCCCTGTTGCCGGATGGTGTCTTCGGAAATCGTCTGCCCGAAAATGAACTGCTCCCAGGCCCGTTGCTGAAACGAAAACGGTATTCGCTTTTCAACCACATCGGTAAAAGCCGTCGCTATCTGTTCACCATTTCGGGTGTTATCCCCCGAGTGGCAGCAATCAAAAATAGCGACAATTTGTGGTCGTTCGGCAGCCGGTTTGCTGGCGGCAAGTTGCCCGATCAGGTAGCGCAACTCTTTGTCGACCAGCAGAAAATCATCCGATGTCTGCTCATCGTAGTAACAGGCAAGGCACTCCAGACGACCGTCCGTTTCGCTCGTCCAGACCGTTTTGTCGGCCCACTCCTGCGTGCCATGGCCCGAAAAATAAAACAGGGCGACATCACCAGCTTTAGCCTGGCTGAGATGGGTTTGAAAGGCCTTCACAATGGCCGCTTTACTGGCCGCTTCATTCGTTAGCAACAGGGATTTCACCATGGCCGTCGATCCCGTTTCCAGGTACGTTTTTACCGCCTGCGCATCATTTACACAACCACGCAGTGCCGGAAACCGAACGCTATTTTGCAGGATGACATTACTTTGATAGGTATCAACCCCCACAATCAGCGCATATACGGTAGCAGGCGGGGTCGTTTCGGGGCCGGGGTCGATCATTTCCAAAGGCAACCAGTTGGCGTCCTCGTAGGGCTCGTCTTCCAGTGCCGCCGATTTAGCCTGAGGTAACAACGGGATCATGGCCTCTTCCGATGTTAACGCGGCTTCTTCCACAAGCGCAAGATCCCGGCTCTGTGGCTGGGCGGGAACGAACGTACCAGCCTGTACGCCCGTAATTACCCGAGCCCAGTTAAAGGCCGGACCCAGGTCCCACTTGCCACGTTGTCGGTAATTGACGTGTGATACAATGCCCCTGAAAGTCAGCACGTCGGGCGTTGTCAGGTAGCGCTTTGGTTCGGGGATGAACTGCCGGGGGATAGCGTACTGCGTTGTCAGGTAACGTAGCAGAACAATCAGACTGTCGTACTGCGCATCAGTAAATGTAGCGTAGGTCGACTCGCCCCGGAATGGTACGGTCAGTTTCTGAAACGCGTCCGATTGAGTTAGCGTACAGTAGGTATCGCCATAAATCGTTTGAAGTCCGCCCGACTTGGGAGTCAGTGGCCCGTAATTAGAAATTTCGATGCCAATGGTGCGTTTATCCTGGTTGTTACCGGCGTTTCCGAGCGCTTCTCCGCCCAGGTTCCCTGACCAGAATTTAGACGAGTACAACTGATAGACGGTCCCATCGCGGGCAATCACGAAGGGCACCGATACGTGGTAATCCTGACGAGTCAGCGTACTCATGTCGCCCGTCAGTCCCCCGGCGGTGAAATGAAGGACGATACGTTCTTTGGCATACACGGTGTCGTGATAATAGCCTGACCGATGCGCGGGTATGCAGAGCAAGCCGTTCAGCGTCAGCGACTCATGGGAAACCGGCACGGCAATGGGTTTCAACACATACTCGCCCCCGTTACCAGTACGGCGAAAGCGCTCTTCAAGGGAGGGTAAATTGGAAAAGACCATAATAAAGGAAGGTTGGGGCAGACGTTGATCCGAATCGTATTGGTTACTTCCTAGCCTGCATCGGTATTCGTGAGAATTGCATTTTCTGCGCGCTCATCCTGCCTGCGCTGATTGTAAAGTCTTGCACACCTTCGACCCCACTGAACGACTCACTGTAGCTACTAACTGACGCCTGCTCGAATTCGATGGTACGGACTTCACCTTCTGTGCTCGTTACGGCTATTTTGCCCTTAATGTCATTTTTATTCTGCGCTAAAATCAGCCCTAAAATCTTGTCATCCCCTCTAAGGGTTTGAACGGAAACGCTGATTTCCCCGCCCGAAACAGCCGAGGCCGTTTTGCCGTCCATGCCAATCTGCTTGGAAAAACTGTACGAAAAGGAACGGAGACTATACTCTTTGGAGTCGATTGTTAACAGGGAACCTATAGCCATGATATTGATTGATTAACGGATACGTTGATTTAAGGTGTGTATGCTCACAAATCGATTTCAGCAATGAAATCGGTTATTTTGCCGCCCAGTTTGTCCTGAACCTGCGTCCGGATTTTGGCATATACCTCTTCATTCAGCGTGCCGGTCCGCGAACAATAGTTCAGCGTGGTTTTGTCTTTGGTGGACTTGAAGAAGAGTATTTTCCGGATCTCATTTGACGAGCTGAGTAGGAACGTACCCATTTGCAGGGTGACAGTACCGTTCGCTTCTCTGGCCAGCCCGATCTGGAAAGCGCCTTTGGCCTGCGAGTGCGTGTTTTTCTCAAAGGCGGTTATTTTTCCGTTACTGTCGCTCAGCCCTTTGATGGCCTCCAGCGTTTTGGTGATGACCACCATAAAGGAGCCACCGAAGGCCGCCGTCAGAATACTGATGATAGCATTCTCGGCCTCGAAGACCGTACTGTTCGATTCAAAGCTGGAGAATTCAGCCGCTTCAATCGCCCAGCCCAGATTATTCAGCACCCGCACGAACTCTTTATACCAGTCGACAAGCTGATTTTCGTCCGGGAATTTTTTATTGGCCGCCAACTGGGCCAGCAGGACCGAATTCAGCACATCACTACGTCGCTGCCCATTGATGTCGGAGACAAACGATACCAGCGATTTGGCGTTCATAAACGATTGTTCGACGCCTTCAGCCATATCGGGGGCCTGCCCACCACGTTCAATCGGAAAGGCTTCTCTGGAATCCTCAAATTCGAGGTCCCGAACAAATTTTACAGGGTCGTGCGTTTTCATATTTTCTTGCTTAGGGATAAGGATTGATTAAGACAGCAGCCGGAACGACCCCGGGCACCAGGACCATTCCAGTTGGGCGTAGCTGTATTTTCGATACTAGCTATTGGGTACTACCGTCCAGTTATTGTTCAGGGTGGCCCGCGTATAGACTTTATTATCGGTGCCGATGCCCGCAATCCGGCTATCAGGCAGCACGGCCAGCCGGTTTACTGACCCGGTATTAGGCACTACGATCCAGTTGCTGCTTAACGTAGCCCGCGTATAGACCTGATGGTCGGTGCCGACGCCAGCGATGGTACCATCGTGTAACACCGCTACGGAGATCACCGACCCGCTGTTTGGCACCTGCACCCAGTTGCTGGTCAGCGTATCGCGGGTGTACAGAAGTTGGTCAGTACCCGTGGCTAAAAAGCGGCCATCACGCAACACCGCCAGGCTGGTTATTGACCCACTGTTTGGCACCAGTGTCCAGGTACTGCTCAGGGTAGATCGGGTGTATATCTGGAGGTCGATGCCAGTACCAGCGATCATACCATTCGGTAATATAATCACACTGGTTACCGACCCACTATTAGGCACCAGCCTTCCGTTGCCGCTCAGGCCGTCCCGGGACCAGAGTTGATTATCCGTGCTCGTAGCGACAAACTGCCCATTAGGTAGGGCTGCCAGGCTGGTGATCCCCCAAGCGTTGGGTACCAGTGTCCAGACAGGATTTAAGGTAGGGATGGTATAGAGTTGCCCATCGGTACCCGTGGCTAAAGTCTGGCCGTTGGGCAGTACGGCTACACTGGTAATTCCACCGCCGACGGGTAGCGGATCCCCCCAATTGGCCGCATTCAGTTGAGATCTCCGGAAGATTTTATTATCAAGGCTAATCCCATAAAACGAATTATCGGCTACGTTGGACGGTACCGATAGTCGGTTCACCGTTCCACTGTTAGGTACCAACACCCACTTGCTGGTTAAGGTCGCCCGGGTATAAATCTGATGGTCGGTGCCAATTCCGGTGATGGTACCATCGTGTAACACCGCTACGGAGATCACCGACCCGCTGTTTGGCACCTGCATTCCGTTGCCGCTTAAGCCGTCCCGGGACCAAAGTTGATTATCGGTTCCTGTGGCGACAAACCGCTCGTTAGGTAGTGCTGCCAGGCTGGTTATCCCAAAGGCATTGGGTACCAGTGTCCAGTTGCTGTCCAGGTTCGGGCGGGTGTAAACTTGCTGGTCAGAGCCGATACCGGCGATGGTACCATTAGGCAGCACTGTCACAAAGTTTACCTTAACTAGATTGGGCGCTCCCCAGATAACACCACCTGTCAGTTTACGACTGAGCCCCCGGTTGACACTTATATTTCCATCATTCTGTAGTAAGGCATAGAATAACTTTCCATCAGCCGTAACCTGTGAACCCCATACGTAGCCCCGGTTATCGCCAGGGCCAGTTCCCTTATATACACACAAGTTACCATCACTCTGCATGATGGCAAAAAATAGGCCACCCTTGGCAAGGACATTATGAGCCCACACCACAGCTCCTTTGTTTGCGGGTCCCGAACCAGCATAAATCACAAGATTGCCGTCATTTTGCATGATCATGAAGTACTTGCCGTTTGCCGAGACGAGGTGCTCGCCTGTTGTCAGGAACTCGCCACTTCTCAGAAGATTACGGGGTTTGGGAGCGGGCACCGTATCTACTGGCACGACGTCCCGAAGACTACCTTGTACACCAGTCCAAAGCTGAGGTCCACCGGCTGGCACCTTGCCTTCGCATACAAGTTGAGTAACAAAGGCAATCACCAAAGCCGCAACGTACCCACCAACTGTACCAACCTTCAGTTTAGGTCCTTTTTCAGATACTAGTTTATTGATTGTAAAGGCCAGTATAGCCTCCAGTTCATCTTTATGGCCAACTGAGCTCGCAACACCAGGAATGGTGAAAATGGGTTCGACGATAAATGCGGCTATCCCATTAGACGCTGCTTTGATAGCAATTTTGTCACCCAAAGCTACGGCGACATCCATGGGCCCTACCAAGATTTCCCCTTCTCCTTCAGCAAATAAAGAAACAAAAATAGCGGACAGAGCAGTACCCAAGGCAATATCACAAGCGTGATTGGAAATGTACTTCCCGGCAGCTACCAATCCTTTGTAGGTTTGAATAGCACCAACTTCACCATAGTTAGCCGCTATATCTGCTCCGTCCATCATTTCCTGCCCCATGGTAAGTCCGGTAGCCTCAAAAACGAAACCAACCGTATCGGCTGTTTTTGAGGTTGCTTTCCAACTCATTATTGTCGCATCGCTAACCGTATTTGCGGCACCTACTACGCCATTACTTATCGTACTGGCAGTATTTACAACCCCATAAGCCCCGGCATTGGCAACGCTAACAATTCCACTAGTTGCTGCTTCAGCGGCTCCTGTCACAGCACTGCCGACCGTATTAATAACTCCTGCCGTCTCATTAGCTACTGTGCCTGCAGCACCCGTCACCGCATGGACTACTACGTCTACGGCATGCGTTACGGCATGACCTATACCTAAAAAATCTCCCCGGCTTGCTGCTTGTTTTTCCATGATTATAAGTTTGGTTTTGAGAAAAGGTGAACTCCTATCCTGGTTTACGGCTGACTTCGTTTTGGATATGCCAAAGGTCCCTCGTTACGCTCAGGGACACTGTCAGATTCGGGGCAGATATCGTCAAATTGGGGGCATTTGGCCCATCCAAAGAGAAACTAAGACCAGATCAGGCTCTTTTAAGCTGACTAGCGATAAATTTGGTGGGGGTTTGCTGATAGAATTCTTTGAAAACAGTCGTAAAATGAGACGAGCTTTTAAACCCGGTTAAGGTGGCCGTCTGTGTTACGCTATAGCCTATACGTAGTAGCTCGGCCGCTTTACGGAGTCGGAACTGACTTATCAGATCGGTAGGGGTCAGTTGAATAAACCGCTCCACTTTACGGTACAGCGTTTTTCGATTTATAGCCAGCTGATCGGCCAGCCAGTTGACATTGACGGAGGGATCTTCCAGATTTCGTTCCAAAAGACTATAAATCCGCTTGAGAAAAGCATTGTGGCTTCGGTCAGGCGAAGTACGGCTAGCGGGCATCGCCAATGAGGCCCGAACGTGATGGGCAGTTTTCGATCGACGATTCATTGTGGCGTGAAACGAAGGTGGATTAAACCGGAAATCTTATCGAAAACGGTGCAGACTCGCTACCCTTTTGACGCATCAAAGGTGGCCAGTGACCCGTCAATATCCTGTCAGGATGGGGGCAGATGTCGTCAGATTCGGGGCATTTTGCCCGTGGCAATGAAAAAAGCTTATATCAGACTTTTTCACAAGATTATTGATAAACTCCGTGGGCGTTTGCTGATAGGCTTCCCTAAAAACAAGAGTGAAGTGAGAAGGCGTATTGAAACCTACCAAATCGGCGGTCTCCGCTACGTTATGACCCGCCTTTAGCAACTCAGTCGCTTTCCGCAGGCGATATTGACGGATCAAATCCGCGGGCGCGAGTTGAATCAGGCTCTGCACTTTGCGATACAGTGTCTTACGGTTCATGGCCAGTTGATCGGCCAGCCAGTCCACACTGATCGAAGAGTTGTCCAGATGCTGATCCAGTAGCCCGTAAATCCGCACCAGAAATAGATCGGTGCTCAAAGCTGGCTTAGGCACTGGTTGACTAAGGGGCGAATCCAGGCCGGGCAAGGCAAACTGCTGCCGATAATGCACCCCCAATTTCTGCTGGTGGGTCATCAGGTTACGCAGACGCAAATGCAGTTCATCCAGACTAAAGGGTTTGGCCAGGTAGTCATCGGCTCCCTGTTGCAGCCCGTCAATCCGGCTCTGGGGGCCGCTTTGGCTGTGAGCATCACCACCGCAATATGGTCGGTATCGGCATGGCTCTTCATCAGCCGGGTGAGTTCAATTCCATCCAGGCGGGGCATCATCACATCGGTCAGCACAATATCGGGTAGTTCCGTTTGAACCAGCGCCCAGCCTGCTTCTCCATCCACAGCCTGAAGAACATGGTACGACGAAACCAACTCGCCCGCCCACCAGAAACTCCCGCAACTCGTCATTATCTTCTACGATCAGGATGCTTGGGACCGAAGTACCCTCATCAGAAAGCGGAAGATGAAGTTGGGGGCAAACGACGCCAGTTGATTAAAAACCTCAGGTTTAGACACCGACCGACTAATTTTAGGTATATCAACCGCTGCCAATACGGGACCGACGGGCAGTGTTAACCGAAAAGTAGTACCCACTGCTACCTGACTCGCTACGGTGATGGTGCCGCCTAATAAGCCAATCAGTTCGTGAGCCAGTGCTAACCCAATGCCCGTACCTTCATAAACGCGGGTACTGGAGGTGTCCGCCTGATAAAAGCGGTCGAAGATATGCGGCAGCGCTTCAGCGGTAATACCGATACCCGAATCGACTAACTGGATTTCTACTGCCGTCATCTCATCACCCGTCCAGACGGGCCTACCCGTAAGCGTTACCTGTCCACCCGGATCGGTGAATTTCAGCGCATTCGACAACAGATTGGTCAGAATCTTTCCCCACTTATCGGCATCGAATACATACTCCTGAGCAGGCAGACCAGCCACCTCACACGTCAGGGTTACCCCTTTCTGTTCCGCCATCCGCTGAAATACGCCAACAATCGGGTGAATAAACGCCGGTACGTTCCCCTGCATGAGCGAAATAGCCATATAGTTCCCTTCCAGCTTCGACAGATCTAATAACTGATTAATGAGCCGCAGGAGCTGCTCGGCGTTCCGGTGAACCAGCGTCAGCATCGGCCGGTCGAAGCGGTTTTCCTGAAGCAGCTTCTCTACCGGCGAAAGAATCAGGGATAAAGGCGTACGAAACTCGTGGGTAATATTTGAAAAGAAACGGGTTTTCAGCTCATCCACGGCTTTGAGTTGCTCAGCCTCCCGCCGATTAAGTACCAATTCCTGTCGTTGGCGGAGCCGATTGGTATAAAACCGGATATAGCCCCAAATGGCCCCTCCGGCCAGCAGCGCATACACCCATAGGCCCACCAGGTGGCCCACCAGGGTGGCCTGACAATCACCTGAATAGACGCTTCATTTTTGGTCCAGAATCCACTACTATTGGCGGCTTTTACCCGGAAAGTATAGGTGCCCGGCGCCAGGCTGGTATAGGTAGCCACGCGCCGGTTCCCATTCTGAACCCAGTTGGATTAACGCCAACCAGTTGGTAGGCATGCTGGTTTTGACCCGGCTGCTCGTAGGCTAGAGCCGCGAAGCCAATCGACAGCATGTTCTCGTCGTGTTTCAGGCGAATTACCTTGGCGGTGATAGCCCCGGGGTTTACCCATGACGGTTAGGTCGGTGATATAGACTGGAAACGGGTGGGTATCAACAAGAATCTGATTGGGGTTGAATTGAACGATGCCATTCTCGGTACCAAAATCAGTTGGCTGGGCTGTCGAAAAACGGCGTTATGCTTGAAGTCGTTACTGGGCAAGCCATCCGAAACTTCATAACTATGAATGGCTCGGGTGTGGGGTCAATCTGGCAAATTCCCTCATTCGTACTGAGCCAGAGATTGCCCGCCCCATCACTGGTAATCCCGACTATACTCGTGCCCGGTATCCCCTCCTGCCGGGTGATCACCGAAAACAGCCCCGTTCGCCAGTCAAATCGGTTTAAACCGCCCAGATGCGTATCAATCCAGATGATGCCGGCCTTGTCCTCGTGAATAGACAACACCTCGTTTGTGGTCAGCTTTCCTTTACCTCCCGCCATATAGCGGGTCATCTAACCCGTTTTTAAATTCAGCCGACAGATGCCCAGCTAGTTAACCAGTATCCATACATCTCCGAACTGGCTCACCATCAGCCCATAAATTGCCTTGTCGGGAATGCCGCCCGAATCACCTGGCTTGTATTTGTAGTAGGTGTATTGATGCGTGCGCGTATTAAACGAGGCCACACCACCCTCCCCGCCGATCCAGAGATTATCGGCTGGCTTGCCCTCCAGGTATTGAAGCCCAAGAAAGTGGGCCGGAATGTCGGATGGATACCAGGTATATTGACCGGATGCCTGACCGAGGTGGTATAACCCATCATTGGTACCGAACCAGAGCCCATCCGACCCGTCGGACAAGAAACTATTGACGGGATTCGTATGAGCCCCATCCCAGCTTATCCAGCGGGATACGATCGAGCTGTTTATTAAGGGACAACCGATAAACAGTGGCTAAATTACTAAACCAAAGTTGTCCCCGCTTATCCTTAAATACAGTATTGGCCCTGTTCTCGGGCATAGTGGCCATGCGTTCATTGGGCTTTACCCGGTACACGGCGAACGGTTTTGTGTTGACCGCCTGCCGATCGATACCATTGTCGGTTCCTACCCAGAGCATACCTGCCCGGTCATGCTATACTGCCTGTGCATTGCTGCTGGCAAGGCCCTTCGACAGGTTTGGATCGGTCTGATAGGTGACGACTTGATCTGTCGCCGGATCAATACCCTGCAAACCATTGGTTGTGCCCACCCAAACGATTCCCGACGAATCCCGAAGGATAGTATTGCGCCAGATATAGGGATTAAGCTGTCCACCCGGATTGTACGGGAGAGTTTTCCAGGGTTGGTGTCGCAAATCCAGCTTGAACAGGCTATACCCAGCTGTGGCCGCACCGATCCAGAGGACGTCTTCTTTGTCGAAATAAAATGACAGACAAGAGGGTTGAGGGCCAGTCAAGCCCAGCACAGGCACCAGCGTATAACGCCCGGTTATTCGGTCAAGCAGGTATAGACCTTGATGGAGGCTACCCAAAATCGATGCTGATGGCCTCCAAATGCTGTTTTAATCGGCATTTCAGCTTTGGGCGAAGGATATAGCCTGAAGTGATGCCTGGCCGGGTCGTAGCTGGCCAGGACCGAAAACGTACCAATCCAGAGTAGGTTCTGGGTGTCTTTATAAACGGTAATCTGGCTGTTCCACTGATTGGCCTTTGCAGCTTTTATTGGATGTGGCGTAACCAGTCCAGTTTTCGTGTTGATTTCATGTAAGTCGCCCCCTTCCGTCACCGCCCACAACCGGTTGAAGTAATTTGCTCAATTAAAACTTCAGAAGCTATTTGACAGCCGGTTCTACCAACCATTTTTTGAGTATAAAGTGACATCAAGTAGATAAATTTCGTTCATCCAGTTTCCTATCGACCTGTCAGGGTATTGGATCCTGACTACCTCCCTTTTAAACAAATCAATAGGGGTTTGGCGTTATAATTTTGTCCAGAAAATAGCCCGCCACTGCTATTTAGTGAACGATTAATCGTTTTAAGATCAAACGATTATGTATATTTTACCCACTTACCAAAATCTCCCGAGAAAACCTCCGAATAAAATTAGGACAAGATACGTTCGGTCAACGCTGCCTCCTATATGAATGCACTAGGTTATTGAGCAGAATTATTTTATTCGGGTAAACTAATTTTTTGAATCTGTAAAAAATCGTCTCCGTTTTGGTCTTTCCTATATTGATTGAAAACCAATAGATGATCACAAGGAGAAAAAGATGGAGCGCCTACGATTTTCCCCTTCCCTTTACTGGTAAGTTTTATAGAAACTCCTTTTATCAGATCAAAAAGATAAACAGAATTTTGAGCTACGTACGCTATCTTATTACCCGCTTTGTTCAGATTAAATGAGTAATCAATGGAAAAACCATTATTGGTCAGAAACCTAACACTTCCCGTATTTACCTCAATCTGAACGATTTGAATATATTCATTCTGGCCCTTCGCCAATGCATAAATAAATTTTCCGTCAGGGCTTGAACGCAACCAATGCCGGGTATCTGAAAGCCCTTTTTCAGAAAAAGTAACTCGTCGTTGGTGTATACCTTTCGGTACGCGAGGCCCTTCTCCAGCTTTTCCAACGGCTGCGGAATCCGCCAAAATCTTTGCCGGATCAATATCGACAATGAAAACCTCTGTGATTTGTTTTCCCTCTTTGTTTAAAACGTTACCCTGAAAAGCAATTGCATGAGGAATATGCGCTCCCGATTGCAGTGTGTATCCGTTTTTCCCCACCCAACACTCGTCAAACGCCTTATTGATTTCGTCAGAACCAGGTCTGGGATTTTTCACTACATTAGTGACTATCGATGAATACATTATCCCGTCATTGTTCCCTTTGCTAGAATCTACTTTAACTCCCTGAGTGAACGGCAGCATTACCCCCACCGTCCTTAGGTTTGGCTCAGTTAATTCATCGTTATACGTAAAACTTATAAGTTTTCCGTCCCCGCTCCAGCAGTGCGAATGGGTTCCACCCCGGAGTGAGCCGGGGGCATAGGGAAACCGTGTATCTCTGGCATCATAAAAGAAGGGGCTGTAAGGATGTTGAATGTCAATGCCGACACCTGTTCTTCGGAATATGGCATACGGTTTGTCAGCATTTGCATCCGGTAAACCGTGGATGAATATCACTTTATCGTCTACCGGACTGAAAGAGGCCGCTCCCACACCCGGTCCGAAAACAGTCTGATGAGTGGTTTTATAAATGATCTTTTCTTCTCCGGTTTTAACGTTTACAATACCTATGGTAGACGTTTCTCCAATTTTAGTGTCATCATTCCTGCCATCAAAAACAATCCATTGGCCATCTTTCGAAAATACACCGTTGTGGTGCATTGTGTGGCCTGCTGGCAAAACTGTCAGACTACTGCTTTTTAATGTCATACAACTAGTTAACAAAATAAGAGCGATAAGCGAAAGCCATTTCATACAGAATACGCATTTTCCCTTCTTAACTACGTCTAAAATTCGCCTATCCAGTGAGCCGCCAAACAAGGCTATTTTCATGCCTTGAAGACAAACAAAACGAATAAAAAATCAACCTACTTACTGCACCAAAGCGGTGCAGTAAGTAGAGGGCTTCCAGTTATCCCAGCGTATATTTTAAATTTTACTTCTGATTTTTCTAAAGTCTTCTATTCTATGGAATGTCAAATAATTAGCATCATGGTTGTTCTTTGCATTGGAAATTCCGTCGAAATAGGCAGTTCTGGAAAGTACTATAATATCGTTCCCTTCAAATGACCAGTCTACATACTGGAACCCGTGATTGATGACATCTTCGTGTTCCAGAATAACCTTTACATCCTCCCATTTTTTTAAATCCGTGGAGCTTTTCAGCATCAGGACATTCCGAAAGCCAGAAGGATTTCGCTCGGGAAACTGTTTCCGGTATTTGTCGGGAATCACATTGGCTAGGGCCCAGTATTTCCTGCTAAGCGTATCATACTTTATCACAAATTTTTTACTACCGCCATCAAACGGTATGAAACCGGAATTAGGATCAAAGGAAAGTGTTTTACCGTCGGCTGCTATTGATACCATGGCCGCTTTCTCGTCAGGCGACTTTTTGTTAGCCACTCTGAGCATATCCCACATTTTCTGGTCTTTATCAACCACAAAATTACCTTCCAGCCATCCGGCAAAATCCCCCTTATTAAATGTACTGTCATACAAAATAGGGGTACTGGTTTGCCAGGATTTCGAATTCATAAGGTCTGCATCTACGGGCGCCGACATGACCATCGCGCCGTATCGCTTACCCCATTCCAGTACAGGGCCATGTGCCGTTTCCATCGGTCTCCAGAGTCGCCCACTATACACTACTACAGGCATGGGAGCACAGTGGAACTCGCCGGTAAGGAGCACACCGTTTTCTTTGTTCGTTGGTTCAGTCCAGGTTTTTCCGCCGTCAACTGACTTTCGTATGAGAACGGTGCCATGGTGTCTATCAGGCCCTAAAAGGTAAAGTTCACCTTTGTGAACGAACAATGAACTCCAGAATGCACCCCTGATTTCGGCTAAATAACGCCAGGTTTTCCCTTTATTATTAGACGTATAAATCCGGGAGGCAGCCTGCTGCCATTCAGAACTTTTCGGTCCGAAAAAATCGTGCGAAGCCACATAGTCCCCGTTCGGCAGCGTCGCTAAGCTTGGTGAACCGATATATCGTTGGGATGAACTGGGTTCGTAACAAACGATAGTACCCGGAACTGTTTGAGCCAGCCCGACAAACCAACCAGCCAACAGCCACAACAGGAGCGTTGATTTACTTCTTATATTTTTCATCCTTTTCAATAATTCGGGTTTTGTTTAATAGCCGGATCTGAATCAATTACAACCTGTGGGATAGGAAATAACAGATGAAATGGCTGAGCATTTTTGCCTCTTGCCTGGGCATCTGAAATGAACTTCCCTGCGCGTATAAGATCCATCCGTCTGTGTCCTTCATTGTAAAATTCGTGACCTCTTTCCAGCAGGATCATTTCCCGAAAGGCTTCTTTGGTAGCAACATTTTCCAGCTTCAGTCCTGGAAGGCCAGCTCTGGCTCTGACCTGATTAACCAGTTGAAGGGCTTCTGCACTGGGTCCGTTCAGTTCATTGAGGGCCTCTGCACGCGACAGTATGATGTCAGCTAACCTTATTTCGGGGATATCATTGCCATGAGCAGCCCCTACGTTGTTCTGATCAGGCCAGTATTTGAATGAACGGATGTTATCGCTGCCGCGAAGCTCAACGCGCTGATCGGTTGTATTCGTATAATACGTAATCATCAACTCTTTTCGTTTATCAGCGGCTTCAAACGTATTATAGAATTTGTCGTAAATTCGGAATTCATTGGGCCAGTTGAGCCAGGTAGATTTAAACGTAAGCCCCACTTCAGGCGCTGATTTGAAGTTATCAGGAAACGAAACATTACTCCAGCTATTGGCTGTTACCCGGTCGGAAGAAGCAATGGCCGGCCTTACCCAGATGTATTCAGGATTGTTTTCACTTTCAACTTTGAACAAATCCTTGTATTGGGCATATAAAGTGTACGTTTTAAACGAACTCAAAAACTGGGCAGAGATGGTACTTGCCTCGTTCCAGTTCTTGGTATTAAGATAGAATTTCATCAGGTAGCCAGAAGCTGCGGCTTTATGAGCCCTGTACTTCTGCGTTTCCGCTCCCGGATTGGGTAAGTTTTCGGCGGCAAACTTGAGTTCTGTCGTTATAAACTGTTTGATCTCATCTTCAGAAGCTCTTGGTAAACTCAGTTCCTGCGTAGTGCTGGTTCGTAACGGTACCGTTCCAAAAAAGAAATACAGTTTATAGTAACTCACCGCTCTTAAAAAACGGGCTTCGGCTTCGTAGAGGGACTTTTCAGCGGCCGATAGGTTTGAACTCGGAATGTTTTCGAGCAAAATATTGGCATTTCGTATACATTGGTAATAGGAATCCCAATTCTGTATGAGAAAGTCCATGTTCGGGTCCCAGTTAAATTCTCTATAATTTCGTATGGTAGCCTCCACATTATCGCCACTCTGATATAAAATATCCGTCATAAATTCCTGAGGACCAAGCACATAAATAGAGTTATTACTATTCATGTTTGCCGCTTTGGCATAGGTTTCATACAGAACCGACGTAAGTCCTTCTTTCGTTTTCAGATAGTTTTCAGGAGCCAGTTGAGAAAAAACCTCTTCTTTCAAATACTCCTTACAGCCGGTCAGGAATAGGGTTGCTGACACCAATGCTCCCAGCAAAATATATCTTATAGTCTTTTCCATGATTTTACAGATTTAGGTTTACGCCGAATAGGATAGTTCTGGCCGTTGGAAAGGCATTCCAATCGATTCTGACTCCACCGCCATTCGGATTTATAGACGGGTCATATCCTTTGTAATTAGTCCACATGGCCAGGTTTTGCCCGGTAACAAAAACCCCCAGGCCTTTCACTGCTGAATTTTTGACGGTAAAATCATAGCCTAATTTTACCGTATTCAGTCTCAGGAAATCGGCACTTTCAACCGTATAGGTGTTTACCTCTTTTTTTCCCTGTCCCAGCGGATTGATAAATGACGGGTAAACGGTTGACGGGTTTGACGGAGTCCAGCGGTTTAGTAAGGGTTCCGACAACCGGTTTCTCAGTAGGTTGGCCGGAAAATACGTATCGACCAGGTTATTGTTCAGCATTTTTGACCCCCATACCCCATCCACGAAAATGTTAAGATTGAAACCCTTGTAGCTGAAATTATTCGTCAATGAGGCCATAAAACTGGGAAATGGGTTGCCTATTACCTGACGGTCATCCGCATTGACAATCTTATCGCCGTTTAAATCCCGGTACTTGAAGTCGCCCGGTTTCACGATGTCTTTTGTGGTAGTAAGATCATCGCCCTGCTGCCAGATACCGTCTATGACATAGCCATAAAAGGAATACATGGGCAGACCTTCCTTAATAATAGCGACGTTACTGGTACCACCTGCACTTCCGGTAAAAATATTCGTAATACCACCCAGATCGGTTACTTTGTTGTTGAGCCAGGTCATGTTGAGTGCGGTTTCCCATTTCAGCGGGCCAGTCAGGTTGACGCTGTTGACCAACACTTCAAATCCGCTGTTTCTGACAGACCCGACGTTGGTCATCATCGTCGTAAACCCGGTCGTACGTGGGATAGGCAGGTCCAGGAGCATATCCCGCGTGGCTTTGGTAAACCAGTCCAGGCTACCCGTGATTCTGTTATTGCGAAAACCAAAGTCGAGTCCGAAGTTCAGTTGCTCTGACGTTTCCCATTTCAGGTCAGGATTGGGTACCCTATTCGGTGTGGTGGTACTTACCTGCTGATTTCCGATGACCGCTTTTTGCCCGGTCGTATACGTAGTTATCGATTGATAATTGCCTATTGCCTGGTTGCCTGTTTGTCCCCAGCTAGACCTAAGTTTTAATGAAGTAATGGCGCTAAGGTTTTTAATAAACTCCTCATTTTCAAGCCGCCAGGCAAAAGCAAAGGATGGAAATACGCCGTACTTGTTGTTTTCACCGAAGCGGGAAGAACCGTCAACTCGTAATGAGGCTGTCAGCAAATATTTCTCGGCGATATTATAGTTTACTCTGCCCAGATAGGACAGCAGGCTGTTTTTTGACCGGCTGCTTGTCGCGATAAAACGAGTCGGGTCTCCCAGGCTAAGATTGTCTGTTTTGGTTGCATCCGAAGGAAAACCGCTGGCCTGCGATGTTTGATCATTAAAGTTAAATTGTTGACCAGTGGTCCCAAGCAGAACATTCAGATCCTGATTGCCAAACCGTTTCCTGTAGTTCAGCGTCAGTTCAGACAGAAGGCTACTGTTTGTTCCTGACAAAACGCTGGCAATTCCTCCATTGGCTCGGCCTTCGATGGTTTGTCTATCCACGTACGTATCCCGACGTTGCGAGGTTATGTCAGCACCCAGGTTTAAGCGGGCGGTAAAATCCGTCAGGAATCTGATTTCGCCATACACAGTTCCTAAAGTCCGGTAAAGATTTGACGTAGACGTCTTTCCATTGGCTATGGCGAGGGGATTATCGATGTTCATGTTCTTCGAAAGAACGTAGTTGTTGTCCTGATCGTAAACGGAAAGCGTGGGTTCATAGGCAATAGCCGCATAGATTATCCCCGCTCGTTCGTTCAGATCCATCCCGTTAGCCACGTAGGAATCAGCAACATAAGACGACGTGATGTTTGTGCCAACGGTGAAATTCTTGTTGGTGTGCTCAAGATTGACTCTGGCACTGTATCGTTTATTTCCCGAGTTAATCAGGACGCCATCCTGATTGAAGTAATTCAGAGACGTGTAATATTTAGTGGACTGATTCCCTCCTGAAAAAGAAATATTGTGACTTTGAATAGGTGCATTTTTGCGGTACATCAACTTTAACCAGTCGGTTCCACCTGAAAAATCGCCAATCTTTACATTAGCGCTTCCAGCTCCCGCGTCAATCAAGCTGTTCATAGCGGTCTTGTAGTCGTTAGCACTCAACAGGTCAATATCACGCATGACGTTCTGAACCCCGTAGTAGGCATCATAACTAACTTTTAGTCCGCCGTCTTTACCTCTTTTGGTCGTAATCAAAACCACCCCGTTTGCTCCTCTCGATCCGTAAATGGCCGTCGCTGAAGCATCTTTCAGGACCTCTATGGACGCAATATCACCAGGGTTGATCGAGTTCAACGGGTTTCTGGCGGTACGCATGCCTGTAAAATTGGCGCCGGTGCCGCTTACGGTCGACGAGTTATCGATCGGAAAGCCATCCACTACGTATAGCGGTGAGTTTCCGGCATTAAGCGATCCCATTCCCCTGATATTCACGTTAATTCCACCGCCGGGTTCTCCGCTACTCTGAACAATCTGGACGCCCGCTACTTTTCCGGCTATCAGCTGTTCGGCCGAGACATTGACACCTTTGTTAAAATCTTTTTCTGTTACGCTCGCAACGGATCCGGTTATGTCACTCTTCTTGGCAGTGCCATAGCCGATAACAACGACATCGTTTAGTAACGAGGCCTTTGGTTCAAGCTCTACATCTATCTTTACTCGATTTTGAAGCTCAACGTCCTTGGTTAAAAAACCCACGTAGCTTACATAAATTTTACCGTTCAGATTGGGAACGGTAAGACTATAGGCACCCCCTGAATTGGTGGTAGTGGCCAGGTTAGTACCGTAAAGTATAACCGTGGCTCCGGGCAAGGGCTCTCTGGTACTGGCATCAATTACCTTTCCGGTAATTACATTTTGTGCCAAAGCGGCTATCGAAAACAACAGCATAAGCCCTGTCAGCCGAAATTTGATTCGATTTCGATTCATGGTTTTACATTAGATAAGGTGATTCTGTTTAGGAATTGGTCACTGTTCTTTGGCTAAATCACATTTTATTGTTCATAGGCTTACCATGTTTAAATTTATCTCCTGTGCCAATTTTTTGAATTGATAGAATAGCGTGTCAAGCTGGTCGTAATCGGTTGCGTTTCTTAGTTCACTGCCATTGCGGCAAATTTGAGAGATACCCAATCCTCGTTTTTCGAGAATATATTTCGCGCTGGCGGGATAGGTATCATGCATGACACCCATGTTTTGCGCGAAAAACTGCTGCACTTTATCTACTTCTTCGGAGTCGTCATCGTAATGATTACACAGCCAGACAATTAGCTCCGGGAAATAATTTCCCTGAATACAGGATAGACCTGCCGAATCGGCTTTCATCGAATCTACCGCATGCACCATGTAGGCATCATACAGGGCAAAGTCCGCCGAGTCTTTACTTGCCGCAATTTTGGCCTGCACGCTGTCTATATTTAAGGAAGTGTCTTTATGATATTTGATACGGCCCGTCCGGACTAATTCTCCCAGAAAATCAGGCCTTAAAATCCGTTTATAAGGGACAGGACATTCATAGAATCCAAGGGGAATATCGTCCGTTATCGCAAGCAATTGTTTTACATTGACTTCGAGCACATCGTCAGCATCCGTTTCCCCGGCCAGCAAGCTTGTAATCACAATCACGCTGTCGACGCCTGTACGATACATTTCTTTGACAAATGCGGCCTGGTTTTCCAACGTGTCAGGGAAAGTGCCTGTCGCCACTACCGGAACTCTTCCATTCACTTTTTGTACGACAAACGATACCGAAGCCAACATTTCTTCTTTGGAAAGGTGATACATCTCACTCGACAGGCAGTTGGCAAAAAGGCCGCCCGCTCCGGCTTCGAGGTAGAACTCAATCAGGTCCTCCAGTATTTTGTAGTCAATCGCATTGCCGTCCTGAAAGGGGGTAAGCATGACAGGTATAAATTTTTTAGTTGTCATATCGTTTCTATTGTTCTTAATTTTTGCGCGATATTACCAGTAAGAAAAATCGATAGAGTACCTACCACAATAATCATATTAGCGTGCAGCGGATAGCGTAAAAAACCGTATTGATCTGGTATGAGGTACGAAAAGCTCATCCAGAGAATAACCAGAATGCCGATTAGCGTACCCGTCAGCGCGTCTTTATTCGTAGCCTTTTTGCTTATTAAACCGAGCAAAAAGAGCCCTAGCATACCTCCGGCAAATATGCCGGAAAGTGTCCACCAGACATCTAAAAGGCTTTTGACGCCGATCATGGCTATTCCGCAGAGCATACCGATCAACCCCACGATGACCGTGGCGATGTAAAGAATTTTTAAACTGTTCTTTTCGGTTGAACCTGGATTAACATAGCGCTTATAGATATCTTCGGTAAAGACGGTGGCCGAAGCGTTCATGCCGGAACTTATTGTGCTCATTGCCGCCGACAGAATGGCAGAGACAATCAGCCCTAAAAGACCAGTTGGAATCATATGTACCATAAAGTGCGGCATCACTTTATCGGCATAATCGGATGGCTTCATCGTGGCTGCCAGTTGGACTACTTCCGCTTTGTTTATTGCTAGACCGAGTTGCTCAGAAGCCGCCTGAAGTTTAATGCTCCGGAGCAACTCCGGGTTCTGCATGTAGTACGTATATAGACAGGTTCCTATACTAAAAAACAGGAGCGATACCGGAACATAGATCCACACACAAAGCCAGACCGACTTTTTGGCCTCCGTTGCGCTGGTGGCTGCGTGGTATCGCTGAACGTAGTTCTGGTCCATTCCGAAATTATTCAGATTAATGAAAAAGCCGTATAGCAGCACAACCCAGAACGAGGAATGAACAAGATCGAACTCGATAGTGCCGAGGCTGAATTTATTCTCTGCCGATCCCATGGCAAGAATGTCGTTGAATCCGCCAGGAACTTCGTTTACGACCAGATAAATAATGATACCTGCTCCCAGCGTTTTCAATATACCTTGCACGACTTCGGTCCAGATGACGGCTTCAATCCCCCCCATCACGGTATAGACTACGATACAGATTCCGGTAATCACCATGATCGTCACCATACTATAGCCGGTAAGCGCTTGTAAGGTCAGTGAAATACCAAAAAAGATAGATCCAATCCGGGCTAGCTGAGTGGATAAAAAGCAGATCACAACATAGGTTCTGGCCCAGGTACCGAATCGTTTTTCGAGATTGGTATAAGCCGACACTTCTCCGGTACTTCGATAGAAGGGCACAAAGTATTTAGTAGCGAACCAGGCTGCCAAAGGCATAGAAAGGCTAAACACAAAGGCATTCCAATTGCTGCCAAACGCTTTGCCCGGAACGCCGAGAAACGTATTCGAACTCAGAAAGGTAGCATAAATCGATATGCCTATCGCCCAACCCGGAATCCGGCCGGACGCTCGGGTAAATTCATCGGCTGACGTGTTTTTTCTGGAAAAGAATACGCCAACCAAAACCATTGCAATCAGATAAGCAATAATAATGGCGATATCCAATATCGGTAAATTAGTCATAGGCTAATTTTTAATAGGCGTAGAACCGGTCGTATTGGTAGCAATAAGTACCCCATCAGATTCCGCAAAAATTCACGTTGATTCCTAGATGCACGAACGTAGCGGCTTTGATTTCTGCGGCTTTACGCACATCAAAGTCTCCGTCAACATAGACCACCTGAATGTGGTTTGCTTTGTGCTTGGCCATCATCTGATCACGGCTCACACCGTCCAGAACGCCGTGCATTACCGGCCATTGAGGATCGGTCAGTTTCCAGAGACGGTCCACTTCCGCATCCGGCAATTCCACGCATCGACCCGTACCGATATCACACCAAAGCGCATTGTTTTCGATGTAAACCCGGCTCCATACAATCTTTCCGGGCCTGCTCACGCCACGGAGCGTACCGCCCCCTTTTCCGAAAAACATCGGCGGCTGACGCCTGCTGTCTGCACCGGCATAACCGCCTTTAAAATGCGAGGCAGGAGCCGCTCCCGAGATCAAAAAGACCCATACAAACTCGTCTTTGCCCTCTATAGTAAAGGTTTCACCGTATCGTAAATCGTGTAGGGTATTATCGCCGTTGAGTCCAAGTTCGCGCCAAAGATGGTAGGTAACGTAGCCGTCTATACCGGCACATTCGTCTACCTCGTTGAAGTGAGGCAAGGCTACGTTCGGATATAATTCTTTACCTTGAGCATCAAAAACCGGCGGGCGATCTGTGTTATTGAGCAGCCCTTCGGCCAGATCACTCGCTGCCGTAAGTTCCTTTAACCCTTGCTGGTACTGAATCCCGATCGTGTCGCAGCCAAATTCGTCAGCCAACCGCATAGCCGCAACGTACATTTTGCATTGTTCCAGCGTTTGCTCTGTAGTCAGTTCATTGGTCGGATCAGTTCCCCAAACAAAGTTCATTCCTTTTTGAAGCATCCAATCCAGCACAGCATTGGCTTCTGCATCTGAAACGGTCAGCATTTTAGCGTACAAGGTGGACTGACTTAACCGTTCCTTATATATACCGAGAGCATGAATAAGTTCATCTGGTACGATGGCGTTAAACATCCCCATGCATCCCTCGTCAAACACCCCCATAATCACTTTATCGTCCTTAATACGTGCAGCTAGTTTTTCAGCCACAAGTAAGCCGTCCTTCCCTACCTTAGTCCTATCAAACCGGTTTACATGGGAGAGGTCATGCGTCACTTTACCGGTGTCCAGCCATTCCTTTAACCCTGTGGTGAAGAATGTATCGTTAAAGTCTTTACTCCACAAGAAATTGTACTTCACACCGGCTTTTGTTAGTGAGCCTGTAAGATTAAGCGAGCCAACAAGACCTGGATAGGTGCCGTCCCAGTTGGCCACCACCAAAATTGGTCCTTTGTGCGAAACTAGTCCTGCCAAAACGTGATGACTGTACTGCCACACGCTCTCGGCTACGATCAGCGGCTTCGTTTTATCTATTTCTCTGAAGATTTTTATTCCTTCGTATTGGTAGTCGATAAAACCATGCCCTTTCGCTTCATTATAGGCGTGGGCTCTTTTAACTTCCCATGAATGTTTACGTAAGGCCTCTGCCAGGTCTTCTTCCATTTTTTGTTGCATCGGCCAACACGTAAGGTTAGCTGACGGCCTGAGGTCTCCGCTACAGACCAGTAAGGCATAGTTACGTTCCATCTTTCCTTGCTACTTAGAGTAGCACAAAGATTGAACGCTTCTAATTGGGATGGACTCATTGAATTTTTCCAACTTATCCAACATATTATCACATTAATTAAAAATTTACTGGAATTTTTATAATTTCGTACATAACAGCAGCCATAGCTACAGATGGTGCCTAAACTTCATATTGTTCCCAGGCCTCTGGATAATGCCTTTAGTATTCGTCACGATATAGTGCCACAGTTTGGCTCAATCTGGCACTATCATCCTGAAATAGAACTTCATTATCTTATAAAAGGTGAAGGGATTCGGTTTATAGGGGATAATATAGGCAACTTCCAGCCTGATGACATGATTCTCATGGGCTCAAATGTGCCACATACCTGGAAGTGTAATATTCCATTTTCTTCGGAATATCATGTGGAAGCGTTAGTGCTTCACTTTCATCCAGAGTGTCTGGGGAAGGAATTTCTTACTGTATACGAAACGCAGGGAATTTCGAAACTCTTTGAACAAGCCAAAAACGGACTCATCATCAAAGGAAGTGCAAAGGAGAAAATTAAACGGCTAATGTGGCGAATGATACGGGAGACAGGCTTGAATAAAGTTGTTTACTTATTAAGAATTTACGTCATTTTACTGGAAAGCAGCGAATGCGAGATTTTATCGAATAGTGTTGAATACACAAAATTTAATCAGCATGATGGAAATAGAATGGAAAAGGTGCTTTCATTCACCTTACAAAATTTCAGGAATAAAATTCTGATTGACGATGTAGCACAGTTAACGAACCTGAGCGTTACTTCGTTTTGCCGCTACTTTAAAATGATGTCTAATAAATCGTACTTTGATTTCCTTACAGAAGTACGCCTTAGCCATGCTTGTCGATTACTTATTAAAACGGACTTTACGATAGCAAGTATAGCCCTGGACAGTGGATTTGAGAATACCTCTAATTTTTACAGGCATTTTAAGAATGTCAAAGGAATTACGCCTAAAGAATATAAGAGTCGTTTTTCACAGGGTAATTTGTCATTATGAGGTTCACCCAAATTCTGGGCCGGTTAGAGGATCGGACGTTCATTTGTTGGTTTTTGTTCCCTTTCCAACCACATCGGGGGTCATCCTCCGAGAGAGCTGTGAGGTTGAAAACTATTGTATTCTTGCCGCCAGCATTCAATTTTTTGGCGGGCATCTTCCAATGACAGGAACCAGTGCACGGTTAAACATTCGTCACTGAAACTACCATTAAAAGATTCAATAAAAAGGATTATTAACGGTCTGCCATAGCGGTGGGATTGCCAGGAAGTTAAAAGTCTAACGTTACGTTGTTGTTATACGCCCCACGGGCGGCCCCGCATTTGCCTAAAGCTTTGGCAATAAATTCACTGCCATTATCAACCGCTCAGGCGGCCCTATTAAATAGGTTCGGGAACGGCTAAATACAACGATTGTAAGCGATTCATTTCAGCAATCACATCTTCCGATTTCGACGACTGGCCAACGTGAATGGCCACACACTGGCGGCTATACTTGTCGACCTTGTAGTACCAGATAGAACGGCCTCACGTCACCACGGCACAAGCCCCAGGATTTGATAGTTGATAATCCATCATCAAACTTTGGACCAGCCCACGGCCTTGAACTGGCCCGCTCGGGCAGCCATACTTCTTCTTCCACAGGGCCGCCTGATCGGTTGTAGAAAGTGACTTCACTAATGCCCATCTTACGGCAACCCTCAGCAACGACAGTTTCGGTGTCAGCTTGGCGAAGCGCAAAGACAATGGCTCCGGCCACCCGGCTGCGCTTCGGTGAATTTGGTCTTCTTCATAAGCGATTATTGGTTGTTTAAATGACCGAAAAATCGCGACATCGGCCGGACGGCCGAACTCTCTACTTTAGATTGGTTCAGTCTATTTGGGGGACGTCATCTCTCCAAGACTCCCATGAAAAGCATTATTTGAGACAAAAAATCACCAATGAGTCATTCAGTAAATCTATGATTACTATTTCGCTGAACAAGTTTATTTCAATTACTGAGACTTTGTCGGGATAAGCTGTGATCGGTGGAGCATTCCCCAATCAATCATCGAATCGATCACTGTGGCAATGTCTCGGCCGGATTCCGTTAGCCTGTATTCAATTAGAACAGGGGTCTGATCATACACGATCCGCTGCACAATACCGTTGATTTCAAGCTCTTTAAGTTCCTTTGACAACATTCGGGGCGTTATCTTTTCGGTACTCTCAAGTAAATCTTTAAATCGATTCATACCCCGCAGCAGAGATGCGATGATTGGCAGTTTCCACTTCCCCTGGATTACGTTGAGCGTGTCGGTTAAGGCCAGAATGTAACTTCGTGGGCATTGTGGTCCCTTCTCCTCCCCAATAAACTCTTTGAACTGGCTCATATATAGCAATTTAACTTAGGCAGTATACAAAAGTATACTACTAATTTATAAGAACAAAGTATATTTAGTATAGCTGCTCCTGTAGCTTTGTGGGTCATTAAATAAACAGAACATGATTTTAGTTACAGGCGCAACCGGTCAATTTGGGGCCAAGGCCATTGACCATTTACTGGAAAAAGGAATTCATCCTTCTGGTATGTCAGCATTAGTTCGAGATACAGCTAAAGCTAAAGGACTTCAACAAAAAGGCATTGCCAGTAGACTGGGCGATTACTCCGATTACCACTCACTCAGGGATGCGTTTAGGGACGTAGATAAGCTATTGCTGGTATCGAGTAATGATAGACAGGCTGTCGAAAACCGAACCGCTCATCATATCAATGTGATCAAAGCAGCAAAAGAGGCTAAGGTTAATCACATTATTTACACCTCTTTTGTCAGAAAAGCCAACTTTGAGCATTCTGCCATAGCTGCCTTTCACCAGTCGCATGTTGAATCGGAAGCCTTTCTAAAGAACAGCGGGATTGCTTATACCATTCTTCAAAACGGTATCTATCAGGAGATGATTCCTATTTTTTCTGGCCAACAGGTTGCCGAGAAGGGCACCATTTTCTTTCCTGCCGGGGATGGTAAAGCCAGCTATGTACTACGTGAGGAATTAGCCGAAGCCGCTGCTCACGTGTTGACGACGGATGGTCACCTGAACCAGGTGTACCAGCTGACTAATACGGCTTCGGTTTCTTTTAACGACATCGCTCGTGAATTTGCCCGTGTCCTGAGGAAAGACGTCTCCTACCAATCCCCTTCGGTTAGCGAATTTGAATCGATATTAAAAAGCGGGGGTGTTCCTGATCAATACATTGGTATGCTCAGCAAGTGGGCTGTGGCTTTATCACAAGCTACAATGGATGTAGAGGACCCAACCTTGGCGAACTTTTTGGGACGAAAACCAACGACTGTGCAACAATTTATTAGCCGGGCATATGCCCAAAACTAAACCGTGCCCCATAGACTATTCATCCTACCAGCTCTCCCTCATGATGGTAGAATGAATAGCCGCCAGCACGATACAGAAAAGCCTTTGCCAATCTTTATTGCGGCAAAGGCTTTTGTAAAATGGGTGACCTCTTGGAGATATACCGGAGGACTATGCCTGGGGGCGATCCCAGAAAGCGGGCGGTTCTACGCCCAGGGTGCGTAGGTAAACATACGCCTGGCCTCGATGATGAATCTCATTATCGATCAGGTAGAAAAGAAACCAGTAGATTGGTCCTTCATACAGACCAAACGCCTTGTCGACTTCCTGAAAGCGAGTGGGTGGAATCTGCGTCCAATGGGCATTAATCTTTTCTGTCACCCGGTCCCACTGAGCCAGTACCTGCTCCTTCGTCGTGGCTTTAGGAGATGCCTCCGCCCCCTCGCCAAAGGAAGGCCACTGGCCTGAAATAACGCCCTGCATGCTCTGGTCGGCCATCTGTAGGACTTCATCCATCAGCGCCGAGCAAGGTCGCATGCCGCCCAGGGTGTATGAAAAGAAGTGCTCCTCGGGGTAGGCTTCGATCACCCGGCGGGTGAGTCCCCGGTGTCCCTGCCAATGGGCCAGAAGTTGCCCGGGGGAGAGAACGATCTGATCTGTCGTTTGGCTAAGCTGCGCTGTGTTTTCCATGAGTTGCTAGTGGTTGACGTTGTCGATTGATTTACCCCACAAAGAAAAGCCAGGGGAGTGACAGCCCTATGTCAGTAGTGAACTCAGTCGACGGTAATTAATCAAGCTAGCTCAGCACCAATAGGTAGGATTCTAGCTAGTCGGAGCGATTCCAGACGACAAACGCCGACGCTTCAAAGACGCTCCCACACACTATTTTGCATGCCCATTGACGAAATTCACCGCCTTACAAATTATTACCAGTTGTAGTGGCAAAACGTCCTATTCATCGAGAACCCTTCTTGCCCGTTTCATCTGGGAGGGTTTTATATGACGATGTAATTTCGGTTACATCGTCATCTTGAGAAAAGTATTAAGTGGATTGGGAGTACGGTATGCGTAGGGAGATGACCATCATTCTTTATCTGCTTAAACCTTGTCAATATGAATGACTAAGCCCTTTGGAAACAACTCTATTCATACCGCAAAGCCCGCACTGGATTCGTACGAGCCAGCCGTATCGCATGATAGCTAGTGGTTAGGGTGGCAATCAAAAAGGCAACTCCACCAGCCAGCACAAATTCTCCAGGGCCAATCGAAATATGGTAGGCAAAGTCCTGTAACCAACGCTTCATCGTAAACCAAGCTAGTGGACTCGCTAGTAGAATGGACAAGCCAACTAACAAGAGAAATTGCCTCGATAGCAGGTAAATTAGGCTATAGGACTGAGCACCCATTACTTTACGAACCCCTACTTCCTTAGTTCGCTGAGCAGTGGCCAAGGAGGACAAGCCGAACAAACCCAGGCAGGCAACTACGATCGTTAGCAGGCTAAAATAGGTAAAGATCGTGACCAGGCGTTGTTCCTGCCGGTATTGCTGTGCAAAGGTTGCATCCAGAAATGTAAAGTCAAACCCATGATCCGGCAAGACCCTTTTCCACTGGTTCCCGACTAGGTTAATTTGAACAGGTAGAAGGCCAGTGGATAAACGCACCAGCACTTTTTCTGGTCCTTGCCAGGCATTATTTTGTAAAACCATCGGCTCGATCGGCTGTTGGGGAGACTGAAAATGGAAATTTTTGACGACCCCGACCACCCGTCCGCGCCACGTTTCGACTCCAACGGGTCCTTGACTGATCTCCTTACCGATGGCTGTTTCCACTTTCCACCCCATCTTCTTCACTAATGCCTCATTGACCAGCACCTCATGGACTACTTCACCTTTCTGCTCGCTCCCCATCCTGGCATCGACAAAATTCCTACCGGCAATTAGGGGAATACCTAATAGGGTCAGGTAGTTTTCGTCTACGCCAATGGAGCGTTGAGGCAGCGGTAGCATCTTACCGTCCTTTTCCAGATTGAACGCCGACAGGTTCATCTCCTGACCAGGTAGGGAATGGGAGCCGATTAGTGCCACACCTCGTACATATGCTAAGCCAGAAAGCGCTTTCTTGAGTGAGGATATAGTTCCGCGGTTGGCTGCCTCTTGGGGAATATCCAAAATTAGCACCTGCTCCCCTTGAAAGCCCAGGTTCTTATGTTGCAGATAGTGTAACTGCTTATAGACGACTAGTGTACCGATGATGATCGTTATCGAAATCGTAAACTGAAGCACGACCAACAACTGGCTGATTTGTACTCTGGCTGATTTTCCTCCCAGCCCAAGTTTCCCCTTTAGCGCCGTTACGGGTTCAAAAGAGGCCATGTAAAAGGCGGGATAGCTCCCGGCTAGAACACCTACGATCACAAAAATAGCGCTTAACAAGCCTGCCATCGGCCACGTCAGTAAGGAGGAAAGCGAGAAATGCATATCCGTTAATTGGTTATACACGGGCAGCAGGAGAATTACCAAGCCCAGCGAGAGTAGTACGGCCATGCCAGTCAACAGCAGTGACTCGCCCAGAAATTGAAGCAGAACCTGGAAGCGAGCGGCTCCGATTGCTTTGCGAACGCCCACTTCGCGGCTTCGCCCGACCGATTGAGCCAGGGACAGATTGATGTAGTTGATGGAAGCAATCAGCAATAGAAACCCAGCGACCAGGCAGAAGATCAGTAAGTAGGATCGATTGGCCTTGGGCGTATCGAACCGTTTAGGTTCGCCTAAGTGGATATCCCTCAAATTTTCTAACGCAAAGGCAATGTGGCCACCCCTTTTGGCGAAGTCAGCCTGAATGGGCTGGGCGACCTTGTCCAGCTTTTGGGAAAAATCTATTCTATCAGCCGCCTGTTTAAATAACACGTAGCTACTACACCAAGCCTGCTTCTCTAATTTCTCAGCTTTTTGGGCAATTAATACCTGGAAGGGCCTATCGGTATTGGATGGGATGTCGCGCAATACGCCCGTGATTTGATAGGTATTCCCTCCTGACTGGAGTAGTTGGCCAAGTACTTCTTTATCTTGATTCCAGTTGTTACCAAAAAATCTCCGGGCTATCTGTTCCGTAATCACGACTGATCCGGGACGGGCCAAAGCAGTTTCCGGATCGCCTGTCAACATAGGATAGGTAAAGACGGTCAAAAAGGCCGGATCATACACCGTATACACCTGGTCCAGACTAATTACGCGTGGCCCTTTACTCGGTGAGGGAGAAGCAATCTTAAAGGAAACGTTGTCGGGATTCGCTTGCAGACGTATGACTTCTTCGATTTCCGGATAGTCCATCTTTAGCTGTTGACCGATGAAATTAGGTGCCCAAGCCGTATGGTCTTCTTTTCCGTCCACGGTTAATTGGGTAGTTAATCGGAAGATGCGGTCTGCCTTGAGGTGGTAATTGTCGTAGTTCGACTCATGCTGAACGTACACCATAATCAGCACACAACTGGTAACACTGACGATTAATCCTAGCAGATTAATGGATGAAGCCAGTTTCTGGCGCTTTAAACTGCGCCAAGCGCTTTTGACATAATTTCTAAATATGTCACCTGTAAACTGATTGAACTTGCCTCTTGGTGTTACGAAATTGTTGCCCTGCTGGGAAGGAATCATGGTAGCGATCGGTCATGGGTATAGGACTATGGGTATAGATGTAATATTCCTATAAAATCCATAACCAGTCCTTCTCTTATAGACGTAGCAAGAAGATGTTGAACCGCTCGATAGCTTGGGAGATCCCTAAACTATCGTCTCCTGAATCACCCCATATAAGAAAGACTTACATAAAAAACCCTTCGTCTCATGCAGGAGCGATTTGTGCGATAATGACACTAGGGATAACAATACGAAAGAACGTTGGCGAGTGAATAAGATAGATATATAAAAGACTATAGGAGCGATTTAAGGGGTTAGATTTAGAATTCTTTCTCGCCGAATTCATTGCTCGGCAGTTTGACCGGCTTATGCCGTTGACGCAGCGAGTAACTCAGATTCAGCAGGAGAATATCCTTCTCCTGGATGTAATTGGTAGTCGTGTAAAAATCCACTCCGCGCGTCGTGATTCGTTGCTCATTGCTAGCCAGTCGGCCTAAACCTATATTTTGCCATTGAAACATCACTGAGAGTCGATTTTGAACAAAACTTTTTTTGATCGATAGGTTTGGTACGAAGAAGCGTGAATCTTCTCCCTGGGCGGTAATCCGCTGAGAGAGATAATTCAGATTAGCCTGTAGCACCCAGCTCGTAGCGACTTGTAGGCTGGTATTGGTGTTAACCGAGTAGGCCCACGCCTGATTGGAAAACACTACGGTATTCTGAAATAACTGCCCGGATATCATCGACCGATACACCGTACCCCCTACATAGAGCTTCCAGCGTTTGGTGATCGTCAGGTCCGATGTGAGTTCCAGACCTAAGCGTTGTGCCCGACCTGCAGTCGTATAGAGTCGGTTCAGGATTGTATCGGCATATATACTATTGACCCGGTTGACGATGTTCTGTACGTGTTGATGATACAGCGTTGCCTGCCAGGTGCTACGGCCTACCGTTCGGGTTACACCCAATTCACTCAGGTCCACAAACTCGGGTAGCAAGGCTGGATCACCCTGTTCAAGGGTTTCCGAGTGTTCACGTTCCGGTAGCGGGTTGAGGGCTAAATTGCTGGTACGTTGCACCCGACGGCTGTAGCCCAAACGGACTTGCCAGTCCTCCTTAGGCCGATAGACCAGATTCAAAGAGGGAAACAAATTAGTCAGCTTCAACGGATAGGTTTGCCCTTGAGGGCGGATATCCACCTCCCGCAGGGCCGACTCAAAGCGGATACCGACTGTATACTCCCACTGCTTAACTTTATGAGTATACTGACTATAGATACTGTGGATCTGATTATTGATTTGGGCTTGTCCACTAAAGGCATCGATGAGCCGTAGGGGTACCCCTCGCCCATCCTGGTTTAGGTACCGGTAATCTCCGTTGTCACGCTGATAGCGGTACAGATAACCTGCTTCCAGTCGCCCACCCGCCAAAGGCCAACCCGCATCCACGTTAGCCCGAATGTTGCCAATAGGTCGATCTGTGGTGGTGAAGGTGTATTGCAACGTATCACGGATGTCACTTCGACGCACATTTAGATTGCGCGTAAATCCATCCAGATAATCGTATTCGTAGAGTACGGCTGCGCTGAGTGTCGCTTTACGGGTAAAGGTATGGGTGTAATCCAGACTGGCCGTAAAAAACTTCCCTCGCTTGCGCACCAGATTCGCGTTGAAATAGTCTATCTGGCTAATCAATAAGCCAGTTTGCCGATCCGTTGCCCGGTTATTGTAGATCAGATCCGCCGTCCGATCTTCCGTGCGAGCCCCATAATACAAACCCGCCGACCACACATCCGATTTAGTGGGCGTAAAGTTTACCGCTAGTCGATTGGTCAGGGTGTAACGATTAAAACTACGTTCACCGATACTGAGAAAACGGGTGACGCGATTACCACAAATGGTATATACATCTCCCTCCCGCCGACCGGCTAGATCATTCCGCAGATACGCCGTGCTAAAGTTCCAGTCCCAGCGAGCGGTTCGGTAGCTTATCGATGCGTCTGCACTGTAACGAACCGGATGATACGTATTATCAAATGCGTTCAGACTGGGGAGTCCACCCTGGCTATTAACCACTACGGACAGGCCTGTATCGAACCCCGATTTAGTCGTGATGGCGATAATACCGGCTTTCCCATCAGAATCGAACCGGGCCGAGGGGGTGGTAATCACGTCAATGGCCTCAATGGTGTTGGCTGCCAGTTGATTCAGTAAGGTGCCTAAATTGGCCTGCACGGGCTTACCATTCAACAGCACCAAAAACCCATTGGCTCCTCGTTGGGTCACTTCTCCTTCCGCGTTGATGCTGATACCAGGTAGGTTTCGCAACAGATCGGTCGCCGTACCTCCTACGGCAGAACCAAACTGAGCGGCTCGATAGGTTTGTCGATCAGCCTTGACCACTAAATCGGATCGCTGCCCGGTGACAACCACTTCGTTTAGCTCATTTTTGGCGGGTTCAAGCAAGAGCGAGCCTAGGTTAAGGACTTCGTTTCGTTTCAAGTTGAGCGTAACTACCTGGACTTTGTAGCCAATAAAAAACGTTTTAAGTAGGTACTGACCAGGCGGTACTGGCCTAATGAGAAAGGTGCCTACTGAGTCCGAAAGGGCACCCGTTACGGCCACCGAATCGGCGGGGCGATAGAGTGCTACGCTGGCAAAGGGAATGGGCTTATTGGTGGAGGCCTCCACCAATAAGCCTCGCAGCCCAGCCTGTGCATATAGGAAATGGCTACACCCTAAAAGAACGAGCAGAATAAGGAATCGGCGGTTCATCGCTGGTTACGAGTCCAATCCGGACAACGATGCAGTATTCTGCTGATGTACCGTCGCTGGCGTACGTACCGCAAAGGTATTTCAGAGGAGCCGTACCAGTATGGTCAAGTTTGGTTTGATTTTGGTATTTTTGAAACAAACTTACTCAATACTCTATTTCTTTGGCCTGATGGATCAATCCGAGTCCGTTCCGTTTCCGATAAAGGACAAATTGATAAACGAGCAAGTAGTCAAAATATCTCGCTTCAAGGAAATCATCAAACGTACCCAGCCGCATAAGCATGATGGTTATTTTGAGTTAATTCTCTTACTTGAGGGAGCTGGGTATCATTGGGTGGATACCCAGCTCCTACCGATTGCCCCGCCAATGGCCTTTTTTCTTTCCCCTGGGCAACTCCATTGTTGGCAGTTAACGGCTATTCCCAAAGGGTTTGTCATTATGTTTCGGCCTACTTTTATCGATCCCAAACACAGTGCCGATCTCTATCCGTTGGTGCAACAACTCGAACAAAAAAAGGAAATATCATTACCTGAGCCAGCTCCCTTCATAAACCTGCTGGCGGCTCTGGAGACCGAGTATAAAAATCCATCGAGGCACAGTTTAGTGATTCTTCGAGCCATGACGCAAATTCTATTGGCACGCCTGTTAGAAGTTGATCAGGTGGAATCGGCACCGGCCAAAATGAGCGATCAGACCTTTCGACGCTTTATCGACTTATTGCGACAGCCTGGCCATGTAGCTCATCGGGTATTTTATTATGCCGAACGACTCGGTGTATCTGCTCAACATCTGAATACGATCTGTCGGCGGGTACACGGCCAATCAGCCAGTGAGCTGATTACAGAACAGATTATCCTGGAAGGTAAGCGGTATCTGATCCATACCGATCAAAGCATTACAGCAGTCGCCGAACAACTAGGTTTCAGCGATCCCTCTCATTTTGTGAAATATTTCAAAAAAATGACGGGTCAAACCCCGGCCTCGTTTCGAAAATTAAATGGCTTCTAAAAAGTACGTGATTATTACCAGCGCAAAGTAGACGAAGGCAAGAGCAAAATGCTAGTACTCAATGCGGTTCGCAACAATCGGACCGCCGAAGCGGCTGATCCATCGGGTATGTTCAGTGGTTCACCGAGGGCAGAAATATGGCAGAAATTATACGCCAACGCTTGCATAACCCATGGAAATCCGTGCGGTCATTAGCCCGAATTTCTATCTGAGTCTTCTGCTTCAGTAGTCCAGTGGGGTCCTAAATCGATCGGCGCCGGCCGCCCAGCATGAGTCGCTAGCTCAGTCGAAGACGGTAGGGCATCCCACTGGCACTGGTTTACTCTCAGTTTGAGAGCGTTCCAAGATAGGGCAATCTTGGAATCTTACCTTGGTCCAAATCTAAAGGCCGAAGCGGCTTGTCCATCGGGTGTACAAGAATCCTTTCGGAAGTGAACCCGTATTGCGTTGAAGAGAAAAAGCAAAAGAAATACGGATGTAGTAGCGATGGCTTACTTACCATACCCGCAACTGAAATTAATACGTTGATTTTTAAGCTTTTTGCAAAAAAAAGACGTGACAGGTTGGTACGTCCGGTTCGCCGGGATACATGACAGCCAGACACGGCCTGATCGGCTTATCGCAAACGGCCGTTATTAAATACGCGCCAAAGACTATTCGCATCAACGCCATTGGACCCGGCTATATCGACACGCCGGTACTGAGTCAATTGCCACCAGAAACGATCCAGCAACTGATTGATACGCACCCAGTTGGCCGTTTGGGGAAAGCAGAAAAAGTTGCCGAGCTAGTCATCTGGCTCAGTTCAGATAAAGCCACTTTTGTCACCGGATCTTATTACCCGATTGATGGTGGCTATTTAGCTAAGTAACTCAGAATAGCTCAATGGTCAGATTGTGTATGCTGATCACTAGACGTCAACGGATGCCAATGATCCAGTGTGGATCAAGGAAATCACTGGCTCTTGATCAATATCATAGGGCGACCTAATAAAGATCAGCCCTTACCTAGTCCGTGCACACTACCTTCACTATCTACTGACCAGCATTCGCCGTTGAAACGCCAGGCCCTTCGGTTTAACTTGTTGTACATCATGAAAACAATCATTTTAGCTATCGATTTTTCGATTCATGTTGAAGCACCGCGCGGAACACATTCGATACTTATTGAATCCGCAGCCCCACACACTGGCCATCAAAAGGGGAGACGAGATTTATAACACCCTCCTGGGCTTTGCGCACACCAACAAGGCCGACCTGATTATGATGCTGCCGCAGCTTCGGAACTGGCTCTGGAAGCTGGTTGCCGAAGGGGAAACCCAGCACCTGGCGCGCCTGACCGACATCCCCCTGCTGGCGGTTGTCTGATACGTATCGTTCTCAACAAACTCCTGAATACCATGAACATCGCTTTTTTTAGTTGCCAGCCCTATGAGCAGCCCTTTTTGGAAGAGGCTAATCGCAATCACCGGCATCAGTTGACGTTTTTACCCCAGAGCTTGACCCCCGAAACGGTGCAGTTGGCGGCTGGGAATCAGGCGATCTGCGTGTTTGTCAATGACCAGTTGACACGCCCCACGCTTCAGGCGCTGGCCGCCCTGGGTATTCAGCTGGTGGCGCTACGTTGCACGGGTTATAATCAGGTAGACATCACCACGGCTCAGGAGCTGGGTATCCGTATTTTGCGCGTGCCAACTTACTCGCCCCACTCGGTTGCCGAACACGCTGTTGCCTTGCTGCTATCGCTGAACCGGAAAACCTATCTGGCGTATCAACGGACCAAGGAAAACAACTTTACGCTCGATGGCCTGATGGGGTTTGACCTCTATGGCAAGCGGGTAGGTGTGATCGGTACGGGTAAAATTGGTGCAGCCTTTGCCCGCATGATGCTGGGTTTCGGTTGCCACGTACTGGCCTACGACAAAAAGCAGTCGTCTGTTTTGCAGCAGCTTGGTGTGGAGTATCTGCCCCTGGATGAGGTACTGGAAAAGGCCGATGTGCTCTCACTCCATTGTCCGCTAACGCCCGAAACGCATCATCTAATCGACACTACGGCGCTGGCCCGCATGAAAGCTGGTGCGTACCTGATCAATACCAGTCGGGGGGGTCTACTTGATACGTCCGCCGTACTGGACTCGCTGCAACGGGGCCATCTGGGTGCGTTAGGCATCGATGTGTATGAACTGGAAGATGATTACTTTTTCGCCGACTGGTCGGACAAAGCCCTGCCCGATGCCAATTTGAACACCCTGACCCACTTACCAAATGTGTTGGTGACGGCACATCAGGGCTTTTTCACCCAGGAAGCAATGGAGCAGATTGCTCACACAACACTCAACAACCTGACGTATTTAGAACAGGAGCATCCCGACAGGCAACGGTTGCCCGCCGATGCCGTGGTGGTTGGGTAAAAGGAATAGATGACAGGCAGAAACTAAAAAAATAGATATCCCCAACAACGTATGAAAAAAATTCTTGTGCTGACCGATTTTTCGGAAGCCTCGCGCAATGCACTCTCGTTTGCCCAATCGTTCTTTAGTGATACCATCGCTGATTTCCACCTATTGACCAGCTACCCGGCGCAAACAGGTGGCTTTAATGGGCTTAAACACAACGCCGAAGCCGCTCGCTCAGCGACTACCAGTGCCAATCAATTACAGCGTATGGTGATCGAACTGCGCCAGCAGGCTATCCAACAAGGGCATACCTTCCGCTCATCGGCTCTACCCGGCGATCCGCTGGAGGTAGTCGAACAGATCGTGAAGGCCGAGACCTACGATTTTGTCGTCATTGGCCCCCAGCAAAACGATGCCTATGGGTTATTTGGCAATAGCGCCATTGGTCTGGTTCACGAGCTGAAAGCGAATATCCTGGTGGTACCAACCGATGCAACCCTCCGACCTATCTATCAGGTGGTGCTGGCCATCGATTTTGCCATTCTAAAGGATAGTAAATTGCTTGATCCACTAAAAGAGCTGGTGACGCTCAACGCAGCACTACTCACCTTACTGACCATTAAAACGCCCGACAACAGCGTCATTCACCCGGAACAGGAACTTCGGATTCGACAGTTTTTAAACCCCATTAAACCAACTGTAACTCGCTTGCAGGCCGCCAGTGCCAAAGAAGGTATTGATGCCTATCTGGCTGAACATCCGGTCGATCTGTTGGTAACGATTCCCCGCTACAAGGGTATCGCCAACGCGATGTCGGGAGATAGCCCTACACATACGCAGGCTTACACACCTTTAGTGCCGCTACTGACACTGTACGACGATGGTAGCAACGACTTACCCGAATTAGTCGCCGATCTATCAACAGTCCATAGTGCGCTTTGATGCCTTTGACGCGCATCCGGGTAGCGTAGCGAGTTTGGCGGCAGCTGTAATTTCGACCGAATCAAGCCGGGCTACTGTCCGCGTTATACTGATTGCTCAGACGGTCTGTAGGCTTTTGAAAAAATCCATCCCAAGTGCCTCTTTAGGGGACTTAGGGGTGATGTAACTCCAACTTTAACCAAATCATATATATGGAAACTCTCCTTCAGGAACCACAAACGAATACGACCTTATCAACGGAGGACGTTCACTTGATCAATGCTTATTGGCGGGCCGCGAATTATCTGTCGGTTGGACAGATGTATCTGCTGGATAACCCGTTACTACGTGAGCCATTGGCCCTGGAACACATCAAGCGTATGTTGCTGGGCCACTGGGGTACTACACCTGGCCAGAATTTCATCTATGCGCATTTGAACCGGGTGATCAAAAAAAATGATCTCAACATGATCTACATGTCGGGGCCAGGTCATGGCGGACCAGCGGTGGTAGCCAATACGTATCTCGAAGGTACCTACAGCGAAGTTTACCCCCGGATTAGCCCCGATGAGGCCGGCCTGAAAAAACTGTTCAAACAATTCTCGTTCCCCGGTGGCATTTCGAGCCACGTATCCCCCCAAACGCCCGGTTCCATTCACGAAGGAGGTGAGCTGGGTTATTCGCTCAGTCATGCTTTTGGCGCTGTGTTCGACAACCCGGATTTGGTCGTTGCCTGCGTGATTGGCGATGGAGAAGCTGAAACTGGCCCACTGGCGACGGCCTGGCATTCCAACAAGTTTCTCAATCCGGTTTCCGATGGGGTGGTGTTGCCGATTCTGCATTTGAATGGCTATAAAATTTCCAACCCGACGGTGCTGGCCCGCATCACGCATGAGGAGCTGGACCAGTTACTACGGGGTTACGGCTGGACGCCCTATTTCGTGGAAGGCCACGAGCCAGAATTGATGCATCAGGCGATGGCCGCGACGTTGGATACCGTCATCGCGCAAATCAAACAGATTCAGCAAACCGCTCGTACAGAAGGCAATACGACTCGCCCCCGCTGGCCGATGATCGTGTTGAAATCGCCGAAGGGCTGGACAGGCCCAAAAGTCATTGACGGTCTGCCCAATGAAGGTACGTTTCGGGCACACCAGGTCCCGCTTTCGGTATCGGCCACTACGTCACCCGAGCATCTGACGCAACTGGAAAGCTGGTTGAGAAGCTATAAACCCGATGAACTCTTCGATGAGCAGGGTCGATTGTTGCCAGAATTGGCCGAGCTGGCTCCGCAGGGCGACCGGCGAATGGGGGCCAACCCTCATGCCAACGGCGGGTTATTGCTAAAGGACCTGCATATGCCCGACTTTCGGGAATACGCCGTTGACGTACCGCTGCCCGGCGTCGCACAAGCCAGTGATACGCAGACGGTTGGTCGGTTTCTGCGAGACATAATCAAACTGAATAACCAGCCCCGCAACTTCAGGATAGTTAGTCCCGACGAAACGGTTTCTAACAAGCTGGAAGCCGTTTTTGAGGTAACAAATCGCCAATGGGAAGCCGGGACGGCCGAAAATGATCAATTTCTGGCACCGACGGGCAGCGTTATGGAAATGCTCAGCGAACACCAGTGCGAAGGCTGGCTGGAAGGCTATCTGCTGACGGGTCGGCATGGGCTGTTTAACAGCTACGAAGCCTTCATTCACATTGTCGATTCGATGGTCAATCAGCACGCCAAGTGGCTCAAAACGACGCGGGAAATCCCCTGGCGACGCCCCATTGCCTCCCTCAATTACCTGCTTACCTCCACCGTCTGGCGGCAGGACCACAACGGCTTCACCCACCAGGATCCCGGTTTTATGGACCATGTGATCAACAAAAAAGCCGAAATAGTACGTGTCTATTTACCACCGGATGCCAACTGCTTACTCTCGGTGATGGATCATTGCCTGCGCTCGCGGCACTACGTCAATGTGATCGTGGCGGGCAAGCATCCGGCCCCGCAATGGCTGAATATGGACGCGGCTACGAAGCATTGTACGGAAGGAATCGGAATCTGGTCCTGGGCGAGCAATGATCAGGGCATTGAACCCGATGCGGTAATGGCTTGCTGTGGCGACGTACCGACGCTGGAAACTCTAGCGGCTGTTTCGATTCTCCGCACGCATTTGCCTGACCTGAAAATCCGGGTAGTCAACGTGGTCGATCTCCTGAAATTGGAGCGCCATACAGAACATCCGCACGGCCTGAGCGACGCCGATTACGACGCTATTTTCACCCGGAACAAGCCCGTTATTTTCGCCTTTCATGGCTACCCCTGGCTGGTGCATCGGTTAACCTACAACCGCGCTAATAACAGCAATATGCACGTGCGCGGCTACAAGGAAGAAGGTACGATCACAACGGCCTTCGACATGACCGTACTGAACGAACTGGATCGCTTTCACCTGGTCATAGACGTACTGGATCGTCTGCCGCAGTTGGGCAATACAGGATCTTACCTGAAGCAATTAATGAAAGATAGACTTATTGAACACAAGCAGTACATCACCACAAACGGCGAAGATATGCCTGAGATTCGTAACTGGATGTGGAATGCCTGATACGCATTACGCATAAGCGAATTTTTCATACCAGGATCATTTGCGTTCGCATGGGTCATTCAATGATAAGCAACCCATAAATGACATTCGGCACATACTCAAACCTGGCCAGTCTTACCTGCGCTCGGCACGGCTTCGGCACGATGGTAAGGCTGCATACGACTACGCTCCTTTCTAGTGATCATAATAAAACAAAAATGAAAAATAAGGAAATTGATCAGTTGTTGTGTGATGAAAAGAATCACCTCAAAAAATTGCATCAGATCGTTAAAGAAACGATTCTGGCCGAAGAACTGATTGTCCAAAATCTAATAAACCCTCCTCTGGATGTATTAACGCCCGGTCAAAAGCTGTCGGACAAAGTGGCCCGGTTTGGGGGAAGCTGGCAGTTTATCAGCTGGTTCGGCATTCTACTGACCGGCTGGATTATTTTCAATGCTTTGGCAGTAGGTCATTTTAAATTTGATCCCTACCCCTTCATCCTGATGAACCTGATTCTTTCCTGCATTGCTGCCCTGCAAGCGCCTATTATTATGATGAGCCAGAACCGGCAGGAAGAAAAAGACCGCATGCAGAGTGAAAACGATTACCTGATCAATTTAAAAGCGGAAATGCAGATCCGAAGCCTGAACAAAAAGATAGACGTATTGATCGAAGGCCAAGTAAAAACCCTGTTTGACACCCAGCAAAAGCAATTTGCTCTCCTTCAGGAAATAAATGAAAAACTGGAAAATCGTCTTATCAATTTATAGCGGATGCACGTTTACACAAAAACGTAGCTGACAGCCATACCACATAAAGGGGGAGGTTGTGCTTGTTGAGGGGCGGTTATAATACCCATCGAATATTTCGCTATAGGGAACCCAGCCTGCCTGCGAATCGACGTTGTCTCTGACCTGACCAGCTTATATAGGGTTCATGGCCCCAGCAGTTAGCCCATTGCACCCGATCAAGGTAAAATGACCCCTACCGAATTTGTGCGTCAGCTTGTGTAGAACAAGCCCAATCCCCGGAGCCAAAAGACCGCCAGACACACTTTCCAGGTGTTTCCATTCTTTTCACCTAGTCTACAGATGTTTTCTTAAACAACTGATTTTGAATAGGATCGGTGGCTGTATGCTTGCTTTTTACCCGCCAAGCCCTGTGTGAGTAACTAAACAAGGTTGACTCCAAAAGCGAAACGTTAGCCTGCTTACCGCTTCTGTCCAATCATAAGTACGCTTACCTGTTTTTGCCCGTGAAACTGACAGCATGCTCGAACATTTTAGCTGGTGATCTCTTTATAGATTAAAATAAGATTAAAGAAAATGCACCAGTTGGGCGGCACGTTTCCCGCAAGTAGTTTATATTCAGCAAATTGATGGCCCGTAGCCACAGTGAACAACAGCCAGATGGTCTTGCCAGCAGCCCGTTCTAATCAGCAAACATTGATTGTAGTTACTGCACAAAGGTAGGGGCCGGTAAAATCCAGGCATTTGTGACTGTGCGACCAATACAACCCTGGACCCGGGTCGGTTAAACAAACTCATTTAATCGGCAGAAAATCAATTCGCATTTAATCGTACCAAAAATTTATGAGTTTCGCGGACAGCCTGGTTCCATTGATTACCCTCATTGCCTTAGAAATTATTCTGGGCATTGATAACATCATTTTCATTTCCATTCTGGCGGACAAATTGCCGGTTGAGCAGCGGGACAAGTTGCGCTACTGGGGATTGGGCCTGGCGATGGTGATGCGATTAGGCCTACTGGCGCTCTTGTCATGGATTCTGAAGCTGGATCAAACTCTGTTTACACTGGGTACAATTGATTTTAGTGGCAAAGGGCTGATTCTGCTGGCAGGTGGTCTCTTTCTACTCTATAAAAGCACCAAAGAAATTTACCATAAGGCTGAAGCGGGCGAAGATGCCAACGCTCCCGACACAACCAAAGCAACCTTCCGGGATCTGTTGATTCAAGTGCTCATTCTGGACATGGTATTTTCCATCGACTCCATCATTACAGCCGTTGGCATGGTTGACCAACTCTGGGTCATGTATACGGCTGTCGTGGTCACCGTGGGTGTAATGCTAGTAGCCTCTAAACCGATCGCTTCGTTTATAACCAAACACCCTTCGTTCAAAATTTTAGCGTTGTGTTTTCTCTTGATTATCGGTATGTCGCTGGTGGCGGAAGGGCTCCATTTTACCATACCTAAAGGATATATCTATTTCTCTATGGCCTTCGCCTTTCTCGTGGATTTCATTCAGTTAAAAACGGTACACCCAGTTAAAGAGAAGAAATGAGGAAACCCGCCTTGTAAAGCAGTCGTCCTGATGCGGATCAGGTGGTTTGGAACGTATTAACTTACGGAGTTCTTGACAGACATCTGCTGGATTTAGCTTTAAATAGAACTCTTGACTCGACTGCATACGAGCCCGGCGGCATGAGGCCCTGGTCTATTCCTGCGTTGCGTAAAGCCCATTGATGTTTCGCTTGCCCTAATAAACATGAACTCTACTATAGCCTTTGTCCTGGCCTTCATGCTACTGACCTTGCCCTGTCAGGGGCAAAAAAAATATGAACGGGAATACCGGATTAAACCAGGAGCTGTTCCTCAAAAAGCCGCCCGCTTTATCAACGATGTATTTAAGAAAACAACCATTCATTGGTATGGCGAGGAAAGCTTAACAGGAACGACCATCGAAGCCAAGCTGAAAGCGGGAGGAAAACGATACAGTATCGAATTTGACTCGTCGGGTACGATTCAGGACGTTGAAATACAACGTAGTTACAGCCAAATTCCAGCGCCAACCAGGAAAGTCCTGACCGATCAGTTAAGCCAGAAATTTGACACCTTCACCGTTGTTAAAACGCAGTTGCAGTGGACGGCCAGCCAGTCTGATTTAAAAACTGCTATCTTAACTGACAACCTTCCGGCCTCCATTCAAATCCGGTATGAACTGATTCTGAAAGCCCAAAAGAACCGTTCAGCCAGCTACTATGAAGTGCTATGTGAACAGACGGGTGCGATCGTCAGCATTCACCAATTGGTACAACGTAATGTGAATAACCTGATTTACTGATGAGTAAAGTATTCATCGTTGCTTCACTATTGATTTGCATCACCACACCTTCTTTTTCTCAGGACAGGTACCTAGCGGGCACCCTCCCGCAGGTCAATGTCAATTTTTCGCTACCCAACAAAGTCAAGCTTAACACAAAGCTTGAATCCCGTCAGCTATTCACTGAGCGAAAGCCAAACGAGGCTGACCAGAACAGGTTTCGGTATGAACGAACGGACCTGGCCCTGGTGCTCACCAAAAAAGTGTCCCTTAATTCGACCCTGGGCGGTGGGTATTTGATCCGGCTTGAAGACCATCAATTCGTCCACCGCCTGATCCAGCAAGCTAACCTGGTCAACGATCTTGCCTTAATCACCGTGGCGCACCGGGTTGTTGTCGACGAGACGTTCCGACAGACGGAACCACTGGAAGTTAGAGTAAGGTACCGGCTTAGTCTGGAAAAAGCCCTGAACGGAAGAGAGATTGATGCCAACGAAATGTACGTAAAATTCAACAATGAGTATTTAGGCATCTGGGCATCCAACAGAACCGATTTGGAAATTCGCGGTTCGCTGGCGCTGGGCTACAATGCGGTTAATGACACTAAAATTGAGCTGGGGTTCGAGTATCGGGTGAATGAGTTTGACCAGCCCAGACAAGCACACCAATATTGGGCAACCATTAGCTGGTTTATAACGATCTGAGGAATGGCTTTCAGATTATGATGAATCGGCAGGCAGGTATTGACATGAGTTTTTACCAGGTTTGAATCGCAGGCAGTTACTGGCTCAGGGAGAGATTCAGGTAAAATTTCCGTCATTTGTCCCAGCTATCAAAAAGCAAATCAACGTTACACAACTGGATGACCACCTCGTCCATACTCCCTTATTCCATCCTCAACAGATGTCCATGCATTCTACCGCCCATATCCTGCTGGTTGAAGATGAGCCCAAAGTGGCCAGTTTTATCAAGAAAGGCCTGCAAACCCAGGCCTATGTGGCCGATATTGCGTTGACGGGGACGGAAGGCAAACGGCTCTTTGCCACCAATCCCTATGATCTGGTCATTCTGGATATTAATCTGCCGGATTTTAGTGGACTCGACCTGGCCGAGTCCATCCGTCGTCAGGACCGCAAGGTCCCTATTCTGATGCTGACTGCCCTGGACACGACTGCCGACAAACTGCTGGGCTTTGACGCGGGCGCGGATGATTACCTGGCCAAACCCTTCGATTTCATGGAGCTGCTGGCGCGGGTCAAAGCCCTGCTACGTCGGTCGACAGCCTCAGAAGACGCTGACCGAATTCTGCGGGTTGCGGATCTGGAACTTGACCGCCATGAACGCGTCGCCCGCCGACGGGGCGAGACGATCGAACTGACCGCCCGCGAATATGCCTTACTGGAATACTTGATGCGCCATGCGGGCCGGGTTGTCTCCCGGGTCGATATCGCCGAGCAGGTTTGGGATATTGGTTTCGATACAGGGACCAATGTAATTGATGTGTACGTCAGTTACCTGCGCGCCAAAATCGACAAGGATTCGCCCACCAAGCTCATTCACACCCTGATTGGGATGGGCTACGTGCTGAAAGAAAAATGAGTCTTCGTACCCGCCTGACGCTTTTATTCACGGCAATCGTCTCCATTCTGCTGGCGTTGTTTTGTGGCTTACTGTACGGACTTGCCGAACGGTACCGGGAACAGGAATTCCAGAATCGTCTACAGGCCGAAGCCCAAACAGCGGGCCATCTGCTGGTTGGTCAGGAACGGGTGGGTCCGGCCCTTTACAAATTACTTGACAAAAACCAGCTGACGGTCTTGCCGCAGGAGGAAATTATTATCTACAATGCCAGCAATCAGCTGATCTACGAAAGTGGTACGGATTACCTTACCGTTTCACCCGCAACCCTGGCGCGCATTCGCCAGCAGGAACGCCTGTACTGGCGGGAAGCGAACCGCGAGATCGTAGGTATTCTGTTTACCGAACAACGAGCGACATCGGTCATTTTTGCTTCCGCTGTTGATACGTATGGCCATCGTACGCTACAGGACCTAGCCCGGCTACTAGCCATTGGGTGGGGAGTGATGACGGGGCTTATGCTGCTGGCTGGTCGTTTTTTTGCCGGTCGGATGTTACAGCCCATCAACCAGATCAATCAGCGGATCGATACCATTACAGCCTCGAACCTGTCACGGCGCCTGCCCGAAGGGGATATGGGAGACGAACTTACTCAGTTGGCCCAGCGATTCAATCGGATGCTGAACCGGCTGGAAGACGCCTTTCGCCTACAGCGATCCTTTGTGGCGCATGCCTCTCATGAACTACGAACCCCTCTGACGGCCATCACGGGACAGTTGGAAGTGTCTCTCCTGGCGAATGATGAAACCGATGAACTCCGGGAAACCCTCCGGTCTGTGCTCGACGATGTGCGGGGGCTGAACCGAATGACGAATGGGCTGTTGAGTCTGGCCAGCGCCAGTATGGACTCCTCCGCCGTGCCGATGGTGGCCGTATCCGTCGATGCGCTACTAAAACAGATTCAGCTTGATTTCCAGCGCCTTCAATCGCGATACACGGTACACCTGCACATCGGCTCACCCGACACGGACTGGCAGCTAATGGGTAGCGAGCCCCTGCTCCGAACCGCACTCTTCAATCTGATTGACAACGGTGGCAAATTTTCGGCCGACCATGTTGTATCCGTCACGCTGACGGCGTCCCCTCGTTTCCTGCACGTAACAGTTCATAATTCGGGTTCTCTGATCCCGGCGGACCAGCTAACGGCAATTTTTAATCCCTTTCAGCGGGGCAGCAACGCCACTGGTTTACCCGGACATGGGATTGGGCTGGCGCTAACCGAGCGCATTGTCAAGCTGCATCAGGGCCAGATTCAGGTTGACTCCTCACTGGAAGCCGGTACGACCTTTTCGGTTATACTACCCCGCTAATTTTCTTCATGCCCTTCCGGTTATTTCCGCTACGTATAAGCATTGCTCAGGCATGAAAGCGTGGCTGGCGGTGCCTGCCTGTTGGCTAACTAATGGCCGAACGACATTTCTAATGCCGTTCTAATCTGGCGCTAATGCGGGCCTAACCCCGCCGTATGACCTTTGTAAAGTCAATCAGCGAATGGTGGTTGACGTCCCACTCCAGGTCGATGGAGTACCTACTTAACAAGAGACATCATGAAAACATACCTGTTTGTGTTAGCCTTTAGCAGCCTTTCCTGTCTGACGGCCTCGGCCCAGGATGATCGTAAACTGCGAAACGATCCGACGTATTCCACGCATAATTATAAGCACCCCAACAAAGCCGCCACAGCCCGCCAATGGGAAAAGAAATCGGGCGTCTTGGTTCAGCCACCTAAACTTAGCCAGGGACCGCCTGCCAATTACAAGCATTCGGTACCCGGTACCCTACCCCAGGGGGGTGTGGTGGTTCCGCACACGCCAGAGATGGACGTAGCCGTGCGAAATTATAAAAATCAACGTATTTCTTCCGCCAGACCGGCGAGCCAGGCGGCTTCTGCCGTTGCTGACCGGGTGCCTGGCCAACCGTCTTCGGAAGGCAATTAATAAACGGTAGGTGGGGCTGATGTTCATCGATCGATGGTGCATCAGCCCTGAACGTTACCGATTTACCGATAACCAACGAGTAATTTCATTTAATGCTACGTGCTTATGTATTCACCCGATGTATCACTGGGCTTAGGAAGTATTGTCTACGCACTGACTAAAGTAGATGGTCGTGTTCAAAGAGAGGAGACACAGGTAGCTCAATTCCTCTTAGGCGAAGAGCCACATGGCACATTAGCCCTAAGTGGCTACTCGCTACGGGAAAACGTACAGGAAACGGCCGAAGAGGCTTATGCCTTTGGCATGCGTCGCCTGATTGACAAGCGGGGTGAGCTCACCGAACGTATCAAAAAGCGATTTGTCACCATTCTATTGCAGGTGGCCCGGTCTCATCAGGGAATGTCGCCTGCGGAATGGTCCTTCATTCGTAGGTTCTGGCGTGAGATTCAGCATTTCTGATATTTACCGGCTCGCTGAACGAGTTAAACCCTGGCTAATCGTGGTAGGACCTTCTGTCACCTAACTACTCTAGAGTTTATTCAAATCAGCAATAACCAGAAGCAAAAATGCCACACCCGTTCGTAACAAGTGTGGCATTTTTGCTTTTACCGAATCAATTATACGCCGGGATAACCTGGATTCTGGGTTTTCAGGTTGGGGTTGTTCAACAACTCCTGCTTAGGAATTGGGAGCAGCAGATGTTTTTCCTGCAAAGGCTGATTATTTGAACTGGGATTCACGTGTCCAACGAAATTATCGAAACCATTTTTATCATTGTACACTTTCCGCAGACGAACCATATCAAACCAGGTAATCTGTTCGTAGGCCAGTTCGTGCCAACGCTCCCGCCAAACGGCTTCCCGGAAGGTAGCCTGCGTGAACGTTCCCAACGCGGGTGTAGTCAATTTAGCACGGTCACGAATACGCTTCATGGCATCATAGGCAGCCTGGGTTGGCCCACCCACTTCGTTCTGCGCTTCTGCATAAATCAGCAGTGTTTCTGCATAACGAATCTGGGGCACGTTCAGGTTGTTCTGACGGGTACCGGCAACACCCGACGTACCGTTTGCTGTCCGGTTGAAGTGCTTGAATACGTAAGGGGCGCCTAAGCTGAACTGAGCACCGTTGCCATTGGTATAATACGTCGTGTAGAAGTATCCTTCCTGATCCTTAGCCCGCAAATCGCCTGGTTCATATGAACTGTAAAAACTAGGCACTGGAACTGAGCTACCCGTTCCACCAGGACCATTATAGGTAACTGGTTTAAAGTTCGGGTAGAAATTATCCATTGGGTTAGCAGCTACACTTGTATTGTACTGGATTTCGAACAGGTGTTCTATCCGGTTCTCAGTGCTTTCGCTATGGACATCGTTATAATTCGTAAACAGGTTGATTGTACCTGGATTCGCATTGGCATAGGTAATCACTTCCAGCGCTTTGTCGGCGGCTAACTTATAGTGCGAGGCTCCTTTGCTGAGCGGGAAGCCAGCCATCGTCAGATACACTTTGGCCAACTGCGTTTTCACGGCAGCTAAGTTAACCCGTCCGGTTACGTCCATCCAGGCCAGGCCAGCCCCTTCGGCAGCAACCAGGTCGTCGACAATCAGTTTATAGACATCCTCCTTAGAGGCACGGGTCGGCAGAAAGTCAGCCGAGTTTACTGTTTGCGACTTGGTAATCAAGGGAATATCACCCCATAACTGAACCGCCGTAAAATAGGCAGAAGCCCGCAGGAACCGAGCTTCACCCAGAATTTTAGCTTTCTGAGCGGCATCCATCGGCGTAATAGCCGGTACCTTGTCAAGTACCTGATTAGCATTGGCAATCACGCGATACAGACCATTCCAGTAGTTAACTACGTGCGCTGTATTGCCGTCATGTACTAACCCATAAAGGTTATTGAGGTCGGAATTTTGCGCGGTTTCCGTAGTGGATGTACCCGTCAGGGCTTCCAGCAACTGCCAGTTGCTGGAGAAGATACCCGCCCCTTCGCCCATAAACCGCAGGCTGGCGTATACCGATGCCAAAGCCGATTCAGCCTGGTCAGGAATCGTATAAAAACTATCAGGGGTCAGGTTCGATGGAGCCTTTTCTTCCAGGAACTCCTTACAGCCAACGGTGCTGGTTAGGGCAAATCCGCACAGCAAGGCCCGGCTTATATGTTTTACGAGTGTATGTCTCATTCGATGAAATTTCTAGGTTAAATGCATTCGTAGATTACAATCCGATCTGAAGGCCCAGCAGATAGGTGGTTGGTTTTGGATAGTTGTGCCAGATTTCACCCTGCGAGAAGGCGCTGTTATTATCGCCAGTACCCTGATTGGTTGGGGTTACTTCTGGGTCACCGATAATGGGGTCCTGCACTAATAGGAAGAAATTTTGCGCCGAGGCATACACGCGAAGCCGGTTTAATTTCAACCTGTTCGTGATCGCAGATGGTAAGGTGTAGCCAAGCAGCAAATTTTTACCCCGCAGGAATGAGCCATCCTTAACCCAATGGCTATCTACGTTGGTTACATAGCCCGCACGCGTATCCCGAATTTGCGCAATCATTGTGTTCTGATTGGTTGGCGTCCAGGCGTTCAGTACGGAGGTGTAGCTGTTTGCCAGTGCCTGCCGGTCTTCACTGGGGTGCAGGTTCATGAGCAATACATCGTTGCCGTACATATACTGTAGTTCAAGTGTAGCATCGAAGTTACCTAACTTGAAGTTGTTGGTCAGTGCACCCCAGCCTTTTGGACTGCCGTTACCAATGATACTACGGTCAGCATCGGTAATCGCTTTATCGCCATTCACATCCAGATACTTGATGTCGCCGGGTAGAAGGGTCAGGCCATTCCGATAGCTGGTAAATTGAGCAGCCTGATCGCGCTCAGCTTCACTCCAGGTACCCAGGCGAGTGAGCCCCCAGAATGAACCAACCGGCTCACCAATCCGAATGATGTTGGTTTGGTTCGTAAAGTTCGGTCCGCCGACGCCGAAAATATCGGATGGTGTAGCCAGCGACAGCACTTTGTTGCGGTTAAGCGAGATGTTGAACGTAGTGTTCCAGGTAAAAGCACCCTTGTTAACGTTCACCGTATTTATGGAAAACTCAAAGCCCTGGTTCTGCATCGAACCTACGTTCCGGCGAATGGTGGCATAGCCGCTGGTACGTGGAACAGGGGCATCAAGCAGCATGTCGGTAGTTAGGCGATAATAGTAATCCAACTCCATGTTAACCCGTCCCTTGAACAAACCAATTTCTAAGCCTACGTCTGTTTGAGCGGTTTTTTCCCATCTCAAATCAGGGTTAGCCAGGCGGTTAATCCCCGTTCCACTAACCCGTGTGTCACCGTAGACGGTGGTGTAGGTAGAGCTAAGTAACGACAGCGACTGATACGGTGGAATCTCCGAGTTACCCGTCAGACCGTAGCTAGACCGTAGTTTCAGGTTGGAGATAATCGAATTACCTTTCAGGAAGTCTTCTTCCGAAATACGCCAGGCTAAAGCCGCCGAAGGGAAAAAGGCAAACTTGTTGTTTTCCCCGAATTTAGATGAACCATCGGCCCGACCCGTAGCGGTGAACAGGTATTTGTTTTTGTAGCCATAGTTGATCCGACCGAAGTAGGAGTTAAACGCAAACCGTGATGCTTCTGATCTAACTGAGGGGTTAGTAGCCCCAGCATCTATGTTGTTGAAGCCAAAGTAGTCGGTAGCGAAGCCACTAACGGCGGCACCTATATTGAACGTATTCGTTTCCTGCCACGAGATCCCCAACAAGCCTGTAAACGAGTGATCCTGACCAAACTGCTTATTGTAGGTCAGGTAGTTCTCCAGCGACCAGAACGACGTGCGGGTATTAGCCACATCAGCGTTACCGTTACCACCAATGTTCAGCGTACGGGTTTGCGACTGGTTAACTTCCTGGGTCTGGATATTCGTACCCAGAACAGTCCGCATTTCCAATCCTTTACCGAAAGTAATGTTGGTAAACAGACTTCCGATAGCCGTTTGGGTATTCTGAATGTATTTACGGTCCATCAGGCGGTGTACTGAACTCATTGTGCCTTCGGCCTGAGGGTAGTCGCGGTTTTCAGCGAAGATACCCGTATCGGGGTAGCGTACGGGCAGGAACGGAAAGTCTTCCACAATTTGCCGGGCAACTGCATCATTAATATCCACCAGGTTTTCAGTCTGGTTGTTATAACTCAGCGTACCGCCAATTTTGAGCCAGCTTTTTACCTGATCATCAATGGAGAAGCGGCCAGAATACCGTTTCATGTACGACGTTTTGATAAGCCCCTGATCGTCCCGATAGTTGAGCGAGAGCGAATACTGGGTGCGCTCGTTACCACCACTGAAGCCTAACTGATGGTTTTGTGAAATGGAATTCTGCGACGATTCCTTAAACCAGTCGGTATCGTACAACGGGTTCAGATTGGCATCAAAAACACCTGGGTGGGCTGCACTGAATGCTTTCCGCCGAACCACAGGGTCCAGGTTTGAATATTTACCAGAGGCCCAGCCGACGGGGTCAAACTTGGCTATGTTGGCATAAGCCAAATCCTCCGTAGCTAAGTACTCTTTTGCGTTTAATACTTTGGGCTTGTTTGGGCCAATGGTATTCACGCTGAACTGCGTATCATACGTAACCCGGCTTTCGCCGGCTTTACCTCTTCTGGTTGATATCAGAATAACACCATTTGCTCCTCTGGCACCATAGATAGCCGTTGACGAGGCATCTTTCAGTACTTCAACATTAACAATATCGTTCGGGTTAATGTAGTCAATCGGGTTACTGAACTGATCGCCCGTACCCTGTGGAAGCATAACGCCATCTACTACATAAAGCGGGTTGTTCGAAGAGTTGATCGAACTAAATCCCCGAATCCGAACGGTAGTACGACCCCCAGGACGACCCGAGTTGGTGTTTACCTGCACACCAGGCAGTCGGCCTGAAAGCTGCTGGTTAAGCGAAGGGGCAGGCCGCTCCAACAGTTCAGCCTCTTTTACGCCAGAAACGGCACCCGTCAAATCCGATTTTTTTGCCGTACCGTACCCAATAACGACAATCTCATCCAACACCTTACTGTCGGCTTTCAGGCTAACGTCCAGGGATGTCTGGTTACCTACTTTCACCTCTTGAGTTAAATACCCAACAAATGAGAAAACCAACGTAGCACCACCTTCGGGTACGTCTAATTTGTAGCGACCTTCGGCATCGGTGACCGTACCGCGCTGTGTTCCTTTCAGGATAACGCTCACACCGGGTAAGCGTTCGTTCTTTTCATCAATAACCCGACCAGTTAATGTTCTGTCTACTAACTTTTCTAAGCGAATCGTTACGTGTTTGCCGGATACGTTTCCATCGGGAATGCCGGCAGCTTGGGTTAGGGTAATACAAGAGCAAACCAGGAGGCCTTGCGTAACAGACAGCCTCATAAACCTGCCTGGCAGGATATGCGGTCGTAAAGGTTTTGCCATAGGACTTTTGCCGTTCAAATGGGCGTTTAGAGTTAAGTTGGGAATAATTGAATGCCCAATTATCCAGACCAAGAAATAGTATTGCAAGTATATCTACTTATCCATTCCTGAGTTTTTATTAAAAAAATTAAAAATCTTATTATAAGTGGGTTAAAAATCTTGTTATACTAAAGTGGGATCAACTAACTGTATATTTCTCAATAAGCTCACTATTAACCTTATAGCCAATTTCTAGATTTAGTGAACTCCATACTGTATAAATGACTCTTTGTTGTTTTAATCTCAAGATTAATAAGGAGATACCAAGTAGCGAAAGGTATTATTACCGTATCATCGGGCCAAGGCCGTAAAAGTAGCCTGACTGGCAACCCCTCCTGGCCAAAAGTGAACAGCCTATAAAAATAACCAGCTCTATCGGCGGCTCCTGTCGGCACAAATTCACGTCAGAATCTGTTATAAGGATAGTCGTCCCTAACCGGTTGGCAGTTTACGTATGCAACCTGATTCCAGCATTACTACAATTTCGAGTACCCAACACCTTACCGACCGTCGGCCCGACTCTGTTAACCTATGGGAAACGGCTCAGGCGGTAGGTTTTCCGGCTGCTCTCTGGCGATTGCCCAATCAACAGGATAAGCACCTGATTGTGTCTTTTGAGGAAGTATTGCCTCGCATAGCGGCCGACCTTGATGAATTACCGGCTGGTTTTCTCATCAGCCCCTTCGACAACCTCAATACAGAGACGCAAAGTCCCGATCAGACCCTTTTCCTGCGAGCCGACCTTCAGGCTGTTTTTTCTGCTGAAAACCAGGCCGACGTTAAAGTAGTCTCTGGCGAAATGACCGATAGGTTCTGGCAAGCTTGGCATTCTCTCCCTAAGCCCCAGCCTGAACAGCCTTCCAATGCAGAAACGCTCACCGTTCTATCCGACGCTGGTGCGGAGGCCTTATACGTACGTAACGTAGCAGAGGCTGTTGAGGCCATGCAGCGGGGTGAATTTAGGAAAGTAGTGCTGTCGCGTACAAAGCAGGTGCAATTTGCCGACGCCCCCAATGCGGTGACGTTGTTTGATAAACTTTGCCAAGCTTATCCAACAGCGTTTGTATCTGCTGTTTCTATTCCGGAGAAAGGTCAGATCTGGATAAGCGCGACGCCAGAACGCTTGGTAAGCATCGACGCTGATGGTATTTTCCGGACGGCTTCACTGGCCGGCACTCAGTCAGCGTTTGAACCTGATGGCACGCCCAAACGCCCCCCGGAAGCGATGTGGTCGCAGAAAGAAATTGAAGAACAGGCACTGGTGAACCGCTACATTATCGAGTGTTTCAAGAAAATACGGCTGCGCGAATACGTAGAAGAAGGCCCAAAAACGATTATAGCGGGAAATCTTATGCACCTCAGCACCTTCTTCACAGTCGACACCCAGGCAGTGCGCTACCCGCAGCTTGGAACGGTTATGCTGCGCTTACTTCACCCAACATCGGCTGTATGCGGGACCCCCCGCGACGTAGCGTTCAACTTCATTAACCGGCATGAAGCCCACGATCGCGAACTCTACAGCGGTTTTCTGGGACCCGTAAACATCGACACAACGAATGAAGGAGCGGCCAGTAATCTTTTCGTACACATCCGCTGTATGAAACTTGAAGGCAGGCTGGCTACCCTCTACGCTGGTGCGGGATTGACCGAAGATTCGGTTCCTGAACGCGAATGGCAGGAAACCGAAATGAAATGTCAGACATTACTTTCAGTACTCAGTAAATAATAAAGCAGGTATCAGTAAGCCCCATGAACGAAGCCTATTGATACCTGTTTTATTATTTACTGAGTACTGTTTATTCCCCTTCAGCAGGGTCATTTGGCGCACGGGAACCTCCTTTGGCCGTACGATTACCCGCTTCACTGGCGGCCGATGATTGCGTGTCTGCATCGGGCGCGGTACCCTCCGTATCATCATCGGCGGTCGTTACCATCGGTTCTTCATCCGGATCTTCTGCTCGTTCGTTGAGTGCCATAGTATTACGTAGTTAGGAAAACAGGGTTGCTTTTTTGATACGGCCCGAACAACAAACTGGTAGGCTGACGGGAAACAACAGGCGACTTACTCCATGCTATCATCATCCAGATCGTCATCGATGGAATCATCGTCTAACTCCTCCAGATCATCTTCGCTGAACTCGTCTTCAATGTCGTCCAGATCATCGGCTCCATAGCCACTGGCGGCTCCAGAACCTAGTTCATCGAAATCGGCTCCGCCGTCAAAATCATCGTCCTCGTCGTCGAACGTTTCGGGATCGGGGTTTAACATCAGCACGTCCTCGTCCTGATCAAACGTTGGCTGGTAAATCATGGTCAATAAAGTATAAAAGTTAATTCAGTTCTCATAACGCAGCTCTTTCCCGGAAGGTTTATTCAATTAATGCACTAATTGGTGAAACGCCCCGAAACCACGTAGTCAATTTGCAGTTGTTTACATGACGACCTACAAATTACTGTTGGCAAACATAGCAATCCGCATCCATAAACCTACTACTTCATTCATGAAAAATTACCAGCTTCGGCGCTTATCAAACCAACCTATTCTGCAAACAAGCGATGTTAAGCCATCAATTGACGGTTTCGATGTGCTGGGCGCGTTCAATCCGGCAGCCTGTTTTTTTGGCGATGAAGTCCTTATTCTCCTGCGCGTTGCCGAAGCCCCAAAAGCCCGAAATGGCTACCTCCCGATACCCCTCATTGAGGAACAGGACGGCGTTCCGACATTGACGGTCAAGCACTTTCCGGAACCAGATGAGCCCTACGACCCGCGTGTCGTTACTCTTGAGGGCAAAGTTTATCTGACCTCGTTAAGCCATCTGCGGCTGGCCCGTAGTAAGGACGGTATCCATTTTACGATTGACGAAAAACCATTTCTTTTTCCGGCCCGGATGGATGAATCATATGGCATTGAAGATGCCCGGATTACCTTTCTGGAAGGAAAATACTGGATCACCTATACCGCCGTGTCGGAACATGGGCCGGGTGTCGGACTTGCCGTGACAACCGATTTCGTTCATGTTGAACGTATTGGTATGATTCTGCCACCGCCGAACAAAGATGTAGCCGTATTTCCCCAAAAAATCAATGGCCACTATATGCTTCTGCACCGACCCATGGTAGCAGAGATCGGCAAACCGTCGGTCTGGCTGGCCGAATCAGCCGATGGTGTTCATTGGGGGAACCATCGGTATCTGTTCGGCGGACGGGGCCAATCCAGCCCCGCCCTGCTCAATACCCGTTTTTCCTGGGAAGGGGGCAAAATTGGCGCTGGGCCAGAGCCGATGCTAACGGATGAAGGCTGGCTGGTTTGTTACCACGGTGCCGACTCGACTCATTCCTATTCATTAGCGCTGGCCTTACTGGATAAAGATGATCCAACGAAGGTACTCGCCCGCTCCGACGTACCGCTCCTAACACCCGAGTTGCCCTGGGAGCGCGAAGGCTTCTTTCCGAACGTAGTGTTTTCGAACGGCTGGATAAAATGGCCTGATAATAGCGAGCACGCAGGTAAAATCTGGGTCTATTATGGCGCTGCCGATTCGGGTGTGGGCCTGGCCGAGTTAATAGCAGAATAACACTAGCGCGGGTCGTTCCCGTGTATCGGTTCCCGTCGGGCTCACAAATCCAGAATATATGTTTTACGGGCAATGTCCATTGTCAGTAAGGGATCGTAGGCGGCATTCACCCGGTTGGCATTCTCCGCCACCGTAAGCGGAATACCGGCTTGTTTACGGCGCTGGTTTACAGTCCTATACTCGGCAATGGGCCAGACGAAACACCGCGACTGATTCGATGTTCTGATCTTCCGGCAGGCAACCTGCGTACCATATACCTGCGGTTTCTGGGCGTACATCAACGAACGGTCGAGCATAAGCGCGTATTGCTGAAAGGGTAACTCCCCCGCTTCGGCCGCTTTTTTGACCGCGGGCATATAGGGGTCCACTGTATGCGCGTGTTGAATGATGTAAAAGACAGCTTCATTGGTGGGCGTACCAACCAGCGTTTTACCCGGATACCCATATTCTTTAAGAATCGCATTGGCGCGGGCCAGATTACTGGTATCGGTTTTGATCTGTTCAGCCCATAATACACCAGCCAGTTTTTTGCGATCGGTTTTGTAAACCAGGCTTAGGCTATCGGTTAGCGGTTGATTGTTCCCCATTTGGGTAAGCCACTGTCTATTACGCTGATCCAGCACATACATGCTGTCCAGTTCGCGTTTAAGTGGCTTATTAATCTGCCCGAAAGCCGAAACAGAGAGACAACCAAAAAAGAATAGTAAAAATCTCATAATAAACTGGCTAATTAGTTGAAGCACAAGCAAAGGTGCTGTCTTTTATTTATTTTCGTTTGTCTCTAACTTTTCTCTTGCATGTATCGCTTCCATCAACTTCTGATCTGTTGTTTTCTCACTACTTCCCTCTTAGCCCAGAGCCAGAAACGCCCGCTCACGGCTGCCGATTATGATCGTTGGCAGAGTGTCCGGTCCGAAAAAATTTCTGACGATGGCCGTTGGATTGCCTATCAGATCGACCCTCAGGACGGCGATGGCCGACTGGAGGTAACGGCTACCGGTACTAACAGCAACCGCACACGCTATGTTTTTCCGCGTGGTTACCTGGCACAGTTTACCCCTGACAGCAAATTTTTAGTGATGCGCCTGAAAGTACCCGTAGCGGACGTTCGCAAAGCTAAACTCAAAAAAAAGAAACCGGATGAAATGCCCAAGGATAGTATGCTCGCGCTGAACCTAACGACGGGTAAGTCCACAAAATTACCCAATGCGAAATCGTTTACGTTCGGTAAAGAGTCAGGTTCGTGGCTTGCCATCTTGCAGGAGCATAAAGAGGCCAGCGAGAAGGCCACTCCCAAGACGGCTTCTTCCCTGAAAGATACGCTTAATCCATCAGCACCGGTTTCGACAACGTCAGTTGCCACGCGAAAAGGCCCATCCAAAAAACCCAAAGGTGATGACCTGACGATACTGAACATGACCGATGGCACCCGTAAGACCGTTCGCTACGTATCGAACGTAGTGATGTCAGACAATGGCCAGGCGATATTTTATAATAAAGAATCAGCCAATGATTCGCTGAAAACAAGTGACAAGGTTGTGCCGGGCGTATTTTTATTCAACACAACCAATGGGCAAACCATGCTCGTTGATACTAGTTCGAAACGCAAGATTTACAAAGGATTAGCCATCGACAAAAAAGGGCAGCAACTCACCTGGATGGCCTCGGCCGATAGCGCAGGAAGCGACGTGAAAGTGTTTACGCTGTACTACAAAAATCTGGCTCCAGCGGTTGCGGTGAAGGGGAAACGTAGTAAGCCCGCGACTCCCGAAGCACCATTCAAAGTTATTGCCGATACGCTGACGGCCACCTTACCCAAACGCTGGTCGGTGAATGAATATCGCGAACCAAAGTTCTCTGACGATGGCAAACGGCTCTATTTCTCCACCTCGCCCATTGCGCCAAAACCGACGAAAGATACATTGACGCCCGAAGATGAGAAAGTGCGAATGGACATCTGGACCTGGAAAGACAGTCGACTGCAACCGATGCAGCAACGTCGGCTAAAAGAGGAAAAAGAACGTGGCTTTCTGGCGGTCTATGACCTCACGTCAGGAAAAGTTACGCCCCTGGCCAACCGCGAAGTCCCAACGGTTGACTTCGATCCAAAAACCAATCCCCGGTACTTACTCGGGCTGAGCGACCTCCCCTACCAGGTTCAGGCCTCATGGGACCCCGGCCATACGGACCTTTACCTGATTGATACGCAGACCGGCGAGAAGAAACGAATTGCCAATGACATCATGGCCTCACAGCCTAAACTTTCGCCCGAAGGAAAATACGCCTACTGGTTCGATGAGCGCGATTCGCTCTGGCGGGCCTGGTCGGTGATGGATGGGAAACGTATTGATTTGACACGCGGCCTGCCCAGCAAATTCTTTGATGAAGAGCATGACACCCCCAATCTGCCCGGTTCGTATGGCTCGGCAGGCTGGACAACCGGCGACCGCTACGTATGGCTCTACGATCGCTACGACATCTGGCAGATTGACCCTACCGGCAAAGAAAAACCAACCAACCTAACGTCGGGCTGGGGCCGCAAGAACAAAATCCGGCTACGTCGGGCGGAAGTAGACAATGACGATGAGGCTACACCGGGTCGGCGATTTAGCGGTCCCGAAAAAGCAATCGACCCCAAAAACGAAATATTCCTGACGGGCATTTGGGAGAGCGACAAAGCCACCGGCATCCTGAAGAGTAAAAATGGCCTGGCCGTTGCCGAACCCACCGTGCTGACACGTAGTAATCACCGGTATTTCGGCGTGAACAAAGCTAAAAATGCACCCGTTGTTACATTTTATCGCGGCAACTATCAGGAGCCAATCAACCTGTTCCAGACCGACACGACGTTGGCAAACCCGGTGCAATTGACGAAGGTAAATCCCCAACAGGACAGCATCCGCTGGGGCAGCGTCGAATTGGTGAAGTGGGTGGGTACCAATGGGATTAAACTCGAAGGGTTGCTTTACAAACCCGAAGGCTTCGACCCCAGCAAGAAATACCCCATGCTCACGTATTTCTACGAGCGTAACGCAGAAACCCTGAACGACTACAAAGCGCCCTCGCCAAGCCGGTCAACGATTAATATTCCGTATTGTGTCTCGAACGGGTATCTGGTGTTCGTGCCGGATATCGTCTACACAACAGGCCAGCCTGGACCCAATGCGTATGACTGCATTGTGCCTGGCGTGCTAAGTTTACTGGATAAAGGCTTTGTCGATCGCGACCGGCTTGGCATTCAGGGGCAAAGCTGGGGCGGCTACCAAACGGCTTACATCATCACCCGTACGAACCTGTTCCGGGCGGCCGAAGCAGGGGCGCCCGTGGCCAACATGACGTCGGCCTATGGCGGTATTCGCTGGGAAACGGGTATTAGCCGGGCCTTCCAGTACGAAAAAACGCAAAGTCGCATTGGGGGTACGCTCTGGGATAAACCCATGAATTACATCGAGAACTCGCCACTTTTCTTCGCCAACCGCATCGAAACACCGCTGATGATGACGCACAATGACGCCGATGGTGCCGTGCCCTGGTATCAGGGGATCGAGCTATTTTCGGCGCTACGTCGGTTGAATAAACCCGTCTGGATGTTAGTCTACAACGGCGAGGGTCACAACCTGACCCAGCGTCATAATGCGAAAGACCTGAGCATCCGGCTCTATCAGTACTTCGATTATTACCTCAAAGACGCGCCCATGCCCGTCTGGATGAAAGAGGGACGTAGTGCCGTTGAGAAAGACCGGGGCGAAATGAAGTACCAGACGGCTACGGATTCAAAGGAATAATCTGGTAAACGAAATATAACTGAAACAGCGTCTCAAATGGTATCAGGCATATTGCTTGGTACTCTTTGAGACGCTTTTCTTATAAGAACTATCTATATAGCTTTTGCGTGTAACCCCCAACCCCCTGAAGGGGGCTTAGCCCGGCAATTCTCAACCTAAGCCCCCTTCAGGGGGTTGGGGGTTATATAGATTACCTAATTGTAATTAAGTTTCACTTAACCGTAAACTCAACAGTCTTGCCTTCGGTGATTTCCTGCGTTTTTGCCAGTTGATGCGTTCCTGCATCCTGAATAGTAAACCGGCGAAGGTGAAGTTTGCCGCTCAAAACGGCTACCGATACGTTCGTCGTTGAATTCGCGCGGGAAACCGAGCAGGTTCCCCAGGCCGAGCCGTTCGACCAGAAGTACGTTCCGGGTTTCGACGTAATGGTCATGGTTTCGGTTACCCCCGAGTAGCGGAAACCACTCCAGGCCAGCACCGCATTCCAGCTAGTCATTGACCGGGCGTAGTGGTACCCACATTCGGGTTCGTTAAATGGATTCCGTTTGCGGCCGTCAAACCGGTTCCGGATGCTGGTCAGGCATTTGAGCGCATTTTCGGTTTGTCCTTCGTAGAGCATCCCAACGGCCGCACAGTATTCGAAGCCGGTCATGGATTCGGCAAAGTACGGAAATGGGACCTTAAGGCGTCCTTTCGGCCAGCTCGCCATCAGTAAGCCCGATTCGTCGCCCAATACGTAGGAACGCATGTTATTGAAATGATCGGCGAAACTGTCCAGGTAATTGTATTTCATGATGCTTTGCAACGTCGTCTGGATGTGGCCACGATCGGCCAGATAGCCCAAGCCCAGCGAATGCGCCATCATCTGCCCAACCAATTGATCAACCAGACATCCTTTGCCCAATTGATAATCCGGTACGTTCACCGTTGAATCTTGTTCCCAATTCAGAAAGGCAAACGTTTTGGGGTCGGTGATTTTCTGTTCGTAATACGTGCCGTTGAACAAATGCTGATCGACCCAGGCGCTTCCTTTTTTGAACAGATCGTCACACTTTCGGGCCAGTTCTTTATCGTGCATGGCAACGGCCATTTCACCAGCCGCTCTCAGGGCACCGAGGTACCAAAAGCTCATTTGCGGGTTCGGCCCGAAATAATCCACGTCCATTGTATTATGCTGACGACCTTCCATCACGCCATCCTGATTACCGTCCCATCCGCCTTTAATCCAGGTATAATTCAGGACTTTTTTCACCTGCCCCCAGTTCTTTTTCAGGAATTCGGGATTCCCCGACAATTGCCAGTCACGATAGAATTTCAGAATCGTCCCCATTTGGCCATCGGCAGCGGCACCCTTCCACTCCTGCGCTTTCGGGAGGGGCAGCATCACCCGAAAACTCATTTTACCGATGTCGTTGGTTGCATAGTTGAACTCGATGTCGCGCATGGACTGGGATAGCTCGGCGAACAGAAAAGCGGTGGCCTGCTCATAATTCCAGACGTGTGTACAGGACCCAAAGCAGGAACCGAATTCATCGAAAACACCCTCCCACCCCATCAGGTGCCCGCTGGGAATCCGAAAAACCGTTTGGGAACGTAGCGCGGCCAGATTGAACAAAGCCGCTTCCTTAATAACGTCAGGGTAATCACTACGTAAAAAGGCATTCACAAACTGAAGCGTTTTCTGTTCAAGTAGCGGTAAACGCGGCAACGTTTTGGCGATAACATCCCAGGCATCGGCATACTGCGTTGAGTAATAATTGCCAATCGTTTCCTGATCCTGTTTGGTGGAGAACGACGTCCAGGCGCCCCGATTCGGGAAGTTCCAGCTAATAAAAAACGTGAAGGTTTGTGTCTGGCCAGGCGCAATGACTTTCTGCACGGCCAGTGAGGCCAGCGGGTCATCATCAACGAGTTTACTCTTTTCCGTCAGGGTTCCGTCGGCGCTAAAATCGTCCCAGAAATCGAGCATGGCGTTTTCCCAATCGTTGGATCGCGAGCTGGTCCGGTAACTCACGCCGGTTGCACTGTTCGTCGTTAAGGCTATGGTGCCCCAGGCCGCATCCTGCCGGTTTACGCTATCGGAATACATGTAAATTCCCTGCACGCCGTTCCCGCTTTTGTACACATTCACATTCTTCCGGGCGCCTTTGGGAACAATATCACCCTTCCAGTCTTTGTCGTATTTGCTGCCATCTTTACCAATGTAGTTGCGCATTGAACCGCACACCGAAACCGTTTGTGGCTCGTTGCTGGTATTGGTCACCTCGTAAGCCAACACGGCGATGGGAATGCCACTGCCATCCGCATCGCCGGGAATGAACGGATTGAATCCTTTTATTTTGACGGTTACGGGTATTTTTGCATCCGATAGATTGACCTGTCCAAACGGATAAGCCGCATCGAAAGCCGCTTCCCTAAAACGCGGAAATCCGTGCTGGTTAACGGGTCGGCCTTCGTAGTGCAGGTATTCGGCCGGGTCCAGTGGTCCAATCAGGGCTTTTGTCATCGCCACACCATCTTTCGGTCGCACATTAATCGCAAAAAACGGCGCATTATTCCCAACGGTAACCGTGCTAAATCCTTTGGCGGGTTTATTCATGATCTCCCAATCGCGCAGTTCGCCCCGGCCACCCAGCGAAACGGTTCCCGTACCGATACCGCCCAGTGGCAGCGCAATCTGGTGCAGGTGATCTTTGTCGTAATGCTTCAGAACGGGCCATTGAGCGGGTTTCCATTGGGCCAGACACGGATGTGTTGCAAAGATCAGGCAGCTAACGAGCCAATAAATTGATTGAGGAAAGAAATCGTTTTTCATAAGGCTCCGGTATGTTTATGTATAGGCTTTTCGCTAGGGGCCGTGCCACGGTTTTGAACCGTGGCACGGCCCCTAGCCGGCCCTTAGCAAAGGCTTGATGAATTAACTCCGTGAACAAGTTGCGCACGAGCTTTAAAAAGGTTACGAAAGGCCAGTTATAATACCTGAACCCTAAATACTTGGCATTATTTAGTAGCCTCGCTACATTCCCGCCCAACGAACCATTGCCCGAAAGGCTAGGTTATTCACATTCAGGATAAGCCAATTTCTTATCTGCGAATTTGTACCGCCGTGAATCAAACCCTTTTATTGATTACTCCGCCTTTTACGCAACTGAACACCCCGTATCCGGCGACGGCTTACCTGAAAGGGTTTCTGCACACCAAAAACATTCCGGCCTACCAGGCTGATTTAGGGATTGAGGTCATTCTGGCCTTATTTTCCAGCAAAGGCCTGACATCCATGTTTGCGGCTCTGGAAGCCGCTGAGGCTGAACTGTCCGACAATAGCTACCGCATTTGCCAGCTACAGGACGATTACATCAGCACGATTGATCCGGTGATTCGGTTCCTGCAAAACAAAAATCCAACCCTCGCGCACAGCATCTGCGACCGAACGTATCTGCCCGAAGCCTCGCGCTTTGCGCAGTTAGAAGAACTGGACTGGGCTTTTGGAACAATGGGACTCCATGATAAAGCGCGGCATCTCGCTACGTTATATCTCGAAGATTTGAGCGATCTGATCCAGGAAGCCGTTGATCCTCATTTCGGCTTTAGCCGCTACGCCGAACGGTTGGGCCGATCGGCCACGCATTTCGATGAGTTGCACGAAGCCTTGCAAGCGCCTGACACAAAGATATCGGCTATTCTGGTTGGGATTCTGGAACAGAAAATTCAGCAATGGCAGCCAAACGTCGTGTGCCTGACAGTTCCTTTTCCCGGCAATTTGTATGGCGCACTCACCTGTGGCAAATACCTGAAGCAACATCATCCTGACATAAAAATCGTGATGGGTGGAGGCTACGCAAACACCGAACTCCGTTCCCTGACCGAACCCCGCGTCTTTGATTATGTGGATTTTATTTGTCTCGATGACGGGGAAGCGCCACTCCTCTCCTTGCTGGAACATCTATCAGGCCAGCGCGAACGGAGTCAACTAAAGCGGGTGTTTGCCCGAACGAATGGCGTGGTGACGTATCATAACGGTGCCCGCGAGAAAGACGTACCACAACGCGAAACCGGTACGCCCAATTACCGCGACCTTCCTTTGCATGATTACCTGTCGGTCATTGAAGTCGTCAACCCGATGCATCGACTGTGGAGTGATGGTCGCTGGAATAAACTGACGCTGGCCCACGGTTGTTATTGGGGTAAATGTTCATTCTGCGATATTACGCTGGATTACATTAAACGCTACGAGCCCGTTACGGCCTCGCTCCTCGCCGACCGGATCGAAGAGATTATCGAGCAGACGGGTCAGCATGGATTTCACTTCGTTGACGAAGCCGCACCGCCCGCCCTCATGCGCGAGCTGGCGCTGGAAATTATCCGGCGGAAGTTAACCGTGACCTGGTGGACGAACATTCGATTTGAAGCCAGTTTTACGCCAGACCTCTGCACGTTGCTGAAGGCATCAGGCTGTATTGCCGTGTCGGGTGGCCTGGAAGTGGCGTCCGACCGCTTGCTGGATCGCATGAAAAAGGGCGTGACGGTAGCGCAGGTGGCCCGCGTCGCCGATGCGTTTACCCAGGCTGGCATCATGGTTCATGCCTATCTGATGTATGGTTTTCCAACGCAAACGATCCAGGAAACGGTCGATTCACTGGAGATGGTCCGTCAATTGTTCATGAACGGCGTAGTTCAGTCGGGCTTCTGGCACCGGTTTGCCATGACCGCCCACAGCCCTGTTGGCGTTGACCCGGCCGCTTTCGACGTCATGCAGATCGGCCCTGCCGTCGCGACGGACCGTTCTGTCATTTTTGCCGATAATGACCTGGAACACACGGACCCGACCGGTGCCGACCACGATCTATTTTCGGAGGGCTTACGCAAGTCGCTGTTTAACTACATGCACGACGTAGGGTTCGACCTGCCGCTCCAAAAATGGTTTACGTTTACCATACCTGCTACGTCCATTCCTCCGCGTTACATTGAGAAAGCAATCAGCCAGAACCCTGACAAAGACCCACGCCCAAATGCTTTTGTTATCTGGCCGGGTAAGCTACCAAGCATGGAAGTATTCGAGTTGCAGAAAGGTCGAAAGGTGGTCGAGATGGCTGAATTGGAATTCTACAGCAAACAAGGTCAATGGCTACTCGAAACGCCCGTTACCTTAAGTAAGTGGTTGCTGGACGTACTACCCAAACTCATAATCGGTCCACATGAGCCTTATTCATTCGCCCAACTAAAAACCGATTTCGAAGCCGATCAGCCCGGAAGTTTTGACACCTTTATTCAATCGCCAACCTGGGCAAAGCTCCGGGAACATGGCTTGCTCATTGTTTGATTTTCGGTTGGCAGCCTATTGTTTGGCGTAGTCATTGTTTAGCGCAGTCATTGTTTGGCGTAGTCTCCGACTACGTCACGGCGTTATCCGGTCTCCGACCGGAATACTATTGTCAAAATAATACGATGACAGCTTACCAGACCGGTCGGAGACCGGGTAACACCATGACGTAGTCGGAGACTACGCCAAACAATGACTACGCCAAACTACCGCCTAACAAAAAGCGCGAAACGGAAGCCGTTTCGCGCTTTTTGTTATACCATTACAAGCCTATTTCTGCTGCTCGTACTTATCCTTGTAGGTCTTGTACAACCGCTTGTGCCGATCGTCCAGGTTGACTTTGCGGCCTTGAATAAATACCTGTTCGATTATGTTCGTACGCATGTCTAGCGCATCCCCCGCCGACACGAATAAGGTCGCCTGTTTACCTTTTTCCAACGTACCAACGAGCTTGTCGATACCCAGAATTTTGGCTGTGTTCGAGGTAACCATTTTCAGCGCTTCTTCACGATCCGTGACGCCGAAGCCAGCGGCAGTGCCTGCCAGAAACGGCAGGTTACGGGTCCGCCACCATTCGTCTGCATAACTCAGGCCAACCAGTACGCCCGCCTTTTGCAGGATACCCGGCATCCGGTAAGGCAGGTCCACGTCTTCGTCTTCGCGGTTGGGCAGCCGGTGCAGGCCGCTCAGAATAACCGGCACGTTATTATCCTTCAGGAACGTAGCTACTCGGTTAGCTTCTTCGCCCCCAACGATCACCACTTTGGGCACACCCATCGACTTCGCGAACGTAACGGCCTCAATGATGTCTTTGCCATAATCAGCCCGGACGTACAAGTTCTGTTTACCCGAAAACAGGCCGCGCATAGACTCCAGTTTGAGGTTACTGGGCGTCGGATTTGGCAAGGCGGCATACGCTTTGGCGTCGGCAAACGTGCTTTTCAAGGCATCAATCGCCTGGGTGCGTTTGTCGTTTTTCTTGATTTCGGTTGTAAAATCCTCGAAGTTGAAATTACGGGCGAAATAGGTTGGCCAGTTGAGCCAGATGCCATCATCTTTTACCAGCGCAGCATCTTCCCAGTTCCAGCCGTCGGCCAGCATCACACTTGAACTCCCCGAAACCGTGCCACCCTGGGGCATCGCCTGGGTAATCAACACACCGTTATTACGTATCGTCGGAATGATTTCAGAATCGGTGTTGTAGGCAATCAGCGACCGAATGTTGGGATTCAGAATGCCAATTTCCTGCTTATCCACCGTCGCCCGGACAGCGCCCGTTTCCTGCAAACCCACCGTCGATGCGGGGGAAATAATTCCTGGATAAACGTGCTTGCCCGATACGTCGATCACCTCGACGTCGGTAAGGTTGAGTTTGACGAGCGTACCGTCAACGACATTGGTGATGACTCCGTTACTGAAGAGCACGATGCCATTTGGGATCACCTGTCCGTTGCCAACGTGAACCGTACCGCTCATCAGCGCGATGGTTTTAGTCTGCGGCCTTGCCGGAGCCGGATTTTGACCGTAACTCGTGAGTACCGTCAGGGCTAATATTGGAATTAGTAGTTTTTTCATGTTTTTTCAGTTTACGGTATTCGGTTTGTGGTATACGGTAGGTTGATGCGCGAACCTGCTGACGCGTCAGCCCACTGTATACCGCAAACCGTAAACCCTATTTCCCTTCCTCCTCGCCTTCTGCCAGAACACCTTCAACGTCTTCGCAATGCCACATCCGAGCCCGCTTGAACGTCGGTTTCGTGGTCGAAGCGCCACCGGATTTTGCGGCCAGCATTTTCTGGATCAGGCGTCCCCGTTCAGCCTGCATGGCATCCCGTTTCGGATCTTCGTCCCTGAGGCTAAAGTAGATAGCGCCGTCAATCATCGTGATTTCAGGGCGGGCGTAGATGGCCAGCGGGCTTGCATTCCACAGCACCAGATCGGCATCTTTACCCACTTTAACACTCCCCATGTGACTATCCAGGTGCAGCAGTTTAGCGGGATTCAGCGTCACCATTTTCCAGGCATCTTCTTCGGTCATGCCCCCGTATTCGACCGTTTTAGCCGCTTCCTGATTCAATCGGCGGGCCATTTCGGCATCGTCGGAGTTAATCGAAACCGTTACGCCCTGGCGGTGCATGAGAGCCGCGTTGTAGGGAATCGCATCGTGTACTTCCATTTTGTACGCCCACCAGTCGGCGAACGACGAACCACCCGCGCCATGCTTCGCCATCTTGTCGGCCAGTTTGTAGCCTTCCAGAATGTGCGTAAACGTATTGACCTTAAAGTGCAGGGAATCAGCCACTTTAAGCAGCATGTTAATTTCAGACTGCACATAGGAGTGACACGTAATGAAGCGTTTGTTAGCCAGAATTTCGGCTAGCGCGTCGAGTTCAATATCCCGGCGGGGGGCAATGGCAGCCGCTTTCTCTTTAGCACTTAATTTGTTATAAGCCGCCCAGCCAGCCGCGTATTCTTTGGCCCGCGTGAAGTGGTCCATATACACTTGCTCAACCCCCATACGGGATTGCGGAAAACGCGTCAGCACACCCGGATTCGGGTAATTTGCTTGTTTTACGTTCTCACCCAGGGCGAACTTGATAAACCCGTCAGCGCCTTTGATCAGCATGCCTTCAGCCGGTTCACCCCATTTCAATTTCACAATCGCCGACTGACCACCAATGGCATTGGCCGAGCCGTGAAGCAACTGCGATGCCGTGACACCACCCGCCAACTGACGGTAAATGTTGATGTCGTCCGGGTTGATAACGTCCGCCATCCGCACCTCGGCTGAACTCGACTGCCCGCCTTCATTGATCGACATCAAAGCGATGTGGGAATGTTCGTCGATGATGCCGCTGGTGAGGTGTTTACCCGTTCCGTCGATAACTTTGACATCAGCCGGAACGGGGAGGCCTTTACCAACTTTAGAAATCTTACCGCCCGTAACGAACACGTCAGCACCTGTCAGAATGCCGTCTTTTTCGTTCGTCCAGACCGTCGCGTTACGTATCATAACGGTTTCCGCTTTCGGCTTCTGGGCATTGCCCATCCCCACAAACGGATACATTACCGTTGCCAGTGCGGTCGTACTTGCCGGAGCGGCCGTTGTTGAGGTTGCCGATGTAGACGCAGGTGCCGTACCCGAACGCTCTGCCGACCACGTAATAAGCTTGCCATCTGGTGTTTCGCCATCCCCTTTGATTGTCGTTCCGGTGCGATAACCCGTCAGGCGCGTAGTACCCGGCTTTTTCTTGTCCAGTTGAACCTGAATCGAAATCAGATCGCCGGATAAGGCCACTTTGGGCGTTATCTTGACTGTATCGATCAGAATCTGGTAGTCAGGCTTCTCGATCGACTTGCCCGTGATGTTCAGTTTCAGGTTGGATTGCGTACCAACCGTCATGTTCCAGGTTCCTCGGAAATCGGCGGCATCTTTGTTGGTCACGATGTACTGCTTGCCCCGCATCCAGTTCTCATAGATCACATTGTCGGCGCTGAACAGATTGCCGGACGTAATGATAAAGTTCGCCAGGCGCCCTTTTCGCAACGTACCAAGCTGATCGTCAACCCGAATCAACTTGGCGGGTACGGTCGTCAACGCGGCCAGCGCTTTCTCTTCCGACAGCCCATTGTCAATTGCCTTGCGGAGATTGGCCCAGAAATCAGCCTTGTTTTTAAGCCCTGCCGTTGTCAACGCAAACGGAACGGCTGCCTTTGCCAGAAATCCGGCATTCATGGGCGCCATCTCCCAGTGCTTGAGTTCAGCAATCGATACGTTGTCAGCGTCCCAGGCATCTTCGACATCGTAGGCCTGCGGGAAATTTAACGGTACGATCAGCGAGGCACCCGTGGCTTTCACTTCGTCAATGCGCTGATATTCATCACCCGAACTCCGGATAATGTACTGAACACCAAACTCATCACCGATTTTGTCGGCCCGAATGATACCCAGTTTATCATTAGCCTCAAAAATGGCGGGCAGAGCCTGATTCCGGTTAAAAGCCTCCAGCGACATGTTCGCCTGCTCCTTACTACCGCCCTTTTTATACCAGTCGGCATCATACATCGCCTGACGGATGAGGGCGACTACGCCCATCATCGAGTTTGGGTACTGTTGCCCCGACGAACCTTTGCTGAATGAATAGTGCGCCGTAACGTTTGGCTTCAGCACCACTATATTTTCGCGGTCATCGGCGAGGGTTACCAACGCGCCCGTACCCCGTGCAATACCATCATGCTGATGCGTCAGCACCGCGCCAAAACCCAGCTTACGCAGTTCATCGGCTTTGGTTGGATTCGCTTTGAAAATCATACTGGCATCATTCTCAGGCTGAATCGCCTGATTCCAGTAGTAGGCGCCTTTCTTGTTCGATTCCAGTTGTGGCACACCACCCCGGCCACCACCTGGACCGCCCGTGCGGGTCAGTTCGGGCATGCCATAGTCGGAATCAATATCGATCAGGGCGGGGTAGATTCGCTTCCCTTTCAGATCGGCAACGACAGCCCCGGCGGGCAGACTGACATTGGTGCCAACGGCCTCGATTCGACCATCCCGAATAAGCAGCGTTGCGTTTTGTAGTGTCGTTTGAGGATCAACGACAATGGTAGCATTGTTGAAGGCGTATATCCCCGGTCGCTCATCGTAGACGCCATTGCGCGGGAAGGTGGTCTGAGCGGCAGCCGAATACAACAAACCGGCCGTGAACAGGCCAGTCAGGAAATGTTTTATCATGAAATTGACAAGTTGATGATTGGGTTAACCCTCAAAATTACGGAACTAAACACGCTTTCGGACATTTTACCCAAAGAAGATTTTGCAAAATGTATTAATCACAAACGGAGTTTCCCTGGACAATCATTTTGTTGATCCGGTTCACGTTTTCATGCAATTAGTTTATAGTATAATCCCTTGTGATGAAAACTGATTTACCACGTATCTTTTGCCTATGAAAACCAGTTTCTGTATCGTTTTTCTTCTCCTGTTTTTGTCCTGCAGCGATCCAACTCCTGTTCTGCCTTTAGAAATCCAGGGATTCGATGGTAAAGCAGCGTTGGTAACACCGTCCGGCGTGGTGAAATTCAAGTTGAATCAGGCGGCCAAATGGCGAACTACAGGCGGAGAGGTAAGTCAGGACCAGAACAATATGCTCACTTATGCAGCACCGGCCACGTCAGGCATGCAACAGGTGATTATTAAACACCCGGATAATCCGTCCGACAGTCTGGTGCTTTCTATTGCCGTTACACCCAGTGCGGCCCTTTTCCAATTGCTACGTAGCGGCAACAACGTCCTGATTTTCCGCCATGCCGCAGCCGATGTAGGTAGTGATCAAACCGCTTCGGCAGTGCCCGACTGGTGGAAATCCTGCGACTCGAAGCTGGCCCGTCAGTTAAATAATCAGGGAGTGCAGGATGCCGCTAACATTGGCAAAACAATCAAACGGCTCGACATTCCTATAGGTCGAATGCTCTCCAGTGAATTTTGCCGGGCTTTTACCACGGCTTCACAAATGGCGACCGGACTGGCCATTCAGCAGACGAACGAGTTGACACTAACGGTTTATGATGAAGCAAATCGCTGCGATAACACGCTCAAGTTGGCCGCCAGTCAGCCCCGCGATACAAAAAACACAATTTTCGTTACGCATACGGGTATACGGGTTCAACAACCTGATTGTGATCTGCTGAATAAGCTGCAATGGGGCGATGCGGCACTATTTACCATAAATGAAAACAAAACCACTATGTATGCAGGAACAATTCCGGTGAAAGACTGGACAGATTTAGCTCAGTAAACCCCCATCAATTATGAATATGTTTTTGTGACGTAAAACATGGCGTTGAGCGAGTAAAGGATCTCCGGAAATCAGCCTGCAACATTCAGCTATTTTTTTGCGTTTGGATGAGCAACGTGTTAGCTTGTTACGGTTGACGACACTTCTCTGTTTCCTACTTTTGTTGACTTCCTTAGTACTACCCCATGAAATGCCGGATCAGTTTATTTGTGGGGCTACTACTACTTGTATCCGTACTGACCACTTACTGCGCTGCCCAGGCGCAGTTACCGGATTCGTCAGGCGAGAAATACGATTCACCGACCACGCCTAAAGTTGTTCACTATCAGGATATTGCCGATTTGGTCAAACGCTGGTGTCCACGCCTGCCAATTACTCCACACGACTCCGCGGCCCTGCGCGAAGGCAAGCATTTTCTGCTGGTGATTCCACAGGTTGGCTATACGTTACAAACGCGAGGATTAGTAGCGGTGCTGGTGAACGCAGCCTTTCGCAATCCAAGAGCTAACATGTCGTCGGTAACCAGCCAGCTTTCCTATACGCAGAATGGGCAGGTCATTTTCACCAACAGCTCATCAATCTGGCTGCCCGATAATCGCCTTCTATGGACCAACGACTGGCGGCTTATGCATTACCCACAGGCTACCTATGGGTTGGGTATGTATACCTCCACCGACCGGATAATCAACATGGATTACGCCTACCTCCGGCTATATCAGGGTTTACTACGTCAGCTGGCGCCTAATTTCTATGTGGGTATTGGGTATCATCTGGATCTCCACTGGAACGTACAAAGTTACGCGCGCGACCGGGAGCTGACCCGTATTTCGCGGTATCCATACGGCGTCGAAGGGCGATCTGTTTCCTCTGGTCCGACATTGCACGTAGTATATGATAATCGACGGAACGCCATAAATCCATCCGGAGGCTTGTATGCCAATGCGGTGCTGCGGGCGAATGAAGTCTTTTTGGGCAGCGACAATACGTATCAGTCGCTCCTGGTGGAGACGCGCAAATACGTTCACTTGCCTATATCGTCGGATAACATACTGGCGCTCTGGTCGTATAATTCCCTGACTTTAAGTGGCAATCCGCCCTTTCTGGACCTACCCAGTACGGGCTGGGATAGCAGCGGAAACATGGGACGTGGCTTTATTCAGGGGCGTTTTCGGGGTAAGAACCTGCTGTATGTCGAAAGTGAATACCGTTTCCACATCACGACCGACCGCTTGTTGGGCGGGGTCATCTTTGCCAACGCCCAAACCGTAACGGAGCAGCCCAGCGGGAATTTCGAAAAAATCGTCCCAGCTGTTGGCGCGGGTTTACGGCTCAAAATGAACAAAGTATCCCGCACAAACCTCTCCATTGATTACGGCTTCGGTATGGACGGCTCCCATGGCTTGTTTTTCAATTTAGGCGAAGTATTTTGAGGATCGATTGTGTGTCCATTCCGTGACAAACATACGAGCGGCCATCAGTGTGAAACCACTATCTTTTCGTTTAATCAAGGGCAGTAACCTAAAAAATGGGCTTAACAATCAAATCCGCTTTACCCGATACGTCCATTTCGCCTTTTGTGCACAGCTTCTGGATGGTGGAGAACAAGACGGAAAAAGACATTCCGTCAATTGTACTGCCAAATGGAATGGTTGATCTGTCTCTCATGAAAATAAAGGCAGCGAATTGGGACATGGTACTCAGGGGTATTGACACGATGCCCAGCCAGGTAACCATCACAGCAGGCACGACACTGTTTTCGATTGGTTTCAAGTTATTGGCGGTGGAATACTTGTTTGGAAACTCCGTGAAAGATGTGCTGAATGAAGCGCAGCATATGCCAAATGATTTCTGGCAATTTGAAGCCGCTGACATGAACAGCCTGGAGAGCTTTTGCCGCAAGGCCACAAAAAAAATAAAAACGATTTCAACGGAAACTATCGACAGCCGAAAGAAGAAATTATTCGACCTTATTTATGCGTCTCATGGCACAATGACCGTGAAAGAACTTTCCGAAAACGTGTATTGGAGTAGTCGTCAAATCAATCGGTACTTCAATCAACAGTTTGGCATTTCACTCAAAGGCTATTGCAACATTCTTCGTTTCGGCGCTTCATTCAAAAACCTCAGCGAAGGCAACCTTTTCCCAGAACACAGTTTCACCGATCAGACTCATTTCATCAAAGAAATCAAGAAGTATTCGGGCGTTACACCCAAAGAGTTAAGCAGAAACAAAGAGGAACGTTTCATCAACATGGCTGCCATCAAAAAGCTTCCTTCGCCAAACGGCTGATTTTTACTATTTCATCTCTTACTCCCTCCTCAATTTTGCATCAACCGTAAACGATGCAAAATCATGTTACTAAGAAATAAAAAGATAGCCATCATTGGTGCCGGCCCCGTTGGGCTGACACTGGCACGATTACTACAACAAAAAGGAGTCGATGTAACCGTTTACGAACGGGACAAAAACGCACAAACCAGAATTTCGGGTGGCACATTAGACCTGCATAAAGGTTCAGGGCAGGATGCACTGAAAAAAGCAGGATTGCTGGAGCGTTATTATGCGCTGGCCATCCCCATGGGACGAACCGTGGCTGACGAACAAGGCAACGTATTGTTTTCTAAAAAAACGGCACCCGAAGAGCAATATGATAACCCTGAGATAAACCGAACCGATTTAAGGCAACTACTGCTTGACAGTTTAACAAGCGATACCGTCGTTTGGGACAGAAAATTCACAGAGCTTGAAGTGCAAAACGGCCAATGGCTTTTGCATTTTGAACATAATGCAAAGGCAACCGCGGATGTTGTTATCGGCGCAAACGGAGGCATGTCGAAGGTAAGAGAACAGGTTACGGATGCCGCAATCGAATACACCGGAACGCTCATTTTACAGGGCGACGTAGTGCAACCGGAAACGACATGCATGGAGTTCTACCAACTATGCAACGATACGATATTGATGGCCGCACACCAGGGTATCTCGCTAGTAGCCAACCCACGTAATGGCAGACTACTGAGCTACAACGTAATGTTTCAGACCCCCGAAGGATGGAATGATGCAAACAGATTAAACTTTCAGGATAAAGACAGTATAGCTTCGTTTCTTTTAAACAGACTTTCTGATTGGGGTGAATGGTATAAACAATTATTCCGCTCAACATCTTCTTTTAGGCTATGGCCAACGAGAAAAATACCGGTAGACAAGCCCTGGAAAAATAATCGTCCCTTGCCTGTAACGCTCGTTGGCGATGCCGCCCACATCATGCCGCCTTTTGCAGGTCAGGGCGTCAATATCGGACTGATGGATACATTGATTTTATCCGATAACTTGACTAACGGAAATTTTGCAACCCTGGAAGCGGCTATCAAGGACTATGAACAACAAATGCTGGTCTATGCAACCGAAGCGCAACTGGAGACAAGCCGGAATGAAATAGCCATGCATCGTCCCGACTTTTCTTTCGAACCGTTTTATCAGTAAGTCACCAATGATCTTGCGTAAGATGCTACGTCGGCAGTGGCTGGTTAGGATATAGGGTTTCCCGGCTTTAGTGTATCCACGGGTTTCAGCCCGTATTTCATTTCCTTTACGCACGGGCTGAAGCCTGTGGATACACCAATGCGAACCTCTTTTCCGTCTCTGATATTCCTGCTTTGTCTTGCACTTTCTTCCTATGCACAACCAACGCCACAAACCAGCCGCCCCTGGACGTACTGGTGGTGGATGGGCAGCGCCGTTAATGAAGCAGATATCACAAAGCAACTAGAGCAGTTTTCGGGAGCGGGGCTCGGGGGCGTTCATATAATCCCGATCTATGGCGTGCATGGCTACGAAAAACAGTTTATTCCGTTTCTGGGGGAGCGCTGGCTGGCCGTATTTGCCCACACCGTCCGCGAAGCTGACCGGCTTGGTATGGGTGTTGACCTGACAACCGGCACGGGCTGGCCGTTTGGCGGACCGAACGTAACGGCGGCTACAGCGGCAAAGAAATGGGGCATTGCGGATGGTAAGCTGACAACCGGGTTAACAAAACAGCAGGTAAAACGGGCGGCTCCCGGTGGGGCTGGATTGGTGGTTGATTATTTCGACAAAACGGCTGTCCAACAGTACCTTACCCGCTTCGACTCGACACTGGTCCATCTGCCGCAAAAACCAAGAGCCGTTTACAATGATTCGTATGAAGTATACGGCGCAAACTGGACAACCAAGTTTGCCGACGAATTTCGGAACCGGCGCGGCTACGACCTGAACAGCCAACTACCCGCGTTTCTGGATTCGACGGGTATCGATGCGGGGGTATGGGTGAAGCAGGATTTTCATCAGACACTTTCCGACCTGTTGCACGATGGCTTTACCGCTACCTGGACCAGCTGGGCCCGTGGCAACGGCTATAAAACCCGCAACCAGGCCCACGGATCGCCGGGTAATTTGCTGGACCTGTATGCCCTTAGCGACATTCCCGAAACCGAATCCTTTGGTAGCAGCCGCTTCCCGATTCCAGGACTTCGCGTAGATGAATACTATGACGTTGAGCGCTTCGGGACACCCCACCCGCTGGCCATGAAGTTTGCCTCGTCGGCCGCGAACCTGACCGGCAAGCCGCTGGTGAGTTCGGAGACAACGACCTGGCTGGCCAATCATTTTCACGTATCACTGTCGCAGATCAAGCCCCAGATCGACGAGTTGTTTACGGCCGGTATCAATCACACTTTTTACCACGGCACGAACTATTCTCCCGCGTCCGAAGTCTATCCCGGCTGGCTATTTTATGCTTCAACGCATTATGGACCAACATCGCATTTCTGGCCGCATTTCCCGCTGCTAAACCAGTACATCGAACGTTGCCAGCGTCGGTTGCAACGGAGCCAGTCCGACAACGACGTACTGGTTTATTTCCCCATTCACGACCTTTGGGCGACACCAGCGAAGTCGGCGGGTGGTATTCATCAACTGGAAGTGCACCATGTGGAGCGTTGGCTCCTGCTTCAGCCATTTGGCAAGCTGGGCGAGCAACTGCTGCACGGTGGTTATTCCTTCGATTATGTATCGGACAATCTGCTCCGCAATCTGACGGTTGATCGGCAGGGCCAGCTAAAAAGTGGTGCCGCTACGTATCGGGTTCTGCTGATTCCGCGCACTACGTACATGCCTGAGACGACACTGGCGCACCTGGAGAAACTGGCCAAACAGGGCGTCCGGATTGTATTTGCCGATCAGATGCCGCAACAGGCAGCGGGTTTTTATCAGCATCAGCGTCGTTCATTGCAAGTGCAGCAGCGAGGAAAAGTACTACGTCAGCTTCGTTCGGTGTCCGTGAGTAATCACGTCTTCCAAACGCTCGATCGTCTTGGCGTTCGTCCTGAAAAGCTGGCTCCGGCGGGTTTGTCCTTCATCCGCAAAAAAAATGGTGATACCACGCAGTACTTTATCACGAACCTCGGCGATCGGTTCCGCGAGGGCTGGATTCCGCTGTCAGCAACGGGCGCAACGACTGGCTACGATCCCCTGACGAATCAGATAGTGTCGGTACCAGTGAGAAAAAACCAGGCTGGACAGCACGAAGTGTTTCTGCGGATTGCACCGGGACAATCGTGTTTTGTGAACGTAATAAAAACGGCCAATCCACCTGTAACGCCAGTAACCCAAACGAGGCAAGCCGATGCATTGACTGTGGCAGTAGTCGGCCCCTGGCAACTCCAGTTTCGGGCGGGTAAACCGAAAGTACCAACCGTCTATTCGTTGCCACAACTCGTTTCGTGGACGACATTGAGCGATTCGACTTCCTATTTTTCGGGACAAGCGCACTACGTTACAACCGTCAACATACCGACTACCGCCGATACCAGTCAGGCTTATACGCTTGATCTGGGCGATGTGCGCGAAGTGGCCGAAGTACAATTGAACGGACAGCCGCTTGGAACGGCCTGGTGTATACCTTTCCAGGTACAGATTCCCACCAACCGGCTCCGGCATGGGGCGAATCAACTGGAGATCGACGTAACGAATCTGTCAGCCAATTACATGCGGCTGTATGACCGGCAAAACCCCGGCTGGAAGAAATTCTACGACATCAACATTGTCGACATTCGCTATCAACCGTTCGATGCGTCGACGTGGGAACCCATGCCATCGGGCTTGCTTGGCCCAATCCAGTTGACAACTATGCCCTGATGGCATGTTGGGTTGATACGCTTTTTCGTTATATTTGTTTCAAATCAAACGAAACGTCTCGGCGTCGCGTATGACTTGCGACGGTTTGCTGGCCGGGAAGTTAAGGTCAGCGGTTTTTCACATTCACTATCGGACCGCCGAAGCGGCTGCTACCTTACTTTGACATTTCAGGAATTTAATCTCCACGACGACCTGCTGGCCGGGGTGGACGCCATGAATTACTTAAAGGCTACTCCCATTCAGGAGATGGCCATTCCCAAAATCCTCGAAGGGCGCGACCTCATTGCCAGTGCCCAGACCGGTACCGGCAAAACGGCTGCCTACCTTATTCCCCTGCTCGACCGAATTTCTCACGCCGACCACGACCACACCAGCACGCTTATTCTGGTGCCGACGCGTGAGCTGGCCAAGCAGATTGACGAACAGGTAGAAGGCTTTGGGTATTTCGTGCAGGCGAATAGCATCGCCATTTACGGCGGAGGCAAAGGCGACGATTGGGACAAACAACGGAAGGCGCTCGAAACGGGCGCCGACATTATTATCGCCACGCCGGGACGACTCATTGCCCACATGCAACTTGGCTACGTCAAGTTTGATAGAATCGACTACCTGGTGCTCGATGAGGCCGATAAGATGCTCGACATGGGCTTTTCGGACGACATTATGAACATCGTCGAGAAAATCCCGAGTAAGCGACAAACGTTGCTTTTCTCGGCAACGATGCCCAACAAAATCCGGGAGTTTTCGAAGAAGATCTTAATCGATCCCGAAGAAATCAGGCTGGCCGTATCGAAACCGGCAGCCGGTATTGACCAGCAGTTTTATATGGCCTACGATAGCCAGAAACTGCCATTACTGGCGCATCTGATTAAAACCAGCACGAAGCCCGTGCAGAGTATGGTGCTGTTTACATCGCGAAAGTCAGAAGTAAACAGCATTGTGCGGGCATTGAGCAAACTCGGTTACGACGCGCGCGGCATCAGTTCCGATCTGGAGCAGGACGACCGGGAAGTGGTGCTACGGGATTTTAAAAACAAAGCCTTCCCGATTCTGGTCGCTACTGACGTACTGTCCCGGGGCATCGACATCGACAACCTGACGCACGTTGTTAACTACGACATTCCGCGCGACGCCGAAGATTATGTTCACCGCATTGGCCGAACGGCGCGGGCTGCCACAACGGGCACGGCCATTACGTTCGTGAGTGATCAGGACCAAAACCGGATCGTCAATATCGAACGACTGATTGAGCGCGAAGTTGAAAAACGGTCCATAACGGAAGAGTTGGGCATGGGAAAATCGCCCGAGTTCGACCCGAAACGATTTAGTGGACTACGGGGCAAAGGTTCCCGTGGAAACGCTGGCGCTGGCCGAGGTGGCCGCGATGGAAATCGGGGCGACCGTCGGGCGGGCGGTGGAAGTGCTCCGTCTGGTGAACGTCGCGAAGGCCACAGCGACCGTCGACGTGACCGGAGCGATGACCCAAATCGCCGACCTCGCCCGGAAGAAGGAACGCGTGTTGAGGCACCCGTAAGTGGCGCCGTTGACGTAGCCGCACCAACTCAATTAACTCAATTGGCAACCCCAAACGGGCAGCCATCGGACAAGCCTAAACGTCGGAAAAAACGCCGGAAACCACGCGGTGAAGGGGGCGCTTCGGTATCCCGGCCAAGTCAGCCGACAGATTCTGCCCCAACGGCTGACTAGTTTTTGGTGAATTTGTATAGATAACAGCCCGGAATTATTCCGGGCTTTCTTTTTTGTTATCTTTTGCCCCTAAACAGAACCCGCTTCTTATGACGGCTCTCATGTCCCGCCGAATAACGATACAAACACTTTCCGTAGCGATGGGTGGCTTGTTGGCGCAGTCATCCGGTTTGTTTGCCGAGCCACCTGCTCCGAAGAAATTGGGCGTTGCCCTGGTCGGACTTGGAAACTACGCGACCAAGCAACTGGCTCCGGCACTCCTCGAAACCCAGAACTGCTACCTGGCGGGTATCGTGACGGGCTCGCCCGAGAAGGCCAAAATCTGGGCCGCTACGTATTCTATTCCGGCGAAGAACATCTATAATTACCAGACCTTCGACCAGATTCGGAACAACCCCGATATTGATATAATCTACGTAGTGCTTCCTAATTTTCTTCATGCCGAATACACGATTCGGGCGGCTCAGGCGGGAAAACACGTCATTTGTGAAAAGCCACTGGCAATGAACGCCGATGAAGCCCGCCAGATGATTACGGCCTGCGAGAAAGCGGGCGTTCAGTTGTCGGTTGGGTATCGACTGTATTTTGAACCGCACCATCTGGAAATGCGTCGGCTGGCTGCCGACAAAACGTTTGGGCATGTCAAAGTGATTGAGTCGGGGTTAGGTTTTACCGTGCCGGGGCCAAACTCCTGGCGGCTGGACAAGAAAATCGGGGGTGGTGGGGCCATCATGGATTTAGGCATATATGCCATTCAGGGTGCCCGTCGAACGCTCAATCTGGACCCCATCAGCGTGACGGCGCAGGCCTTTACGTTCGACAAGGTGCACTTCAAAGACATTCATGAAACGGTTTTCTGGCAGTTCGAATTTCCGGGCGGAACGGTAGCCCATTGCAGCACTACGTATTCTTCCTACGTCGACCGGCTTTATGCTACCTGCGAACGCGGTTGGTTTAAGCTTGAGTCAGCCTATAATGCTACTGGAGCACAGGGCATTACGAGTAAAGGTATCATGGACGTACCGGCGCACCAGTATCAACAAATTGCGCAGATTGACGCTTTTGGGCAGGCAATTCGGACGAAAACAAAGCCCGAAGCATCGGGTGAAGAAGGCTGGAAAGATATGAAACTGATTGGGGCGATTCTACAATCCGCCGAAACGGGACGAAAAATTCAGCTCGACTGGGGCAGTTAGAAGCCAGGCAATTTACTTTGCCAATGTACTCTCAGCCCCTTTCTTAACGTAGTATGAGTTTCGGCAATCCGGTCGGTGTGCTCGATCCACTCGTTGATCTCAGCTTGTGGTACCTCTGACGCTACCTGACTAAAGTTCGTACGTTGTTTTACTTTTTATGATTACCTGCTGAATTTTTTGTGCTGTTTTCCTCTTCCAGTAAGCTACGCAGCATGGGTAATAGCTCCTTCCATTCCACGGGTCTGGCGGGTTTAACGATATAGGCATTGGCCGAATAGGTATATACTTCTTTTATATCGTCTGGGTCAGTAGATCGGCTCGTCACCACAACAGGTATACGTTGATATAAAGGGTGGGATTTCAGTGCCTGTAAAACGGCTAATCCTGTTTTTAAACCAGGCAAATACAGGTCTAATAAAATCATTTGAGGTAATTCGGCTTCCGTTTGTATACCAGTGTTCAGCTTGGGCAGAATTTCATTTGCGTCCGAGAGCCAGATAAGGGTAGCTTCCGGAAACTGCTCAAGCAGTACCCATCTCAGGATAAACCACTCATCCGCACTATCTTCAATGACCAGGATGACTGGCTTGCTGGCCTGTGACTCCATACATTCCCGTATATCTATGTCCAGATTTCTTGGCGCCAGGAAATAGGATTCATACACACGAGCTTTGTATTGAGCCAGCCATTGGTCAAACTGCTTTTGATGCGGTCCTTTGTTCTTTTTTAGGCGCATAGCTAACCAAATGTATCTCCATTTATTAAAAGTTCTGATTATATGTACGTTGAAGAACGACCAAAACAATCACATTTAACAAATAGCTGCCCTATCGTGAGGATATGGCCCCAGCTAAATCAATGATAACGAGCGAGTTTGCTCCTCCCTCCCTAGTATTAAACGACCAGACTACATTGTCTCTGACAAGCCAGTACACGTAGTCAAGCTGAGTTCTGTAAGAGTGCCAGCAGTCTACACGACAAAAATGCTTATTTAATTCGTAGTTACCAAGACATATAGACACCCACGCCCCTCACAAAACAGCCACCACTCAAGCGAGTAGTGGCTGTACGTTATGGATCTAATAACTCATCATGGTTAACGGGCAAAACGGCCCATGAAGCCAGATAGACGGCAGATCGTCAAATCCGTGAGCGTACGGGCCAGGCGACTAGACCAGAGAGCGTATCAAGGCTCTTTTGCCCACCCGCCTTCACCTGTTGACGTACTAGACCTCCCTGACATCGACGCTCCGGAATTTACCATTCCGGCTACGTTCCCAAACCCAGTCTGCCCTGGTTGTCATGACCAAACCGACTGACAAACGAAGCGATAAATAATCGCTGAACGCTATCTTTGTAAATAGCCCTTTGCTAGCAACCATGCGCCTTATTGACTAGCTTTGGCAATGCCCTTAAAGCAGGAATCAAGCCTAACCGGTGTAGATTGGTTTTGAACCACGCTCTCCGTTCGGATTCAACCAAATGATTCTTTGTTGATTTTGATGTGAACCAGTCGGTGTCCATTAACAATTTTCTATTCAGTAAAAACCATGAAAAGACTATTCTATTTAGCGCTGGCGCTGTTGGTGACAGGAGCCTGTCAGCGCGTTTCTATCCCGACGACAAAACGTGTCGTTCTGACCGGCATCGACGTATCAAAAAAACCTGGAGACGACTTTTTTACCTACGCCAACGGCATTTGGAACGATACCGCCCGCATACCGGCCAGTCAAACCGGTGTTGGGTCGTATTCCTTTATGAATTACCCCCAGCGCATCCGGCTGCAAGCCATTCTTGACAGTATTTCGGCAAGCCAGCATCCAGCCGGGAGTATCGAACAAAAGGTAGGCGATTTCTATGCGTCAGGCATGGACACAGCTACCATTAACAAACGCGGGTATGAACCCATCAAGCCCCTGCTCGCCCGCATCGATGCCGTGATGGATGCCCCTTCATTGCTAAAATTAGTGGCTGACGAACAAAAAACAGGAAATCGGTCCATCATTGGTTTTTACGTAGGTCCTGACAATAAGCAGAGTACGATCAATATTGCGCAGTTTGGTCAGACCGGCATTGGCTTACCGGAACGGGATTATTATGTCAAGACCGATTCGGCAACTCGCTCCATTCAAAACGCATACCGAAGTTATCTCACCCGCTTGTTTGAATTGATTGGCACAGAGCCCACGGATGCCCGGAAAAACGCAACCGTTGTCTACGCCATTGAAAACCAATTCGCCCTGGCCCATCGAACCAATATTGAGCGCAGGGATGTTAAGGCGAATTACAACAAACTGTCGGTCGCAGACCTGTCACAAAAGCAGCCTACTCTAAGCTGGACTACGTTGTTGAACAACTTAGGCGTAAAGGCGGATTCGGTCAACGTAGGCCAACCGGCTTATTATGATCAGTTGAATACGATGTTAACATCCGTTCCCATCGATGACTGGAAAGTCTATTTAAAAGCGCATGCGCTGACCAATTATGCGAATCTCTTAAGCCAGCCGTTTGTGGATGCATCGTTTGCCTATGCAAAAATTCTGACTGGACAAGCCGTTAAGAAAACAAGGGCCGAAGAAATGACCCAGGCGGTTGATGGCTCGCTGGGCGATGCCCTGGCCCAGTTGTATGTGAAAAAGTATTTTCCCGAAGCGGCCCGGAAACGGATAGCCGCCCTGGTCGACAACCTCAAAACAGCCTTTGAAGCCCGCATCAACAAGCTGGACTGGATGAGCGACTCCACCAAGGCAAAGGCCAAAGAAAAACTCTATGCCTTCAATCAGAAAATCGGGTATCCGGATAAATGGCGGGATTACTCGACAGTGGCCGTAAAAAGAGGTGGTTACTTTGAAAACCAGTTGGCGGCTACTAAAAATGAGTACAGCTACAACCTGGCTAAAGTGGGCCAGCGGGTCGACCGAACGGAGTGGCATACCACTCCGCCTACCGTAACGGCTTACAATAATCCTCCGCTGAATGAAATTGTTTTCCCGGCTGGCATCTTACAATCCCCTTATTTCGATGTGAATGCCGATGATGCGCTGAACTATGGCGGCATTGGTATGGTGATTGGGCACGAAATAACCCACTCGTTTGACGATCAGGGCGCCCAATTTGATAAAGACGGCAACGTAACAAACTGGTGGACCAAAGCGGACTACGCCAAATTCAAAGCCAGAACCCAACAGGTCATTAATCAATACAATTCGTTTACCGTACTGGATTCCGTGCATGTAAAAGGGGCCTTAACCGTGGGTGAGAACACCGCCGACATAGCCGGAGTTGCCATTGCGTATGACGCCTTCAAATTGACTGAGCAGGGAAAAAGCACGACAAAACTGGATGGATTTACCCCTGATCAACGGTTCTTTATCTCGATAGCCAGGATCTGGCGCGTAAAAACCAGGGATGCGTTTATGGGCATGTATGTCAACACCAATCCACACTCCCCGGCCAAGTGGCGCGTGAACGGCCCGCTGATGAACTTCACGCCTTTTTACAACGCCTTTAGTGTGCAACCGGGCGACAAAATGTATAAACCTGAAAAAGAACGGATAACCGTTTGGTAAAATCCAACCAGGGGCTTCAATAAACCAGTGAGTTACTCACTGGTTTATTGAAGCCCCTGGTTGATTATCGTTTAGTTAAACGTCGGTTTGCCAATGACATACGACTTGGTATCGACCCATTCGATTCAATCGAATGGTCATTACTATTGACAATTGTATACCTGACGCCCTCGATAGGCCGTTCAGAACGAAAAACCGATGTTGGTCAACACGTAGGCATACGACTTGGTATCGACCAGTGCGGCCCCAATTAGCTGGTACTGCTTGCGTTGAGTCACGTACCCATCCGCGTCCAGCAGGTAGGCGTAGTAGTCGCCATCGAGTGAACCCTGCCGGGTGGCAAGCGTGACCAGGTGCTTGCTCGGTTTGCCAAAAATCCGCAGGTAGGCATCGTGTTCATTCACGCCTATAACGTTCAACGGGTAGTTATCACTCAGCATTGGACCACTTCCTGGTTGACTGTAGCTAAATGTTGTTTCAATACTGCTCGACACACCCGTCGATTCCGTCGCCCTACTCATATCGCCGTCAGCGTTATAGTCATATAAAAACCCGCCAACACAGCTATTTTTATTCTGGCAAGACGATAACTGGCCCTTCGCATTGTAGGTAAATTTCCACTCCCTTACGTAATGAGACGGCGTATTGTTATTGATAACCGTAATCTCTTCAGCGGACTCGGTGCAGCGGCCGCTGCCATTGAGGGTAAACGTTTCATCACGAAGTACGATTTTTCCCTGGTGGGAAAACGCTCTGATTTTCCCAGGGCTGTAGGTGTAATCCGTCTGGATACTCAATCCACCCCGTATGGGGGTCGTTACCTGTAACAGTCGGCCATTGTCGGCGTATGTCAGCGTCGCATCACCATAGTGGGCGAGTTTATGAACTTGAGGGATACCTGCTTCAATGACATCATTCACGGCGCCCGACCGGGCGCTGCCCACTGGCTCTGGGGTGAGAAGGCTGTCTTTCTCGCAGGAAGTCAGACTTAAGGACAGGGCCAGGACAAGGCCAGGGGTAATTTTTTGAAACAACGTGTTCATGGGTACTGTGTGGTTTTTACTTGAAATAGAGTTGATCCCGGAGGTACCGGGGCATTACGTTTGTAATTGTGTGGCAAAGGTGGCCTTCGTCCGGGCTGCCAGGCAAAAATTTTACCTTGAGTAGCTACCATTAGTTCGTTGAACCGTAGTTAACGGAAGATGAGTTGTTTTGGGATTACTGTCCGTCTTCCGCCGAAATGGCCAGAGCGATTATTGTTTGAGCAACTTTATGGTCTGACTCTGTGTCGGGCTGCTCACCTGTAACAGGTAGGTGCCCGGCGCGTGATTTTCCAGACTCATCGATTCCTGATGCGACGAAGCCTCCACCTGGATGTGTCGATCCGTAATTGTTCGGCCCTGCAGATCCACCAGCCACAGCCGAACTAGCTGCCCACTGGCCCCCTCGATAGCGACACTGAAATCCTGCTCGATCGGATTCGGATACACAAGAGCCTGCCAACTCACTTCTCCTTCCGTTAGCCCCCGGCGGCCACGGCTGCTGGGCACATCTCTATCGTTGGGCGAGGTAATAAGGGTTATATCAACTCCCACGGCCACAAACTGGTCGGGACCATGCGTCAGCCCGTAGAGGTGAGACGAGACGGTGGAAGAGCGGGGTGTCCAGCCATAAGCTGTTGGTGCCGTATAGAGTTTACCATCGAGTGAAACCGCCACAAACTGGCCGTTAGCAAATACCACATGATTAAAACGGGCAGTTGGATCAGCCGTGTAATGCGCCCAGTTAATACCATCCATTGACCAGCACACCAACCCGTCGTAGCCGACTGCCACCCACACGCCCTTCCCATAGGCAACACTCTTTAATTGCTGGGTGGTGTTTGTACTCCGGACCGTCCATAGCATCCCATTCGAGGAGGTGGCAATGGCGCCATACTGTCCCACTGCCACATACAGCCCATTGGCGTAGGTAATACTATTGTATTGGGAAGTTTGGCCGGTTGGACTCTGAATCCATGTTTTTCCGTCGGTAGATCGGACGCAATAGCCCTTATCGCCAACGGCGACAAACCATCCACCGCCGTAGGTAATTCCCCGCAGGGTTTGCCCAAAGTTGACACTGCTATAACTCCAGACTTTCCCGTCGGCCGAGGTTTGTATGATCGCATCCTCCCCTACGGCGACAAACACACCCGCCCCAAAGGCGACGTCGTAAAAACATTTCCCACCGCCGGGCAAGTGTATGGTTTCGCCAATTCCATAATGCTGACCATCCACGGAGGTAAGTGCTACGTTGGAGCGGAGCGAGCGTTTCTCTTCGGATGGATACTCGCCCACGGCTACATAACGCCCATTACCATAGGCCACCCCGTATAAATTAAGCGCTTTCTCCACGATTGGCCAATTCCAGTTTAGTCCTGTCGATGAATAGCCCATACGGCCTTCGGGTCCCACAGCAACAAACTGACCATTACCGTAATGAGCTGAAAGAATAGACATTTCAGAGCCCGACGAACTGGCGGTCCAGTTCTTACCATCACTCGATGTGAGCATATCCTCATCAGGACCACCGATGGTGAGTACATACCGGCTGGTTACCGGGTTATAAAAAATGCCGATATAGTAAATATATTGACCAGCAGGATAATAGACATGTTCTTGTTTACTCCAGCTTATTCCATCCGTTGAGGTCAGGATTATATCGAATAACCCGATAGCCACCAGTTTCCCGGTTGGGTTAGCCGCTATTTTCATCAGCGACTTGGTTGTTCCTGACTGTTGCTCGGTCCAGATAATGCCATTGGGTGTGGTTCTGATCAGCCCATCATCGCCAACCACTACAAACCGTCCACTCGCATAAACAAGATCATTAAAATCGGTGGTGGTGCCGGTTGTCAGGGTTGTCCAGTGTATACCATCCGCTGAGTTGATCGCCCTGCCTTGGTCGCCAACCGCCATAAACAGGCCGCCACCATAAACAACCCTATCCAGGTGTGTGCTGAGACCCGAAACCTGTTTCACCCAAGTCAGGCCATCGACCGACGTAATTACCTTCCCCGACGATCCCACTGCGACGAACAGGTTTTTTGCATAGATAACGGAAGCTAACCAACCATTCGATTGGGAGCTCTCGACCTGCGTTTTCCAGGCAACACCGTCGGTAGATACCCGAATAAGACCCGCGTCGCCAACGGCTACGTATTTACCCGCTCCATAGGCGACAGCGCGTATATCAAAGTTCGGTCGGAACTGACTGTGCTGCGTCCACTTGGTTTGAGCGTTGGCTCTCAGCAAATCGGAAAGCAATATACTGATAACCAGGAAATTACGAAACCATCTGAGGCTGGCAGCTGGTGGCCTGTGTAAAACAGAGGATGGTAGAAAGCATGGATTCATAATAATGGTTGTAAAAACTGATCGTGTGTGAATCATGGGTAAGTGAATGGTGAAAGAAGGCCAATCGGACAGCCTTGTACGAGTGCAGCCGATTGGTGCTACAAAAGTGGGGATTGGCCGCCCTGGGGGTCAAAAATTATAGTATGAGTTGTGCGTTTTAGCTAGTTCACTCGTAGACTGGGGAAGTTGACCTGTTTGGCCACTCGGCGAGCCTGAGCGTGTAAGCAAAGGGGGCAAAGAAACCGGCGCGTTGCCACCAACCACGTAGTGGCCGAGTTGAAAGATAGACCGGTCAGGGGTAAACGGGCCGGCCAAAATTTAGCTGGCCCAGGCAGATTCTAGTATAGCTTGGGGCGTAGGCTGTAGATTTTGATGCGTCTGGCCGGACGACGCTCCCCTATCTATTGAGTGGATAGTCAGAGTAGAGGTATCCCTACTACGAAATGGGTGGCTGTTTCGATTACCTCTACGGGCCGCTTGCTCAGATACCCATACAACGATTTTAAGCTGGCTAGCCCCTGTTTGTTCGACGTTTCCACGAAGTCTTTCTTCTGCAGCGTGTTCATCACAAATAGGGTATCATCGGCCGTGTATATCCGGATATACAGGGGACTCTCGTCCTCAAGAATGTTGTGCTTAATGGTATTTTCCAAAAGGTTCTGGATCGTAACGGGCACAATTTGAGCGGTTAGATATACCGGATCTATGTTGACACTAATTTGTAACGCCTGGCCAAATCGGGCTGTCTGCAGATCGATGTAGTTTTGGGCAAAGCTCACTTCATCCTGCAGGCTGACGAGTTCCTTATTTTTATTTTGTAAAATATACCGGTAAATCACCGATAGTTTTCGCAGAAACACCGAGGCCTCTTTTGGCTGCGTGATAATCAGGCTGTTGAGCGACGTCAAACTATTGAACAGAAAATGAGGATTGAGGTGGTTGATGAGATTTTGGTATTGAATCTGGGCTTTGTCGCGCTCCAGCCGCGTCGTCTGAATCTGAAAATGATGCAGCCGGGCAGTTTGCCGGATACGATGCCGGTAAAACCAGTACGTTAGACTCAGCAACAAGGCTAGCAGGATAAACCTGAACCAGCTCGTATTATAGAGGGCGGTGTCGATATGGATGGGTAAGCGGGTTTCGCCCGTTTCTGTTTCACCAGCTACCGCTTTGACCCGGAATATATAGTCACCGCCCCTTATCTTGGTGTAATTGACCTGCGTTTGCCCGTTCGCTTCGTTCCAGCCATCATCATACCCTTCCAGTTTGTATAAATATCGGTATTTAGTGGTGGCCGACAGGACACTAAACTCAATCGCAAATGTGTTTTCGTCAACTTTCAGGTGGACGGGAAGCGTGTTGCTATAGAGCGTCCGGATCGTATCGGGCAAGAGAATGCGGTTGAGCAATACCGTCTGGTGTACGGGCGAGCGGCCCAGGTTCTCGGGCTTAAACTCCACTACGTGTCCTTTCTGAGTCGACAGTATATGCCCATTGCGCATGGGAAACAGGTATGAATCGTACCGAATGGTGTGTTCATTAATGGGTAAAGTAAAGTTGAGTACCAGTTTTTTAGCCTGGGTAATCACGGAAAAGACATTGACGTCAGCTACCCAGATATTGCCGAAACGGTCGGGTAGCGCGGCTGTTGACTGGCTGAGTGTCATCGCGTCATTTTCAGCCCGAATCAAATCCTGACGCCGGAGCGGGTCGTACTGGACCAGACCATGCATGGTGGTTGCCATCAAAAAGCTTCCATCCCGATCTTCGGCCAGCGAATGAATCGTGTTTTCATAGTCGGTCTGCCGGGTGTCGGTCACCCGAAAACATTGCTGCTCGGGAACAAAGCGGGCAAAGCCTTCAGGATAGATGTCGAGCCATAGCTCCCCCCGTCGATCGAGCAGGGATTGACGAACCAGAAACCGTGGGTCCTGATTTGTCGACTGAATGGGGTAGACCTGCCAGCGCTGAGTGGGTATATCATAGGCAAACGTGAGTTTACCATCGCCAAATACCCAGTACCGATCCCCCTGAAGCCGAAAAGAGCGCAGGTAAACCGACCTGGCCTGGGGAGGTAACGGAATTTCCCGAAATTGATACGTTTGGGTATTGAAGCGGTAAATTGCATGGTCCGAGCCAACAAAAAGCTCGTTTCCGCGCCGACTCAGCCCCGTAACCGGCATCCCCCAGGGGTACTTAGCTGTGCGATTGGGCAAGCGATATACATCGAGCCGGTTTGTAGACGGGACGTAGTGCAACAACCCTCTTATCGACGAACCCAGCCACCACGATCCGTCTGCTTCTTCGGCGAAGCTGATAATTCCGCGCTCATCGGACAACGCCGGAAATAGGGCTGACAGGTCGTAGACGTCATATAGTGTTCGTTCTGTGTTCGTATAGGCAATTCCGTTGGCAGTACCCAGCCAGACCGATCCGTCGGGATGCTGCCAGCCGTTCCAGTTGAAATCTGAACCCAGAGAGGTCGGCTCGGCTTTCGCCTGACTCAGGTTCGTCACCTGGTCCGTCTGCGCATCCATATAAAACGACCGGGCATCCCACGTACTCACCCACAGCTTGTGCCGCCTGTCAACAAAAATACTGGCCACATAAAAGTCTTCGCGATCCCTTGGGTTCGTCGGCTTAATGCGCTTACTAACCCGCTGGTGTTGCAGATCGTAGAATACAATGCATTGATCCGTGTGATCGGCAATCAGCAGGCAGTTGCCATCAATGGCTAAGGCGGAGACGTCATTCGGCGTAAAAATGGATAGCTTTTTGGGATTTTTCCGATAGGTCGTAAACTGCCGCCGGACCGTGTCGAAGTAGCGAATGCCGTGAATCTCCGCCATCCAGAAACCAGCCTGGAACGGGTCTTCGACCAGGCCGTTAGGTAAGGTACGGATGTCTCCCGTGCTGTCGGTAGGGTAACAAGGGAAATACTGCACCGCACCGGTTTTTGTTTCATAGCAGAACAAGCCCCGATTCCGACTCGTAAACCACACGTCTCCTGCCCGGTCACAGCGAATATTTTTACAGATGCCCAGCGGCTGGTTCTGAACGGTCGTGATATGCCGAAACTCGCCGGTAGCCTTGTTGAAACAGCTAATACCATTCTCAAAAGTGGCCCAGATATGGCCTTGCTTATCTTCGCAAAGGGCATAAATCTGATTATTCAGCAGGGAGCGCGGGTTGTTACGTTGGTGACGAAACCGGACAACGTGAGTACCATCATAGCGATTGAGGCCGTTGGTAGTACCCACCCACAGGAAGCCATCGCGGTCTTGCTGGAAACAGATGACCGTCTGCAACAAAAGCCCATCCTGCTCCCGAATGTGACCAAATTCAAAATGAACGGGGCGCTGTTGAGCGGCCACTGGTCCGGCCAGGAACGCCAGCAGCCCGGCCAGCCAACAACAGACATGGATTATTGTTCCAACCATTTCTTGAAAGAAGGGGCCTTGTCGCGGCTGATGTCGATAGAAACCTGATGATTGGGTGTTTTCAGAACGAGGAGAAGTTTCAGATTCGCCAGCCCCTTCACGCTCTGTACCGCGTTGATATTGACCAGGCAGTGACGACTGGCGCGGTAAAACTGACTGGGGTTGAGCAACGATTCAATTTCATCGAGTGTCGCGTAATCCAGAATGTAGCGTTCCCCGGCATTGGTGATCATAAAGTTTAGTTCATCCCGCAGAATGTACGCAATGTCCGTTACCCGAACCGGCACCCAGCTATTGCGGGCGTTGCCTAAAAAATGTTCTTTATAGGTAGGCTTGCCGATGGCGGGTATACGTAGGGCATCCAGTAGTTTCTGGACATCGAGGGCAGTCTTGTTGTGGCTTTTGGTTAAGGAACGGGCTTTGGCAATGGCCAGCCGAAGTTCGCCCCAGTCGACGGGTTTGAGCAGGTAGTCAATGCCGTTTACTTTAAAAGCCTGAATGGCGTACTCATTATAAGCCGTGGTAAAAATGACAGGGCACGTCAAAGTAAACTTATCGAAGATAGTAAAACTGATTCCATCGGAAAGCTGAATGTCGGCAAAAATCACGTCGGGCTCCGCATTCTCGGCAAACCACCGCAGAGCCGTTTTTACGCTACCAACGGTGCCGACAATGGTAATGTTTGGATCGACTTCAGCAATACTGGCCGTTAGTTCGAGGGCCACCAGTTTTTCGTCTTCAATAATGAGGGCATTCATGGCAGAAAGGTTCTATCGGGGAAATCTAGCCTAAATCTTTCATTTTCAGCTATCCCTTACAAGTTTTCAAGGGTGAGACGTAGTGAATTCAGGTTTAATGACGCAAAACTACGCTCGAAGCGTGTAGCCCGGGTCCGGTGCGCATCAGGCCCGGTTACGCACTACTGAACAGCCAATACCAACGAGTCGTGAAAGAAAAATTGGCAACATTTGCATTTATTCAGTCATTTGTTTCGTAACTACTAAATGATCTATTGAGGATCTTACCATGACGAATCAACAACTTCAGCTCGTTCAACAAACCTGGAAACTCCTGCGCGAGGTAGACCCAACCGTGCTGGGAGACGTCTTCTATGGGCAACTGTTCAGAACTTACCCGGCGCTGCGACCGATGTTTACGGGCTCGATGGACAGGCAGTATAAAAAGTTCATTGATATGTTGAGTATCATTGTGGCTCGTCTTGACCGACCCACGATCGTAGCGCAGGATATCAGCCAGTTAGGCCGTACGCATACAGGCTATGGTGTAAAGCCTGAACACTACGTGGCCGTTAAAGAAGCCTTGCTGTGGACGCTAGAACGAGGGTTGGGAAATGACTGGAACGGTGCCGTACAGCAGGCCTGGGTAGCGTGTTACGACGAGCTGACCCAATTCATGTTGGAAAATGGTTAGCCCGCCCGTTCTCGGACGGCGTGCCCCTAAACCTTGTTTTGACAGTCGTTTTGTACCAGTTCAAAAGTACATTAAAATACGGTGGGACCACTTTTTGGGAAATTAGTTATAAGGCGACTTTGTTTAGTACATGGACAATAAAGCGGCATTTTCCCCCTTTCAATAAATGGGCACTAGAGCGAATGCTTGATACGCCAGGACCGCTGTTGATTTTTATGATTGAAACTGCCCTTCCTACTGGATATCCATCTGATAAACAACTCTGGCAACGGTTTAGAGAAGGGGATCACGTGGCCTTTGAGTGGATCATTGCGCATCATTACACTGGTTTATTTCGTTTTGGCACTCGATTTACCAAAGATATTGGCTTGATTGAGGACTGCCTCCATGATATGTTTGTGTACCTGTGGGAGAAGAGGGCGTCGTTAAGCCCCACCGATTCCATTCGAAAATACCTGTTCAAATCCTTCCGGCATAAAATGTTGCTGGAGTTACAGCGGGTCTACCGTCGGGGGTGGGTAGATGAGGAGGAAGCTGCCGGGATGGCCCCGGAACAAAATTTCCAGGACGTACTATTCGGCCTGGAAAAAGAGCAAATGACCGCCCACAAAATAAAAGAGGCCATCAATAACCTGCCTGTTCGCCAGCAGGAAGCGCTGTACCTGCGCTACTTCGAAGGGTTAGATGTTGATCATATCGCCCAGATCATGAACATCAACCGTCAATCGGTCTCCAATCACTTACATAAAGCACTGACGCACATTCGGGAAAACTGGGAAGATTTCACTATTCCTATGTTGATTTTATGCTTTTCGGGCTGGCTTCCCTAATTCCTGCAAAAAGATTTAAAAAAAGTTAAAAAACGGAGGGTATATTTTTTCACCTGGCTAATTGTCTGTATAAAGAGCAGATAATTAGTGCTATTTGATGAAAACATTTAACCATTCGGAGCTACGGGATTTCCTTGAGGATGAGTCATTTCGGCTATGGCTGCTGGGCAAGTCCACTCCCGAGATAGCACACGAATGGGAGCAGTTCCCGCTAGTATACCCCGACAGAGCCGCTACGTTTAAAAAGGCCCAGGAAACGCTGCTGGCCATTCAGGGTGATACGTTTGCGTTACCCTCCTCAACGGTCCGGCAGAATATTCAGCAAATAATGCAGGCCACCGAACAGGTACCAGTCAGGCAGCTTGTGCCCTGGTACCAGGCAATGCGGTGGCAATGGGCTGCAGCCGCCATGCTGCTGCTGGGGATAAGCTGGTTTGGCTGGCAACACAATCAGCCGGGTGTCGATACGTCCACGCGAATTTACCAGCGATTGGTCGCCAGGGCCCAAATGCCTTTACAGGAAATCACGAATACGTCTTCCCGAAATCAGCTGGTCATGCTCTCCGACGGAAGCTCGGTGTTGCTTCAGCCCAACAGCCGCATCAGTTATCCGAAGCAGTTCAATCAACAGAGCACACGGGAAGTTTATCTGGTTGGTGAAGCTTTTTTTGAGGTCGCTAAAAATCCGGAGAAGCCATTTTTCGTGTATGCCGACAATCTGATCACCAAAGTACTGGGGACCAGCTTTACGGTTCGGGCCACCGGAAAAAATCAGGTAAACGTGATGGTGAAAACCGGAAAAGTGTCTGTTTTTACGCGCTCCGATAAAGAACGGGTTGAGAAGCAGGAATCGAAACAACTTATTGGTTTAGTGCTGACGCCGAATCAGCGGGTGCAATTCAATCAGGACGAGAACCGACTGCTGCGATCGCTGGTCGAGTCACCAACGTTACTCGATATGCCCATTCAACAGGCCATGTTCGCGTTCAGTGATACGCCCGTTAGCAAGGTTTTTGCGTCACTGGAAAGAGCATATGGGGTCGAGATTGTTTTCGACGCTGACGTCATGAAAAACTGCTATCTGACGGCCTCGCTGGATGATGAACCTCTCTTCGAAAAGCTGAATATGATTTGCCAGACCCTGGACGCCCAGCACGAACAGATGGACGGTAAAATTTTAATTAGTAGTAAAGGGTGCCCATAAAATTACTCAACTCAATTGCTTAGCCTATGACCGAAAAAACACGTAATGAAAACCCAATAAAAAAGAGTCAGTAATGCGTCAACATCACTGACTCCAGAGTTATTCCCCACTTGCTCTCTTCGAAAAAAGCACCCCCTGGCAGGGTAAGGGAATTTTATTGCCGACATAAACCGACAACTAACCCAAAAGTATGAGAATTCGAATAAAAAAGCAGCACAGGCTGCTCAAAATTATGCGAGTCAGTTTTTACCTGTTTTTTGTGGTAACGACGTTTGCTTCAATGGCACGGGCGCATGATACGTATGGTCAGGAATTACTTAATCGGCGTGTGAGCCTACAGCTCGCTAACCTGACGGTTGAACAGGCTATTACCCGCCTTGGTAAAGAAGCTGATGTGAAGTTCATGTATAATCCCCGCATCTTCACTCAGCAACGGATCGGGGCGCTGACCTTCAGGAACGAGAAGCTTTCCGACGTACTCGATGCGATTCTGGCACCCGTTTCTATTTCGTATGAAGTAGGGGGCAAAGCCATTATTCTGAAACGGGTGCCCAACGCATCGGAGGTGCCAGCTGGAAGCGGCCCAAACGTCGAAAAACCCGTTCCGCCCATTACCGTCACGGGCCGGGTTCTCGATGAGAAAGGCGCTGGTTTGCCCGGCGCTACGGTGTTGCTGAAAGGAACCAGCAACCTCGGTACCGCAACGGACGCCGAAGGACGGTTTTCGCTGAACGTACCCGACGGAAATGGAACGCTGGTTATTTCGTCGATCAGCTACACCACGCAGGAGGTGGCTATCAACAACCGCGCAACGCTGCCTGATATTCAACTGGCTTCGGATGTGAAATCACTCAATGAAGTGGTTGTCGTCGGTTATGGTACACAGCGGAGAAAAGACCTGACGGGGGCCGTGGCCGTTGTTAACGTAGCGGAACTTCAGCAACAGCCAACCTCGCAGATAACCAACCAGTTGCAGGGCCGGGCGTCGGGGGTTACGGTTCTCGGGTCGGGGCAGCCGGGGGAAGCTCCTCAGGTCCGTATCCGGGGCTTGAATACGTTTGGCAATAATCAGCCACTCTACGTTGTCGACGGCGTACCAACGCAAAACATCAACGACATCAACCCGAATGACGTAGCGTCGATGCAGGTACTGAAAGATGCCGGTTCGGCGTCGATCTACGGGTCTCGGGCGGCCAACGGCGTGATAATTATCACGACACGGCGCGGAAATGGGAAAGTAAAGGTGCAATACGACGCGTATTACGGAACCCAGATCCCGAAAGGGGGTAATGTGTGGGACCTGCTCAATCCACAGGAAACGGCACAGCTGAAATTCAATGCGACACGGAATTCCAATCCGGGTGTTGCCATCAACGACCCGCTGTATGGAAGTGGCACGACGCCGGTGCTGCCGGACTACATTGCCCCACAGGGAGCACACGAAGGCGATCCGTCCGTTGACCCGTCCCGGTACAATGTCAATCCGAACTACACCAACCAGGATCAGTACAATGCATTTTATCGCATTACCCGGGCTAACAAAAGCGGAACGGACTGGTTCCACGAGATTTTCAAACCGGCGCCGATCATGAGCCATAACCTGGCCGTTAGCGGAGGGGGCCCACAGGGCAACTACCTGTTTTCGTTCAACTATTTCAACCAGCAGGGTACACTGATCAACACATATCTGAAACGGTACACGATTCGATCGAACAGCCAGTACAACATCCGGGAGAACATCCGGGTGGGCGAAAATCTGGCGTTTTCGGTATCAGATAACCCGCGGGTAAATGCGTTGCAGGAAGGAAGTGCCATCGGGATAGCTTTCCGGGAGCAGCCAATCATACCGGTCTATGACATCATGGGCAACTATGCCGGTGGCTTTGGACAGGGACTGGGAAATGCCAACAACCCGGTGGCCATTCAGCAACGGACCGTCAACAACCGGGGGCTGAGCAACCGGCTGTTTGGAAATATGTACGCCGAGATTGACTTCCTGAAAGATTTCACGGCCCGCACCAGCTTTGGGGGCGAACTGTTCATGGGTAATTTCCATTCGTTTTCATTCCCTACCTATGAAAACCAGGAAAACACGCCAACGAACGCCTATACCGAAAATACTTTCAACGGGTCGAACTGGACGTGGACCAATACAGTGCAGTATCAGCACAACTTCAACAACACACACGATCTTAAAGTACTGGTAGGCACGGAAGCGTATCAGAATCAGGGCCGGAACGTGGGCGGAACGACCCAGAGTTACCTGTCGTTCGATCCAAACACGACCAACCTGTCGACCGGTTTTGGCACGCCGACCAACTACAGCAACAACTACCGCGATGCGTTGTTTTCGCTGATCGGCCGGGTCGACTACAGCCTGAAAGACAAATACCTGCTTGGCGCCACCATCCGCCGGGATGGCTCGTCGCGGTTCCTCAACTATCAGTATGGCTGGTTCCCGGCGGTGAGTGCGGGCTGGCGGATTTCGCAGGAGTCTTTCATGAGTGGGCTAACCTGGCTGAATGATCTGAAAATTCGCGGGGGCTACGGGGTCATGGGAAACCAGTTGAATGTCGATGCGGCAAACTCGTTTACTACGTATGGCCCCGATCGGACATCGTCTTTCTACGCCATTACGGGGTCTAACCAGTCGAATTCAGCGGGTGTTCAGCGGACCCGCATCGGCAACCCGGATGCGCGCTGGGAAAAGAACATCAACGCCAATATCGGGTTCGACGCCAGCCTGTGGAAAGGGAAACTGGACCTGACGGTCGATTACTACAACAAACAGGTGCGCGATCTGCTGTATACGCTCGAACTGGCCGGAACGGCGGGTCTGGGTACCGCCCCGGCTGTCAACGTGGCCCGGATGCGAAACCAGGGACTCGACATTGCCGCGTCCAGCTCGATCAACGTAAACCGCGATCTGAAACTGACCGGTACGCTGACCTTCACCACCTACAATAACAAAATTGTGTCGCTGGCGGAGGGAATCGATTATTTCGATCAGGAAGGTCGCCGGTTCAACGGTAGCTACATTGTTCGCAATGCGGTAGGCCATTCGATCGGCCAATTCTACGGCTACAAGACGGCTGGTTTCTGGAATTCGCAGGAAGAAATCAATGCGGCCAATGCCCAGGTGCAGCAAAAAACCGGCAATGCCAGTGCTGTTTACCAGAATGACGTAGCGGTAGGTCGTTTCCGGTATGCCGATATCAACGGGGATGGTCAGATCACAGAAGCCGACCGGACGTATCTGGGTAATCCGAACCCGAAGTTCAGCTACGGCCTGAATCTGGGCGCTTCGTATAAGAAATTCGACTTCAGCATTTTCTTCTACGGAACGCAGGGCAACGATATCTGGAACAACGTCAGATGGTGGACTGACTTCAACGCGAATTTCCAGGGAGCAAAAAGCCAGACGGCTTTGTATGACTCCTGGACGCCGGAAAATCATAACGCCAAAGCCCCGATTCAGGAAACCGTCGGCTCGTTCAGTTCGGCCAGCGTTCCGAACTCCTATTTCGTGGAGAATGGTTCGTATCTGCGGGCCAAAAACGCCCAGCTTGGCTATACCCTCTCGCCAGCTACCCTTAAAAAACTGGGTATCGAGCGGCTGCGGGTGTATATACAGTCGGCTAACCTGTTCACCATCACGAAGTACTCGGGTCTGGACCCTGAAATTGGCACAACGGCGAACACCAACAACAGCTCGGGCGGCAGTTTGAATCAGTCCTTCTCTAACACGACCTCATTTGGTATCGATGAAGGGGTTTATCCAAACCAGCGCCAGTTCCTGTTCGGCCTGAATGTGACGTTTTAATACGTATTAACTCGACAAATCATGAAAATACCACAGTATATCGCAATCCTAGCCGTTACGACCGTTGGATTGACGTTCAATGCCTGTAAAGAAAGTCTGGACATACCGGCTCAGGGTGCGCTGAGCGGAGAAACACTGACCACCCTTAGCGGGCTGGATGCGTTACTTACCGGCGCGTATGCGGCTCTGGATGGTCAGTACAATAACGGATCGGCCCTAAACCTGGCGAGTGGCAATGCCTGGGAGGCCTCCCCCAGCAACTGGGTATACGGCAGCATTGCCGGTGGCGAAGCCCACAAAGGCAGTGATGGTAGCGACCAGCCCGCTATCGATGCCATTGCCAAGTTCACGGCGGATGCCAGCAACGGGTATTTCAACAGCAAATGGCGGACGGTTTACGAGGGCGTGAACCGAGCAAATACGGTCCTGCGGGTACTGTCGCAGTCGACGGGCATACCCGCTGCGAACCAGACCAGCATTGCCGCACAGGCTCGTTTTCTGCGGGCCCATTATTACTTCGAACTGAAGCGGATGTGGAACAAAGTGCCCTGGATTGACGAAACCATGGAGACATCGGAAACAAGTTCGCAAGCCAATACGGAGGATATCTGGCCCAAAATTGAGGCCGATTTCAAGTATGCCGCCGACAACCTGCCGACTACACAGTCGGATATAGGCCGGGTAAATAAATGGGCCGCCACTACGTATCTCGCCAAGACGTATCTTTACGAGCATAAATACGCGGAGGCAAAAGCGCTATTCGATCAGGTAATCAGTTCGGGTGTTACCAGTAATGGCCTGAAGTATGCGCTGGTAACCAGATTCCACGACAACTTCGACGCGGCTACGGAGAATAATTCAGAATCCGTTTTTCAGATTCAGATGGTGGCTAACGACGGAACAGGCACTATTGCGAATGCGAATCAGGGCGACATGCTGAACTTCCCGTATGGGAACAGTCCCTTCCGGTGCTGTGGTTTCTTCCAGCCTTCGCAGGATCTGGCTAATTCCTACCGGACCGATGCCACCGGGTTACCGTACCTGAATGAGTACGACAATCACCCCGTGAAAAGTGATCAGGGCATTTCATCTGATCAGCCCTTTACGCCGGATACGGACCCGCTGGACCCTCGAATTGACTGGACTATTGGCCGCCGGGGTATTCCCTATCTGGATTGGGGTAACCACCCCGGTGCCGCCTGGATTCGGAGCCCGGGGCAGACGTATGCGGGACCTTATTCACCGAAGAAGAACATTTATATGCAGGCTACCCAGAATCAGTACTCTGATCAGCATTCCTGGGCACCGGGCACGGCGATCAATTACAACGTCATCCGGTATGCCGACGTATTGTTGATGGCTGCCGAAGTAGAAGCACAACTGGGTAATCTGGAGCAGGCGCAAACGTATGTAAACCAGGTACGGGCACGAGCGGCTAATCCGGTGAATTTCGTATATAGGTATGCCAATGACGCTGCGCCCCTGTCAGGCTACTCAACGACGCCCGCAGCCAATTACAAGATTGCCGTTTATCCGGCGGGCAAATTCGCCAGTTTAGGCAAAACGGGGGCATTGAACGCGATTTACTTCGAGCGCAAACTTGAATTAGCGACAGAAGGGCACCGCTTCTTCGACCTGGTACGCTGGGGCATCGCAGAACCAACCCTGAATAACTATTTTGCGTACGAAGGGACCATAACGACGGATATTCGGGGAGGTCGTTTTGTTGCCGGAAAAAACGATTATTACCCGATCCCACAGCGTCAAATCGACCTAAGTACGTCGAGCGGCAAGTCGTCGCTGACGCAGAATCCGGGGTATAATTAATCTGTCTTATCAATCAACTTTTGCCAATAAAACTTCCCGAAAGTTTAAACTTTCGGGAAGTTTTGATTTAGGAAATACTCAACTCATGCGAAGCCTATTATTTCTCTTTCACTACGGTTGGCTTTTGGCTTTGTTGAGTCTGGCCAGTTGCCAGTCCAGCACGGATTCGTCGACGACCGACAATGACCCGACGACTGCTGAAGGCGAGAAATTAGCGCAGCAACATTGTAGTACGTGCCATTCCCTTGTCACACCCGACGCACTGGATAAAGAAACCTGGAGCAAGCACGTCCTGCCCGCAATGGCGCCCAGGCTGGGGCTGGAAGTCTGGCAGAAAACACACTATTATCAACCGCCCAATGCTGCCATATCCCAGGCAGACTGGACAAAATTGGTGGCTTATTACGAAAAACTCGCACCCGAAAAACCAAAAAAAGCGACTCCACCAGCTCCATTAGTCAACGATTGGTCAATCTTCAACCTGATAAAACCGGCTGAAATCAAGCGCGAAATTGCGACTACGACGATGGTCGCTATTGATTCTACGAATGGTCAGATTTATACCAGCCAGGAAACCGATCCGGCTCTCTATCAATGGAGTGCTGCGTTGAAACCAACCCTGATTCGAACGTTGCCCTCGCCCGCTGTTCAGGTAGATTTTATCCGTAACGGCACCGGTTCTCAACGAGCGATGCTAACCTGTATTGGAACGATGCTGGCTGTTGATAAGCCGTCTGGTGAACTACTGGAAATGGGGTTAGAAAAATCCACTACGTCAGCACCCGTTACGTTAGCCAGTCAACTCCCCCGCCCTATTCAATCGACTGCCGGTGATTTTAACAAAGACGGCCTGACAGACTGGATCGTTTGCGGATTTGGGCATAATTCGGGTGGATTATACGGGTTGAAGCAACGAGCCGATCACCATTTTGAGAAAGTTATTATTAAAGATGTACCCGGCGCTACACAGGTAATTCCGGGCGATTTCAACCACGACGGCTGGCTGGATTTTATGGCCCTGTTCGCTCACGCCGATGAGGGTATCTGGTTATTTACAAACGATCAGCAGGGAGGTTTCACGGATAGAAATCTGCTCCGTTTTCCGCCTGTTTATGGCTCAACCAGCTTTCAGTTGGTGGATTTCAACGAAGACGGACGGCTGGATATACTGTACACGTGTGGCGACAACAGCGATTATTCGCGGGTTCTGAAGCGGTTTCACGGTGTTTATCTCTTCACCAATCAGGGCAATAATCGCTATAAGCAGACCTACTTTTATCCGATTAACGGCTGTACCAAAGCCGTTGCCGATGACTTTGATCAGGATGGCGACCTGGACATCGCTACCATCGCCTTTTTCGGTGATTTGAAAAAGAACCCCGCCGAAACGTTCATTTATTTTGAGCAGAAAAAGACATTGGATTTTATTCCCCACACAGTTCCCGTCAATGCCTATGGGCGCTGGATCTGCATGGACGTAAAAGATTGGGACCACGATGGCGATCTGGATATTGCGCTTGGAAATTACGCGCAGGGGTTTCTGAATGAAGTCGGTTTCACCCCAAACTGGAATGGTTATCTGCCATTCATTGTGTTACAAAATAATACATACTCATCGAAACAGAAAGGAGCCCTGTCAGCCAGTCTCAGGTCACGCCAATAGGTAATAGTCTGATTGCCTGGCTGTTCGATTCTATCGGCGTAACACAAAAAAGCCCCAATGGTTGGAGACCATCGGGGCTTGAGACGCTTAATGATTTATAAACGCGGTATATCTCCTTTTATTGTGTACCGTGAAACAGAAGCTACTCTATTTATCACTTTATTTTTCTTCCGGAAGCGAGATCCGTTACCGAATAGGGCGTTTAGAATTCCCTATTAATCTGGACGTATCATTCTTGTGTCGAATCGCCACCTATCTCTCCTGATTGCACCGCTTTCAAAGAACGTATTTGCGGAACGTAGCAAATACCTGGTTCATACCCACGCGACTACCGGGTGAATCCACAGCGGCCTGGTTTTCGCTTAAGCACAGAATGAATGGATGATTTCCCCTTTACCCATACAAGTAAAATATATGAAATTAGGCAATCAGGCTGCTCATTAGCCAAAAAGCCTTTATTTCTATGCCAAAGACGTTAAACAAATACGTTGATCGCCTGTTTATAATATAAACAAAACATAGAATCAACGGTATGAAAATCGCCATAGAAAAAGGACAGGATAAGACATTACTGGAAGATGGCCAGCAAACGGTAACCATCACAGATATTGAGGAAGGATCGAGCGAATACAAGGGCATTCCGTTTTTTGCGGTTCGGTTCGAAAATGAGGAGGGTTATATCTCGCACCGCTTTTACCAGTCCCCGGCGGGCATGCCAGCGATCATCAGTTTATTTGATATGGCAGGCATCGAAGCCAAGGCAGGAAAAGAGCTGGATACCAAACAACTCATTGGTAAAGAAATCACCATCGAGGTGGGCGAACGCTCTTACAACGATCCTGAAACAGGCAATGAACGAACGTTGAAACAGGCCATCAACTTCCTGGCCAGCTAAGTAAAAGTCTATTAAGTAAACAAATAAGTCCTGGCGATGGCCAGGACTTATTTGTTGTAGCCAACGTTACTCCTTTCAGCGATACGTTGATCGGTTTCTGGCTGGTGCGCAGCCAGTTAGATTTCGAGGTAAATTCATTGTTCCGACCCTGGAAATACCCTTTTAAAAGGGTATTTCCAGGGCATTTCTCTTCCGAATCGCTTCGTCGGTTCTGGGAATAAAATTTTCCCTTACGTTGACTTCGGCATTGGCTTGAACTTCCTCAATAAACGGACGCAGGTTTTGATTGTACTCCAGAAACGCCAAGTCAAAATCCCCATTGTGTTTTTCCAACGCATCGGCTACGGCAGTCGCTCCACACATTGCCAACGATGCCCCCATTCCCGCAGCGGGCGAAGCGCAATAGCCTGCATCGCCCACCAGCGCCACTCGACCTTTTGTCCACGACGGCATTTTTATCTGGCAGAATTTATCGAAATAAAAGCGTTTCGAATGCCGCACTTCGTCCAGTAATTCTTCGGTTCGCCAGCTTAACCCGGCAAACTGTTCCAAAAGGATTTTCCGCTGTTGCTCCTCATCACGATAATCGTAAGGAATTTCTTTCTCTGAATTGAAACAAAAAATGATGTCGGTTTTATTGTTGTAGGCATTCAGCATAATACTCTTGTCTGGCACACCATACATTTGCATTGTTTTCTGTTTGACCAACAATTTGTTTACGATGACAATCGAGAAATAGGCTTCCAGAAAATGGCTATACTCGACTTCGTGGCCAAACCAGATTTTCCGTACAGCCGAATGGATTCCGTCGCAGCCAAACACCAGGTCAAATGGCCGCTGCAAACCGGTTTTAAACGTAGCGTTTATAGCGTCTTTTGTTTCGCTTAAGGCCGTGATGCTGTTGTTGAAAACAAACTCAACATCGTCTTTCAGTTCATCGAATAAAATACGCACAAATTTATCCCGTTCAATTTCGATGTCATCATTGGGAAATTCTTCACCCTCGTTTTGTAGTACGATCGAGCCTTCTGTACCATCATCGGCATTTTTAAATTCTATCCTTTCTACAGTCAGCCGGTTTGCGTTTAACTGCTCAAAAATGCCCATACGCTTAGCGGCATCTGAGGCCGGCCCTTTTATATCGACAGCTGCCCCGGCCGTTCGGGGTTCGTTTGCGATGTCAACAACCGTTACCTGGTAGCCTAACCTGTTCGTCCAATAGGCCGTAGAAAGTCCGGCCATACTTGCACCCGAGATGAGCACTTTTTTCTCTTTTGCTGATTCCATTTTTATACGCGTTTATCTGACGGTGCAAAGGAACATCGCCTGGAAAGAGTGGAAAACAGCAATACGACGTAAGTATTGGACTAATCGAGGTTTTTGTTTCGGAACGCTAGCGCAGTCATTCCGGTAACTTTAGTAAACAGTCGGGAAAAATAAGGGTAATCATCATACCCCAATTCAGTAGCAATTTCTTTTACTGATTTTTTGGAATAATAAAGCAGGCGTTTCGCTTCTAAAATAATACGTTCCTGTATGTGATATGAAACGGAATAACCGGTTGTGTTTTTAACACATTCGTTTAGATAAGGGGTCGATATATGGAGGGTTTGAGCGTATTGCGTCGGTTTTTTGATCGTCCTGTAATTACGCTCCAGTTTTTCCCGGAAGGCTTTGGTGACAACCTCAAACCGGGACAGTTTGTCAGCTGATTTCGACTGCGCTAAATATTGGGAGATCACGAGTGCGATCAAGGCGTTACAGCTGTCTTTTAGCAGGGAATGGCAGAGTTTGTCGTTTTTTCGTCCGCCAAATTTGATGCAAAGCGATACCGTTTCGGCAAAAAGAGAAAACGTTTCTTTGTCCAGCGCTAGTGGCTTTGCAGGTCTGATCTCTTCTAGCAATTTCAGGTATTCAGGATTCAGCTTTTCATTGTCGATGGCCCAACTGCTAACAGTAACATCGTTTGTGGTTACCGTACTATGCACCTGATCCGGATGAATGTAAATGACAGACGGTGCCTCGATCGCGTACTTCTGAAAATCGACCTCAAGGTGAACGGTTCCGCTTTCGAGCAGGAAGAACGAATGGCGGTCGTGCCGATGGGCTGATGTTGCCTCCTCTCCCCCGTTTAAGGTTGCCTGATCCGAAGCGAGTAAGTCGTTCATAGCTAATCGTTCGATGGAAATAGCTGCGCCGAACTCGTTCGTCATATAGTTTACGGGGATGGATGTAGTTTTTTTACGCATTGTTTTCACTATCAGATGGCCATACCATTGAGGGCACTTCGCTAACCTTTTGGGTCTGTACACTGCATGGCCCATTTATCAAACGTAGCCATAGTTTTGTCATTAAATACAGACACAATCACTTGATTGATAGTAAATATAGTCAGAGCAGGGCAGCAATCCAGTTAACAGCTAGTATGGTAAATTCACTTCGTTCTAAGGACTTTCTAATAATTGATTAAGCCCATTCTAAGGCGGCCCGGCGTCTTTTGGTTGATGGCAACCCTGACTTCAGGACTCAGGCAGCCTGATCACTCGTCTCATACGGTCGCTCATTTTGTTCACGCCAGTAGCCCTGAACGATTGGTTTCTCAAGCCTGGCAGCTTGGTCAGATGATCCGAAAACGGATTAATATCCGGGAATTTCTGTTATATGAGCAGACAGTCCATCAACGATACTCAATTTATGAAAACTATTCAAAATCAACTCGATATAAACAGCCGGACGCTTGGCGTTACGTTTTCTCCAGACCATCAGGCCAAGGTGGTTCTATGGGCTCCGCTTGCCAAACAGGTAGCCCTGACGGTGAATGATCACGCTACCAACTTTCCCCTGACAAGCGATCATTCGGGGTACTGGCACCTGGAAACCGATCAGCTGAAACCTGGCGATACGTATACGTTTGTGCTTGACGATGAGAAGGTATACGCCGATCCGGCCTCGCTGTTCCAGCCACAGGGTGTGTATGGCCCTTCTCAGGCGGTAGATACAAACAAATTCTACTGGGAAGATTCCTGCTGGGTTAACCCACCCCTCGATGACTACACGGTATATGAACTCGACGTACGTAAGTTCAGCCCCAAAGGGACGTACGACGCTGTTGTCAGACAGGTGGGCCAGTTGAAAAAACGGGGCATCAACGCACTATTGATAAAGTCCGATTCATCGATTGCCGCTTCGCCGAACGAGTTGTTCCTGTATGCCACACCCGCCAGCTACGGCGGACCTTATCAGTTGCATCACCTGGTTAATGCCTGTCACTATGAAGGCATTGCCGTTATTCTGGATATAAACTATACCGAGATCAGCAAGCAGAATGCCTATCTTAAGTTCCACCAGTCCAACCGACAAAAGGCGAGTCAACGTGAGTCAACCTTTGCTACTGATAGCCATCGGGGAGCTGGGCGTCGATACGTCATTGACAGTGCGCTGATGTGGTTCCGTGATTTTCACATTGACGCCCTCCGGCTGAATGCGGTGTATACTTTACCCGATTCTGAACAAATTTTAAAGGAGATCCGGGCCTATACGGATCAATTAACAGACCAAACCGGTACTCACTATTACCTGCTGGTCGAGCACGAACTGGCGAACAAACCGTTTATCGGCAATACGGCTACGCAAAATACGCCACAGGACAGCGAGCCCCTACCCGTTTCAACAAACGAAAATCCTGGCAGTTATTACCCTGATAATCAATTGACTAAGATCCCTATTAACACCTACCGGGAGGACTGTATGTACGACGAATATTTCTCATCCGTACTACGTGAATTATTTGGCCGACAGGCTCAACCTGGCAATTCGGGGGAGATTCTAAGGAGTTTCTAAGATTTACTTAAGCCCCTTTTAAGGCGTTGATGCGTATATTGTGAGAATACACTGGGCGCTCAGTAGCGCATCAACGCCATGCAGACGTTTAAATCCTCGTTTAAACGATTACTTATTGTTTCCTATCGATTGCCATTTTCCATTCAACAGACGGATGAAGGACCCGAACTCCACCAGAATTCGGGTGGCCTTGTTTCCGCCGTGTTGTCGATGGCCGAACAGATGGGGCCGTCGCAGGAAAATTCAGCCACCAAAATTCACTGGATCGGGCATGGCGATACGTCGTTGCAGCAGATTAACGCAGCGGCCCTGGAAAACGATACGTTCGTCGCGCACCCGGTCTTTATGGATGAAGCCGTTCACAAGGGCTTTTACGAAGGATTTAGCAACGACCTGATCTGGCCTCTGTTTCACTACTTCCCCTCCTATGCGTCTTTTAAAGAACACGATTTTGAGAGCTACAAACAGGCCAACACCCGCTTTCTGGAAGAACTGACCGCTTTGATCGAACCCGGTGATTTGGTCTGGATTCATGATTTTCAACTGATGCTACTGCCCGATTTGCTGCGGCAGGCCATGCCGGACATCACCATTGGCTACTTCTTTCATATTCCGTTCCCGACTTACGAAATCATAAAACTGTTGCCCCGAACCTGGCGGCAGGCGCTCATCGAAGGGATATTGGGCGCGGATGTCGTTGGTTTTCATACGACAGATTATGTCCAGCATTTCCTGCAGAGTGTGGCGGAGGTGCTGAGCCTGCCCATTATCAATCAACGTATCGTTTTACCCAACCGCTCCACCTTTGTCAAGGACTTCCCGATCAGCATTGATTTTAATAAATTTAATATAAGCGGACAGGATACCGAGGTCATTACGACTCAGCAACATTACAAGAATTTGCTCCGGCACAACAAAATTATTTTCTCAGTGGATCGGCTCGATTACACGAAAGGGATTACCTCCCGATTGCTGGGGTACGAACGCTTTCTGCTTCAGCATCCAGACTGGCACGACAAGGTGACTTTTGTTATGACTGTGGTGCCATCGCGCGATAAGATCGGGCAGTATCAGGAACTTAAACGGGAGATCGAAGAGACGGTCGGACGTATCAATGGGCTGTTTGGCACCATCGGCTGGCGACCAATCGTGTACTCCTATCGGTCGCTGACATTTACGGAGCTGATGGCGTTATACACCGCCTGCGACGTTGCCCTGATCACGCCGGTGCGTGATGGCATGAACCTGGTTTGCAAGGAGTTCGTAGCCAGTCGTCATGACCACAAAGGCGTGTTGATTCTGAGCGAATTAGCGGGAGCTGCTCAGGAATTACCCGACGCCATCATTATTAACCCAACCGACACCCAGGAAGTGGCCGATGCTATCCTACAGGCATTACTTATGCCGCTGGCCGAGCAGGAAAAACGATTGGTGCAGATGCGGATGCATTTGCAAAACCACAACGTTTTCCGGTGGAGTCACGATTTTCTTACTGCCCTCAACGATATGATCAATAACCCAACCGACCTGGAAACCGACCTGCCTATTCTGCCATTTATTGCTACGTTTACCGACGCTCGGAAGCGATTACTTCTGGTTGATTTTGATGGAACCCTGGCGCCTATTGTCAATGATCCAGCCGACGCCCGCCCTTCCGGAGACCTGCAAACCATATTGATAAATCTGGCCGACAGCAGTGACGTAGTGGTCATCAGCGGTCGGAATCGATCGTTTCTGGAGAAGACCTTTGCGGGCATTCCCGTTCACCTGGTGGCCGAACATGGGGCTTTTCTGAAAAAACCGGACCATCCCTGGGAGCGGCTCGATTTATCGACCGACGACTGGGTCGATCCGGTGCGTTCAACCATGAATTACTTTGTGGATCGCTTTCCCGGATCGTTTCTCGAAGAGAAAGAAACGGCTATCGCCTGGCATTACCGCATGGTTGAGAGTGATGATATTGAAGGACAGGCTATTGATCTGTCAACGCAGCTACGTCGGGTGGCATCGTCCATTCCACTAACGGTTATTCAGGGCAACAAAGTCGTGGAAGTGAAACCCGCTCAACATAGCAAAGGGACGGTTGCGCTCACACTTGTTGATCAAAAGCCCTACGATTTTATTGTCAGCATTGGCGACGACACCACCGATGAGGATATGTTTCGGCAGTTACCAAACTGGGCGTATACGATGAAAGTAGGCCCCGGCATGTCGTTTGCGCGGTATCGACTGGCCCGGCAACAGGACGTCGAAATACTGCTCAGGCGCATGAGTGAAGCCCTGGTTGCCGTCTGATCCAGAACCACCGACCATAAAGAAGCCAGTGTTCTTAATCACTGGCTTTGGCGTTACCTGATACGTATCGTTTTTGAGTCCATGGCTTTCATTCGGAACCGTGGCACGGTTCTCCAGGTAGCTTAGTTGAACCGTGGCACGGTTCCGGGCGAAAGCCCTGGAGGTTCATTGATTTATCGCTTCCTGACGATTTCGTACTCATTTCCTGAGCCCTGGGTGTATTTATCTATACTTTCCTTCTTCCGTAAATGCCGGAGCAGGTTCTCGTAATAAGGCGGAATTTTGTCGGTAGTTGAGGGTTTCACGCCAAACCAGGCACTGGTAAAATAACTTAAAACGCCTACGAGTACAATCAGAATTGCTATGATAACGTAAGTCAACATGCTATTTTGGGTTTATAAGGATCGAACGGAATTACTTTTTTTATAACCGCTGGTCCTGCCCTACTCCTGAGAATGTGAGCCTATGGACCAACGTCACGAACGAAATGCATGTTCACCGCTCACGATCGGCAAAGTAGGCAGGGGTGATAAGAGAGCGCTTAACGAGACCTTAGAATTTACTTGGAACACGAACGTAGTAAACTCGTTTACTCTACAAATCAGCCTGTTCGCTAAAACGGCGCTTTCCCAAAAACGGCTCCTACAGAAACAAAAACCCTTACTTTTCAGAACATTATGAAACTCTTGGTTGTCGAAGATGAGCCCAAAACACTACAGGCAATTCAGCAGGGGCTCGAAGAAAGTCAGTTTGAGGTCGATATTGCCTACGATGGGATGATTGCCAAGCGTCTGGCATTGAAGAATAACTATGCGGCCATTATTACCGACCTGATTTTGCCGGGCCTGAATGGGTATGAACTCTGTCGGCAGTTGCGGGCGGAAGGAATAACTACTCCCATTCTTATGTTGACCGCGCTGGGAGAAACCGAAGACAAGGTTTCGGGCTTCGATGCCGGGGCCGACCAATACCTGACCAAACCGTTTCAGTTTACCGAATTACTGGCTCGGGTCCGATCGCTGACCAAACGCGGGATGCAGGTGTCCATGACGGCCCAGACCTTACGATATGGCGGTGTCGAAATGAACCTGGACACCAAGTCGGTAACGCGCGACGGCCAGCCAATTGAGCTGACAGCCCGCGAGTTTGCGCTGCTGGAATTCCTGATGCGCAACCAGGGCCGGGTGCTGTCCAAACCGTCGATTGCCGAGCACGTCTGGGATCTAAACTTCGATACCGGCACCAACGTAGTGGAAGTTTATATCAACTACCTCCGCAAAAAGATTGACCGGGATTTCCCTAAAAAGCTGATTCACACCCACTTCGGTATGGGGTATATGTTTAAGGAAGAGTGATTGGCGTTGGGCAAGGGGTAAGGGCAGAGGGTAGTTCATGCGCAACTTTACCCCTTGCCCAACGCCCTAAAAGCCTCCGCCCCCTATGTCCTTACCCCTTTGCCCAACGCCCCTCCCCTATGACGATTCGCAAACGCCTGACTTTACGCTTTACAAGCTTGGTATCCAGCATTCTGCTGCTGGCGTTTGTGAGTATTTATGCCTTTTGCTGGTACTTCATTGCGTCTGACTTTTACCGGCGACTCGACCGAAAAGCCAATACAGCGGGGGATATGCTCATCCGCCATCGACTGGATGCGCAGTTGATTCGGCAACTGGGTCGAATCCGGAAAGATCAGCTACCCAACCAGAAAATCATGGTGTTCGACAGCCGGGATTCGATCATTTTTATCACCAATGAAACCCTGCCAGTAACGATACCAAAATCTGTACTGGCTGACATTCGGCAGAAAAAACAAAAGGATTTTCAACAGGGTCGGTATTACCTGTCGGGTGCCCGGTTCATGACGGCATCGGGTCAATATGTGGTGGTGGCCAGTGCCGAAAATACCTATGGCGATGAGTTTTTACGACGGCTCTTATGGGCACTGACGGGGCTATTTTTCCTGATCGCCGGTATTACGGCTTTTTCGGGCTGGTTTTTTGCGGGCGATGCCTTGCAGCCCATGCAGCAGATCGACCAGATCGTCAGTGCGATTTTCCCCCGCAATCGGGATGAGCGGCTGGCTGTCAATAAAGAAGATGACGAAATCAGCCGATTGTCACTTACAATCAACCGATTGCTGGATCGGGTGGCCGAGTCATTTCGGCTACAGCGAATGTTTGTGGGTAACGTATCACATGAGTTAAAAAACCCACTTACCCAGATCAGTTCGCAACTGGAAGTCAGCCTGTTAAATCAGCGGGAGCCGGAGGCTTACCAGCAAACAATACGTTCAGTGCTGGATGATGTCCGTGATCTGGCAGCCCTGACGCACGAATTACTACAACTCTCGCAGGTCAATCAGGAGGATGCCATTGGCTTACTGACCGATACCGTGCGGATGGACGAAATCGTATGGGATATCCGCGACGAGGTCATCGCCATCAATCCTCGGTATCAGGTCAACATAGAGCTCGGTGCCTTGCCCGATGATCCAAACCAGCTAGCCGTTCAGGGTAATAAAACCTTACTGGCGACGGCCTTAAAAAACCTAACGGAAAATGCCTGCAAATTTTCCGATGATGGGCAGGCGCTGGTACTGATAAATTTCAGTAAGGACGTAGTGACTATCCGGATTCAGAACACCGGCCAGTCCATCCCGACAGCCGACCTGCCCTATATTTTTGAACCCTTCTACCGCAGCCGCCAAACCGCCGATGTGCGCGGCTATGGCGTGGGCCTATCGCTCGTGGAGCGCATTATTCGTCTGCATCAGGGGCAGATCAGTGTTACGTCTGCGGCTGGCAAATCGACGGTATTCAGTATCGACCTGCCCCGATAACCATCTTCTCTAAGCAGATTTTAAGGAGTTTATCAGCGGATCTTAAGTCGTGAAGGGCAACTTTGGCTAGCTAAACAACTACCCTGGTACGTAACCGAACGATACGATGACTGCTAACGATCAAATTCATCCCTACACCCCAATCTTTCCGCCAGGGCCAGCCAGCCCAACCTTAACCCGAACTAATTCGAAGCAGCTGTACGACGAAAAACCCCGCAAACCTGACTGGTTACTTTTACTGATCAGCGCGTTAGTCCTGCTGGCGTTGCTCATCGCGTGGGCCGTCGATATACCCAATCTGTTGCCCTGACCGCGCTACGTTAAATCCGTTATTCGACCAGCAGTTTTATTTTCCTGCTTTTCGTTCGGCTTTGCAGCCAGCGTTCAATCCGTCTTTTTTCGCCCGCCGTGTGTCGACGCGAGAAGCGGGCATACACCAGCATGACCGTGTCGGGTTTGTTACTGGTCGCATTCATGACCAGCGACCGGGCGGCCGTGAACGTTTGTACATCGGGCATGAGTATTTTGAGCTCATTCCGCAGATCCGGTACCGGCAATCGCGACGTTTGCGTCAGGTCAATATAGTGACGTAAGGAGTCGATGGTATGATCTTTTCGGGAAATCGTCGCCTGGCTGTATTGAATAACCTGGTCGGCCAGGGTTGTTTTAAGAGCGTTTACGTCAATTTCAGTATCTTTAAAACTGCCCTGTTTCACGACCAGGTTCGCATCGGTCAGACCATAGGCTGGCATTTGGGTCCGCAGAAAATTGATCGAATCCTTGGGTAGCGGCTCGCCCACCAGCGAAAGTTCCAGCGTACTCTGCTGACGATTGAAGCGCGCTACGTAGTTAATGACCTGCCGGTACTGAAAATTACACTCATTGGTTACAAACCGCTTTGCATTCTGTTCAAAAATGGTTTTCCGAACAATCTGATAGCCAAGGTAACTACTCGGCACTACGACAATAAGGACCGCCACCCAGATCGTGTTTCGCACCCGGCGTTCAACCTCTGGTGTAGGGTATTCTTTCTGATGATAATTAAGAAATCGAACAATCAGAAAGGTGGCCAGGCTAATGCAAACGCTGTTGATGAGAAACAGGTAAAATGCCCCGGCAAAATAATACAGGTTGCCCGATGCCAGTCCATAACCCGCTGTACAGATGGGTGGCATTAGCGCCGTAGCAATGGCAACGCCCGGAACAACATTGGTCATTTTATCCCGACGCGAACCGGCCACAATACCGGCCAGACCACCAAAAAAAGCGATAAACGCATCCCAGACGGTGGGCGATGTTCGGGCCAGGAGTTCAGACTGGGCAATGTGGAGCGGACTAATAAAAAAGTAAACTGTAGAGGTCAGCAGACTAATAAAAACGGCAATGCTTAAATTCTTCAGCGCCTGCTGAATCATTGCCAGATCATTTATGCCAATACCGAATCCAATCCCCATTATAGGGCCCATCAGCGGGGAAATCAGCATGGCACCAATTATAACCGCCGTTGAGTTGACGTTCAGACCAATGGACGCAATGAAGATGGCGAAGATGAGTGTCCAGAGATTGATACCCTTGAACTCAATGCCCCGACGTATCGACTCGATCACATCTGCTTCATCCTGTTTATCTTCTTCCAGACTGAACCGCTCGCGCAGGAACTCACCGAAGCGGGTCAATGAGTCTGATTTCTTGGTTTGGGGTGATCTTTGGCCGTCGACAATCATACGTTACAGGTTCAGCTACTGGTTATCTACATAAAACAAACGGCGGTTTTAATCGAAAGTTAATGTAAACTTGCCCAATTCCGCCAATTAATCATGGATCTATTCTCCCTCATTACGCTACTTATCGTTGCTTCAGCGGTGTTTGCTTATCTGAATACCAAGCTGCTTAAACTTCCCGATGCCATTGGCATTATGGTCTGCTCCCTCAGCTTTTCCGTCCTGCTGATTGGCCTGAACTCGATCTACCCGGATCAGTTAGCCGCTGTTCGTCAGACGGTTGCAAAAATTGATTTTAAAAAAGCTCTTTTCGATGTCATGCTAAGCTTCCTGCTTTTCGCAGGCGCTTTCCATACCGACTCGGCTAAACTACGCGTCGAACGCCGATCCGTTATGCTGTTTGCTTTTATTGGTGTGTTACTAAGCACCGCCCTGGTTGGAACAGGACTTTACTTGCTGACCCGGCATCTTGACCTGACGTTATCATTCCCGCTTTGCCTGCTGTTTGGCGCCTTGATTTCACCCACCGACCCAATCGCCGTATTGGGAATTCTGAGCAAATTCAAACTGCCGGATAATGTCAAACTTAATATTGTTGGCGAATCGCTTTTTAACGACGGAGTGGGCGTTGTTATATTTGCCTCGATTTACCGGATTGTCATAAACGGTGCCGACAGCATCAGTGCCGGTGAAATAGCTTTACTATTTCTCGAAGAAGCCGGAGGAGGTGTCGTTTTTGGGATCGTTCTGGGGTATGGCATGTTCTGGCTGCTGCGTTCGATCAATCATTACCAGACCGAAGTAATCATAACGGTAGCGGGTGTTATGGGTGGCTACTTACTGGCGCAGAAACTTCATATTTCCGGGCCGTTGGCGATGGTGGTAGCCGGACTTCTGGTGGGAGGTCATAATAGCCGTCAGGATGCCATGAGCCAGCTTACGGAAGAGTATGTCGACAAATTCTGGGAGTTAGTCGACGGGATTCTGAATGCCTTGCTTTTTGTCCTGATTGGCCTTGAGCTTCTCCTGGTTGACTTTCAAGTTACCCAATGGTCAATATACCTGCTTGTCGTACTACTGGTCTTGCTGTCCAGGTATTTAGCCATTCTAATTCCCTTTACACTGGCTCGTCGCTGGCTCGACCTCGACAAAAATGCACCGGTAATGCTGACCTGGGGCGGGCTACGGGGAGGCCTTTCCATTGCCATGGCTTTGTCCATTGACGGTTCGTTACCGCAGAAAGATTTCATCGTCACCATAACGTATGCGGTCGTGTTGTTCTCCGTAATTGGACAGGGATTAACCATAGAACGGCTTATTCGGCGGTTATACCCACCCGACAAAACGAAGTGAGCGCCAGAATAAACCTGGCCACCTATTTAGTTTCTATTTCTGTTCCTTTGAGTTCACTGACAATCGGTTGTGCCATCGTTTCACGGACAAATCCTTCTTTTAAATGCTCATAAAACGATACGGGGTCAACCAGCGAAGCCGCTCCCTGCGCCATCAGACCACCCAGCAATAATTGAAAAATAGCCGAATGCCGATCGGTCATTTCCAGCACCAGAATGGCCGCTGTAAAGGGCGACCGGACGACACCTGTCAGAAAACTGACCATACTCACCAGAATAACCAGATTCGTGTCGCCAGGCGCTACATGTATCAGTCGGGCAAGGCCATCTCCCAGAATAGCCCCGGCACTTAACGACGTAGCAAAAATACCACCGGCGGCTCCACCGCTGTAACTGAGCGCCATACCGGCAAACCGCACCGGAAAGAGATACCAGGGCGTTAAATGGTCATTTTGAAACAATAGTCGGTTAATGATGGGTTTTCCGGTGCCAACGGCCTCCGTGCCGACCCAGAAAGCGAGTCCGGCCAGCATGAGTCCGCAGGCAGCCACCCAGACCGCTTTTTCCGGCAACGTGCTAAACCGCTGCCGATAGGCATTCAGCCACAATAACGATTTGGCCAGCAACGCGCCCGCCAGACCACAAACCATGGCAACTAATACGACAATACCCAGAAACCAGCCCGTCGACGCGGTAACTTTTGGAAAACCCAGGTACAAATAAGGACCCTGAATGGCCTGAGCGGTCATACCGGCAATGATAACGGCCGTAAAAACCGCCGTTCGAAACCGGGTGATGTGCGTCTGGGTAAGCTCTTCTACCACAAAGACAATGCCCCCCAGCGGTGTATTGAAGGCGGCTGCCAAACCAGCCGCCCCACCCGTAACCAGCGCAATCTGCCGGGATAACTGCGGCCACCCCGCCGGTTGCAGGCGATTTATAGCCCGAAAAATAGCCGCTGAGATCTGGATGGTTGGCCCCTCCCGACCAATAACCCCGCCACCCAATAACAACACGACGCTACTTAGCACTTTGACGATGGCTACCCGAATGCTCAGCAGATATGAGATACGTGCATGCGTGGTCGGATTTGACAGTTCGATACCGGCCATTACTTGCGGGATACCACTCCCACGAGCCGCCGGAGCCAGCTTGGCCACCAGCCACCAGGCAACCAGAAAAGCTATGGGTGTCGTGATAAACGTCAGGTAAGAATGCCTGTGCATCCAGGAAAAACTGAGTTGTTCGGCCCACACAAACAGTTCTTCGTAGCCTACAGCGACCAGACCAGTCAGCAGGGAGGCTACCCAGAAGGGTAAACTCTGGAGGATTACCCGGCGGACACGCTCGGTATAAAGCCGTTTAATAACGTATTGATCAAGCCAGGCCAGGACCTGCGCATATCGGGAAAAGCGGTTGGACATGCAGTCGACTAGTAACAGATTCAAATAGATATAGATAACGTAGCGATTTAGCAGATGATTAGGCGAAAGGCAAAGTCTAAGCAAATTCTAAGGACTCTTTAATGCCTCTATAAACAGGCGATTTCACTTTTGCCTTCATCATAACTGAGCTATCAAACCAATACGTGCATGGAAACAACGGAACGTACCTCCACCACTTTGGCCTGGATACTGGCGACCCTAATTGGCCTGGGTGTTGCGGGCGGGCTTTACTGGAACAACAATCGAACGTTGACCACCCGTTTCGATCAGGCAGAGCAACGGGCCGATTCATTGCTATCCGTCAAACTCCAGCTCGAAGGTGATATTCGCGACCTGAATAGTCAGCTTGAAACGGCTGCTGCGGATAAGGCTTATCTGGACAAACGTTTAGAAAGCGTACATGATCAATTGAATGAACGAAACCGGGCTGTCAACACGCTACGTCAGCATAATGCCGGTCAGATACGTACCATCCAAGAGTTAAACCAGCATCTGAACCGGTTATCGATTGCCCGCGATAGTCTGGAGAATCAGATAGTGGCAATGCGCGATAAAATAAAGTGGCAAAGCCAGTCGAGCGAACAATTGAGGCAGCAGCAACACGACCTTCAACAGCGATTGAGCACGCTGGATGCCCAGGTATTGACCCTGGTGCCGCGTTCAGCTATCACCGGCGACGCGTTTCTGGTGGAAGTGAGCAAGCCGAACAAAAAAGTGACGGCCAAAGCGAAGAAGGCCAATACCCTAACGATTTCACTAAATGTACCACCCGTATTGAAACTGGAAGGCATACAGGAAGTGTACCTGAGCCTGACCGACGAGAAGCAGCAGCCGATGATGCCTGCCCTTCACAGCACTACCGTTACGTTGTCCGACGTAAACAAAGTCATTCCGGTGCATGCCACGCAGGCCGTGAATTTTGCCCGCCCTTCACAGCGCATTTTCTTTACGCTTAGTCCGAAGACCAGTATTAAACCGGGCATTTATCGGGCGGCTGTCTTCACGAAAGATGCGTATCTGGGTTCGGTTGAATTTCACCTTCGGGACAGTTTCTGGTTTTTTTAGGTAGTATTAAGTACTACGTATCGCCCCTAAATCCCCTGAAGGGGACTTTTTCGAGCGTAAGCAAAGTCCCCTTCAGGGGATTTAGGGGCAGACGGATCTGTAGAAAGCCTAACAAGAGTAGCCCTTCAGAGAGTAATACGCAAAAGCTAGTATAACAAAAAACAAACGAATCATATCAACTTTATGGAAACCTTAAATTTCAGGACGAACATCAAAACAAGTGACGATGTCGCGGCTGTTACGTTACCCCTGAATACCATCGAACAGATAGATGGCTGGAACATTAATACCGACGTTACTGACCACCTACTGACCGTCCAAACCACCGATAACCGCATCGCTGATCTGGTGCAAAAAGCGGTCGGGAAAGCAGGGTACTGGGCCGAAATTGTAGACGGCTAGGCCGTAGCTATCACGCGTAATGAGCGTAGTTTTACCCGTCTACCCTTACTGATTCACCAGCTGTGTTTTAACGGATGCCCGGTCGGCGAGGTCTTCACTGGCCGTTTTCAGGATAACGTCACCCGGCTTTAGATCACCAAATACCTGCATCTGACCCGCCGAATCGTCACCTTTCTGGACGGTCACCCGAACGGCTTTGCCCGCTACCACTTTTTGAACAAATGTCTGATCCAGCGTACTGATGACGGCGGATTTTGGCACATATAAGCTCCCCTCACGGGAGGAACTTACGGGTAAACGAACCGAAGCAAACATACCGGGCTTCAACTTACCACCTTTATTCTGAAAATCGATTTCGACCAGTTCCGAGCGGGTTTCGGGTCGCACGCTATTGGCGATGCGGTTGATCCGTCCCGTAAATGTTTGATTCTGAAAGCTACGGACCGAAAACTGGACCGGATTGCCCCGATGAATATCGCCCAGATACGCTTCCGGAACCGCTATGCGCAACCGGAGCCGGTCGAGTTGTTTGATCTTCAGCATGGGTACACCGTTCTGTCCGCCCGGCCCCACAAACGCGCCCGGCGACAATCGACGGTCGGTAATAACCCCTGTGAAGGGAGCCGTTATTTTGAGATAACTCACCAGTTGCTGTACCGAACTGTAATGCGCGTTAGCCGCCACGACACCCAGACTATCCGATATGGCTTTGGTCCGGGCCGTTTCCAAATCGACGGGCGAAATGGCTCCCTGCGTACGGCTGGTCCGCAGCACGCGCAGGAAAATGCCTTTGCTGGCACCATATACAGCTTCGGCGGCTTTCACTTTCGAGTACGCTTCGGTCAGATTGGCCGTCAGTTCGGGGGCTTCCAGCTCGGCCAGGACCTGTCCCTTCTTTACCTGATCCCCAATATCGACGTGCAGCGCTTTGACGTAGCTACTAACGCGTGGGTATAGATCCGTTTCGTAGTAGCTTTCCAGTTCACCCGGCAGATTCAACTCTGATGCGGGCCGGGAAGCCGCCACCCGAATGGCTTCGTACCGGATTTCTTCCTCAACGGGTGCTTCGGCCATCCGGCTTTTTTCGGCGGATGAGTTGCCGCACTGGCTCAACAGGAATCCCATACCAGTGATAAACGCTACGTATAAACCAAGGCGGAGAACAGAATAGAGATGCATGATGTGGGAGTCGTCTGGTTAGTAGGTAAGTGTGGTTTCGGGTGATTCAGCGAGCGCTGCAGGCCGACCATCGTAGACGGTGCTGGTCGGATCATCCGGATCAAGGGAAGGCGAATCGAACGCTGTTTTACGTTGTATGGCCGCAAAAACGACGGGCAGAATCAGTAGTGCCGCAATCGTTGAAAAGAACAGACCGCCAATCACGGCCCGGCCCAGCGGGGCGGTTTGTTCGCCGGATTCACCCAGCCCACTCGCCATCGGAATCATCCCGGCAATCATGGCTAGCGCTGTCATTAAAATAGGTCTCAGCCGGGCCGCACCCGCTACCCGTGCAGCCGCCCGGGCATCGCGATAACGTAGTCGTAAGGATTCGGCATTGGTCACCAGCAACAGCGCATTGGCCACCGACACCCCTACCGACATGATAATGCCCATGTACGATTGAAGATTCAGCGTCTGCCCCGTTATTAAAAGCAGCGTGAGGGAACCCGCCAGCACGGCCGGTATGCTGACCAGTGCCACACTGGCCACTTTGAAGGACTGATAGTTAGCGGCTAGCAGCAGGAAAATCACCACAATGGCCAGCCCCAGTCCGAACTGAAGGCTACTGAGCGTTTCCTGAAGCAGTTGAGCCAATCCCCGTAATTCAACCACCGAGCCTTTGGGTGGTTGTCCGGCAGCCGTTATGGCCGCCTGTACATCCCGCGTGGCCGTACCTAAATCCTGGTTGTTGATGTTGGCCGACACGGTGATGATCCGTCGGGGGCCGATGCGATCATATTGACCCGGCACGGTGGTGGGTGTGATCGTCGCTACGTCACCCAGCGTTGGCCGGAGCTGCCCTTTTACCAGTGGAATGGCCTGAATATCAGCCACCGACTTCATCTGATCCTGCTCTAGCTGAATTTGTACCTGGTAAGCAAACCCTTTCGATTGATCGAGCCATAAATTCTTCGCCGTAAATCGGCTGGATGACGTAGCGGCCACCAGCGATTTGGAAATCTCATCGGTACTCAGCCCCAGTTGAGCAGCCCGTTCACGGTCTACTTTTATTGACACGGTCGGATAGCTCAGTGGTTGGTTGATGCGCAGGTCGCGCAGGTACGGAATCTCGTGCAGCCGGGTCAGGAGTCGATTGGCGTAATGCTGGCCTTCTTTAAGGTCTTTACCTCCCACCAAGACTTCGATGGGCGTTTGTGCCCCCTGGCTCATGATCTTGTCGGTCAAATCGATGGGTTCGAACGACAGACGAACGTTGGGCAATTTATGGTGAACCCGCTGGCGAATCTGTTCTTTCAGCGCGTCCATCGACTCGACCGGATACTCGTCCGAGAGATTGATTTGCAGGACGGCTTCGTGCGGCCCGGAGTTGAAAACGTACAGCGCGCTGGTGCCATAGCTGGAAGGCGTCATCCCCACAAAAGCCGACGAAATGGCAACGTTCCTGGCCCCAACAATATCCTTAATCTGCTGGATAACCCGCTTGGTCAGCTCTTCCGTCCGTTCGATGCGCAAGCCCTGCGGTCCCACGATACGTACCTGAAACTGGTGCGCGTGATTTTGGCGGGGCATCATATCCTGGCCAATCTGCGTGAACCCGATGCCGATCATAAGTGCACAAACGAGCACATAAACGCTAATGACCAGCGTTCGGTGGGCCAGCAGCCTATCCAGCAACCGCAGGTAGCCCAGCTTGAAACGCTCGAAACCGGTTACTTTTTCGGGGTGTTTTTCTTCATACGTCTCCTGTCGGTTTTCGGGCTGATGATTCAGATCGGGCAGGATGCTCAGCTCGTGTGGGCCGGCGTGTTCGTGGCTTTTCAGCCACCAGTTGGCCACTACCGGCACAAAAACCTGCGACAGAACGTAGGAGACAATGATCGAAAAGCCAACCGATAACGAGAGCGGCAGGAACATGCCCCGCGGTACGCCCGTCATCAGAAAAGCCGGGGCAAAAACCGCCAGAATACACAACGTAATAAGGAGCAATGGAAACGACATTTCCTGACAGGCATCCAGAATGGCCCTGGCTTTGGGCTTTCCCATCTCCAGGTGCTGGTGAATGTTCTCAATCACGACCGTTGCCTGATCGACCAGAATGCCGATGGCCAGTGCCAGCCCCGACAGGGTCATGATATTGATGGTTTGCCCGGTCAGGTTGAGCAGTAAAATAGCACTCAGGATTGACACCGGAATGGTCAGAATGACAATCAACGAACTGCGCCAGTCGCCCAGAAACAACAGCACCATCAACCCCGTCAGAATAGCACCCAGGCCACCTTCAACGGCCAGACTATGCACCGCCTGCGTGACGTAGACCGACTGGTCGAACTCGTAAGTAAGCTGCACATCATCGGGCAGCAGGGCTTTCATTTCGGGAAGTTTGGCTTTCAGCGCGCTCACGACGCTCATCGTGGAGGCATCGGCGCTTTTGGTGACCGGAATGTAAACGGATCGTTTCCCGTTAACCAGCGCATAACCTACCGGTATGTCGGTGGCATCTTCCACCGTCGCTACGTCGCGCAAAAACACGGTTGGCCCTACCCCTTTCCGCAAGGGAATGTTCATGAACTCCCCTACTTTGTCGAGAACCGTATTGCTAGGCGTCATGACGGTATAATCGCCTATCTGAACGCTGCCTGCGGGTGAAATCTGGTTATTTTTCACCACCGACTGCACAATTTCGTCGGGAGTCAACTCGTAGCTGCGCATCCGTTCGGGATCGACTTTCACGACCACAGTACGTTCGTTACCTCCGAATGGTGGGGGAGCCGATGCGCCCGGAATCTGGGAAAACAGGGGCCGGATGCGGGTAGAGGCTAAATCCTGCATCTCGCCCAGCGATGCCCGACGGCTGCTGAACACCAACTGCCCCACGGGCAAGCTCGACGCATCGAAGCGCACAACGGTTGGCGGTACGGTACCCGGCGGCAGGTAATTCATGACCCGACTCACCTGATTGGCCACTTCACCCGATACCTGCGCCATGTTCACGTCTTCGTAAAACGTACATTTGACCAAACACAAACCCTGAATATTTTTCACTTCCACCGCTTTGATGCCCGATACGTAGAGCAACTGGTTCTGGTACCGAGTCGCAATAAAGCCTTCCATCTGGGCGGGGGTCATGCCCCCATAGGGCTGGGCAATGTAAATCGTGGGGAGGTTGAGCCGGGGGAAAATATCGACCGGAATCTGAAGCAGCGCCAGCACCGCAAACAAAATAACGCCCGCCAATGCGACGATCACGGTAATGGGCTTGGTTAAGGCAGCTTTGATCATGATCGTTAGCGGGGAAGTTGTTGAAGGAAGAAATCTAAATCACCGGCGGTTGCAGCACGTAGCAGCAGCGCCCGCCAGACACTGTTCGTCACCAGTGCCTGATCGACCTCAGCCCGATTCAGCAGGGCACTCGTTTGAGTCAGCGCCTGAATATTGTCCAGACCCGATTCGTAGCGGGCCTGCGACTGAATATAGGCCTGTTTCGCGGCATCCAGTTGGAGGGGAGCCTGTTCGGCGCGGGCCTGCGCCAGTTGCAGTTGGAGAATGGCGTTTTGACTAGCCGCCTGAATGCCCAGCGCCTGCTGGTCGTAGGCTTGCTGACTGGCATTAATACGTTCTTTTTGGGCCGACAGTGCATATTTTGTCCGCCATAAGTCGGTAGGCCGCCAGATGGCCGTTACGCCGAGAATGTAGTTATAGGACCGTAAGGGTAAGCCAGCACCCAGTGAGGGGTCAATGCGGAACGTACCGTCGGGCTGAGCCTGTTCGCTGATACCCGAGCCACGCCCCTGAAGCGATCCCAGCACTGAAATGGAGGGTAGCGCAGCCGCCTTTAACAAGGTTTCACTAGCCCGGCCCAGTTCAATAGCCTTTTGGAAGACCCGTAATTGTGGGTGAAGGGCCGGATTGCTGCCGGGCGCTAATGGCAGTTGGGGGAGCTGGTTATAAAACGCCATGGAGTCCAGTTGCGCGGTCGGATTTGGCTGACCAATTAATTCGGTTAACCGAAGCACCTGTTGCTGGGCCACCTGCTGACTCTCCAGCACTTGCAGCCGGGCACGGGCCACTTCGGCATTGGCCACGGCACTATCGATACCGGGTCGGAGGCCGCCTTCCGTACTGGCCCGAATGATGCGCTGGAGTTCCTGGGCCCGCTGGAGATTGGCGGTTTGTATGGCCACCGCTTTTTGGGCATTCAGGGCTAACAGATACGCGTCACAAACCCGTACCTGGTGGGTGAACAGTTCACCTTCGTAGTCGGCGTTCGCCTGCTCAACGGCTAAGCGGGCCTGACTCCGCCGGGCCTGTCGGCGGCCAAACGTAATGGCTTCCCAGTCCACGGCCATCGACACCCCGCTGGTCCAGGTAGCCTGGTTATTGAATCCATCGGTCCGCACACCCGAAATCGGCAGCATGAGTCCGCCATTGGACACGTAGGCTCCGCGAACCTGATTGGACGTAGCGTTCAACGTCTGCGCCTGCACACCCGCCTGGGGCAAAAGGGCCAGGTTCAACACTTGCGCATCGGCTTCGGCAGCCCGAATGTTGGCTTGTTTTCCGCGCAGGCCGGGGTAATTGGTTTGGGCCATTTCCAGCGCTTTGGGAAGCGTAAGCGGGTTCGTTGGGCCAGACTGGGTGTCGACCGGTTGCGCCAGACTTGGTTCAATCCAGAAACTGGCCAGGATTGTCAGTAACCAAACATATTGTTTATCTCCGCTGAGCATGAGCCTGTTTCGATGAATAAGGCCAAAGCTACCGGCGGGAGATTAGAGCAAAATTAGAGCCAGATTAGATGTTATTAGAGGGGGATTAAGCCAACGGCAAGGGCAGGATAACTTCCGTAATGGTGCCTCCTCCCGGGCGGGGCCGTAGGTGTAGCTGTCCCTGGTGCAGGGAAATAATGCGATGGGCCAGGGTTAACCCAATCCCGAAACCATCGATGGCCTGTACGTTAGACCCGCGGACCAACGGCAGCAACACGCGCTCTTCCTCACCCGGTGCCAGACCGATGCCCCGGTCTTCAATGCGGATGCGGGCCCGCTCTTCAGTGTCCATTTCCAGACACAGCGTGACGGGCTGCCCATCGGAGTATTTGGCCGCATTGTCCAACAGATTCAGCAGGGCTGTTTTCAGCAGATACGCATTACCCCAAACCGTAACGGGCATTGGCTGTTCGAGGATACCATCGCTGAGCTGAACGGACAAGGCTTGCCCGACGCGCTGCTTGCCCAGTGTATCAGCCGCATCGAGCACAATGTCGACCAGTTCGAGAGGCTGGCGGTCAAGCTGGGCGTCAACGCCGTCAATGCGGGCCAGTTGTAACAGGCCATTGGACAAGGCCGTGAGTTTATCCAGTTCGGTAACTGCCTGCGCCATGCCACGTTTGAGACTATCAGCGTCACCATCATACAAAATGGACGTTTCCAGCCAGCCTTTAATTGTCGTTAGGGGTGTACGCAGTTCGTGCGAAGCCTGGGCAATGAAGGACCGTTGATTCTCCACCAGCCGCTCCTGCCGGGAGAGCAAATTATTGAAAGCCTGTGCCAGTACGCCCACTTCGTCCTGCGGATTGTCGGCCCGGAGCCGGAAGGGCAACGTACTGGCTGCGGGGGTATTGATCTGGTCGATCAGGTTGTTGAGTGGTTTGAGCGCCTGCCGGGAAAAGGCGTACCCCAGCAAAATAACCAGGCCGATGGCGACCACATTACCACCGATAAACAGATCGCGCAGATCCTTCTGGCGCTGATAGCCATCCTGATCATAAGCAGTAGCGATGGCTACGTATTCCCGGCCATCGGGGTCGGGCGAGACGCCCGCATAGGTCAGCGCCACGCCATCTTTAGGGTAGGTATGGCCAGGGCTTTCGTAACTAAACCGAACCAGTCGCTCCCGCCGAACGCGTTGTCGGAAGGCAGGTTGAGCCACAAAATCGTTGGCTGGCTGACTGGTGTAAATCAAACTGTCGGTGGGGGAATAGACAAACTCAACCTGCTCGGGCATGGACGTAATGACGCTGCCCGCCACCGCTCCTTTGAGCGTCAGCAGTTGCTCGGTTACGCGGGCTTTGCGCGCCAGCCGGTCTTCAATGGATCGCTGCCGGAAATTGGCATAAGTACTATACACATAGACCGAAAAAATAAGCAGAATACTCGCCACCAGTGACGAGAACCAGAGAATGAGCTTGTGTTTGATCTGCATAGCTAGCCGCGTAAAACATAGCCCATGCCTACAATGGTATGCAACAGCTTCGGGCTGAACTCTTTATCGATCTTCTTGCGCAGGTAATTGATATAGACCTCGATCACGTTGGTGTTTGTATCAAAATGCAGGTCCCACACTTTTTCGGCAATGTCGACCCGACTCACGGTTCGCCCCTGATTGACCATCAGGTATTCCAGTAAGGCGTATTCGCGGGCCGTCAGGTCGATGCGCTGACCAGCACGGGTAACCGAATGCCCTTCGGTATCGAGCACCAGATCAGCCACCCGAAGTATTGTTTTCATACCCGTAAAGTCACTGTTTCGCCGGGCCAGTGCTTTGATCCGTAGCATCAGCTCACGAAACTCAAAGGGTTTCACCAGGTAGTCGTCGGCACCCGCCCCAAATCCATTTTCTTTATCGGGCAGACTATCCAGCGCCGTCAGTAGCATGACCGATTGGCGGGGAGCCTCCCGTTTAATATGTCGACATAGCTCAAAGCCGTTGATATGCGGCAAATTAACGTCCAGCACAATGACATCGTACGTATTGTTATCGGCCAGACTTCTGCCCACCAGGCCGTCGTAGGCCAGATCAATTTCGTACCCTTCACTCTCCACGCCTTTGCGAATGAAAGACGCCAGACTAACTTCATCTTCAACGAGTAATATCTTCATCAGTAAGTATCAATAAATTACGTGGTCTTTTGTGGCCTTTGCAAAAGCTCGTTTCTGTCCTGACAAAGTAAGTTTATTTTGATAACTCTGATAAGCTGGAGAGGTTACCCTTTGGCTGTATCGATATGATCTTATGGCATTTTATCTAAAAGGTATTTACACCAACTCATAATGGACTAAAATAGCTATTTAATAAGCAGAAAGTCAGAAACTTAAATACAAGAATACGGGAAAATTCTCCTTGTCTGGCTGGTGAATGAAAGTCGATATTTACAGCCTCATATGTTTACTTCCAGCCATTGAAGTTCGACTAAACAAATGAGACATTTTTACCAATTCACCCTTTAACCGACCAAAACAATGGGCGATATTATTTTGTACTGGAATGCCGTAGCTCTAGAGGCAAACCGTATAAGCCACACCAACCGAAAAATGGAGCAAACCGGTCCTACTCTAAGCTCGCGAGCACTGGCGATTGTCCATATTGCTATGCACGATTCGTTTGTAGCTACAACTCCTGGCCTGGACTTTACATCGTACATACCCCTTACCCACGCGGTACCGGTTGGAGCAACGGCCCGGGCAACCGTATCGGCAGCAGCTCATACAACGCTCTGGACGCTGTATCCGAGTCAGCGCACCCTGTTCGATACCAGCCTGGCCGAAGCTGGGGATGTATTGAATCCAGGCCATGAGCTTGGGCTTATGATAGCAAAGGACATCTTAATGCTGCGGGCTGGCGATCCTGGGGCTAAAGATGATGGCTATCTGCCATCGCTTGCCCGGGGAAAGCACAAAGTAGACCCCGATAATCCAAATCAGGGATTTTATTCCCCTTTCTATGGCGCTCAGTCGGGTGGGTTTGCCATTACAGATCGGCATACCCTAATGCCCCCTCCATTTGAGAGTCCGTCTTATGTTAAGGCGCTGCGGCAGGTGCGGGAGAAAGGCATTGCTACTAGTTTACTCGGTACAATACCTAACCGCACTCATTCCCGCACCAACGACGAAACGGTTATGGGTCTATTCTGGGCTTATGACGGTGCTGTTGGTCTGGGAACTCCTCCTCGATTCTATAACCAGATTATCCGTACACTTGCCATTGCCCGTAATAACACAGAAGCCCAGAATGCCCGTTTGTTTACACTAGCCAACGTAGCGATGGGTGACGCCGGTATTTTGGCCTGGGACGAAAAATATAAGCATAATTTCTGGCGGCCAGTAGTCGGCATTCGTGAGCATGACCAGTCGATGGGGATGGCAGCTACCGCTGACAATAATCTTAACAACGACTGCGACTGTAGCTGGCTTCCTTTGGGTGGCCCGGCAACGAACGCCATTAACCCACAGTATGATACGCCCGTTTCATCTGACTCCAGTACGTACCAGCGTAGCCAGATCGTACGGGAACGTCCAAAGAACTTTACGCCTAATTTCCCAGCTTATCCGTCCGGGCATGCAACCTTCGGGGCAGCCGCGCTGCACATAACCCGATTATTTTATGGCAAGCTGAGCGTCCCGGCCGGGAGCACGAATCCTATGCTAGGCAACCGGGCAAACGACCACTTTTTCGATGGGCTGTCAATAGTGTCTGAAGAGATGAATGGGGTTAATCAGGACAATCAGGGAACAGTACGCCCACGCCATGTCCGCAATTTTCCCGGTGGCCTATGGCGCATGATCGTAGAAAATGGATTCAGCCGCGTTTTTTTAGGTGTTCACTGGTTATTCGATGCGTTTGCAGTAGATAGTAATGATGAAATGGATTTAACGCAAAATATTGGGGGAGTACCGCTAGGTCTTAAAATTGCCGAAGATATTTTTCAAAGCGGCATGCATAAGTCTCCACCGCTGGCCGGACCGCGCATACCGCCTGCCGTGGCTACTATTAACCACCACTAACAAGCTGGCTCAACAAGCAGACCAACGCAGGCCGAGCCTGTAGTTATTGGCTCTGCTATCGTAAAAAACGGCAACTTCGCTATCCGGTGGCAGTTGCCGTTTTTGTTTGAATACGTCTCTAAGCGAATTCTAAGCAATCCTTAAGCCCCTTCTTAGACCTGTGCTGTAGTTTGCGTAGGCTTCTTCAGACGACTTGAGTCGCCGTGTTGAAGCCACTAAACCTAAGCACAGCATGAACACGCAACTCAAAGTATTACTTCTCTCGGGGCTGGCGGGCACTACGTTGGCACAAACCCCAGCACCCGATGCCAATACCCTGATGAACCTTGGTCGTTTCGACGAAGCCAAAACGCTTCTGATCCGGAACGCTCAGCAACATCCATCTGCACAAACGAATTTCGACGCTGGCTATGGCTACCTGCGGGCTGGCCAGCCCGATTCAGCCCGTATCTGGTTCGAGAAAGGCATTCCGATGGACGAAAAACGGGTCCCATTGAACCAGACTGGGGCTGCCATTACGTATCTCGTCAAAAACGACATGACCAATGCCGATCCTAAACTGGCGGAGGTTGTTGATAAGAGTAAAGGCAAAAATGCGGAGATCCTCTTTCGGATCGGCGAAGCGTATACGGGTTATCTGACGCCAGGAAACGGCTCGATTAAGCCGATTTATCCTAAAGCCGTCAATGCCGCCAAAGCCATTGATTACCTGAATCGGGCCGTTGATCGAGACAAGAAAAATCCGGCAATCCAACTGGCCCTGGGCGATGCGTATTACCTGAATAAAGATGCCGGAACGGCGGTTTCCCGTTATGAAAGTGCTGTTGAACTGGGCATGAATCCGTCGCGGGTTTATCAGCGGATTGGCGATATCTACTGGCAGGGCCGCAACCTGAATCTGGCGGTAGAGAATTATAAAAAAGCTATTGAAGCCAACGCTACGTATGCCCCGGCTTATAACCAACTAGCCGAGTTATATTTTCTGGTGAACCGCTACAAAGAAGCAGCCAGCTACATCGACCAGTATGTGAACGTATCGAAAGATAAACGACAGGAAACGCTGCTCCGTCAGGCTCAGTTTCACTTCCTGGCGAAAGACTACCAGCGGGCCGTAAATTTGATCGATAGCAACCGTACCATCCTGGCGCAAAACCCCATCGTATACCGGATTGAAGGCTGGTCGTATTCATCGCTGAAACAGCCGCAGAAAGCCATCCAGAATCTGACTACGTTCCTGGAAAAAGCGCCCGAAAAGGTCATGCCCGACGATTACAAATACCTGGGCACTGCGTATTTAGGCATCGAAAATCCCGGCAGCGATTCGTTAAAAGCCATCAACGACTCATTAGGCATTCTGAATCTCGCCAAAGCGGCTCCCTTCGATACGACGGAGAATCTGTACAGCGACATCGCCAAATATTACTACCGGGCCAAGAAACACCCCGAAGCCGTAGCCGCACTCGATTCGGCCGCGAAACATGGGTTCAAGGCCGACGTGCAGGACTTGTTCCGGTACGGCATGAGTAACTATACACTTGGTTTCCAACGCGATAGTCTTGGTAAACTGGTGCGGGATACCACTCGCTTTGCCAAGGCCGATTCTGCCTTGGCGTTGGCGCAAAAAGCCTCACCCGATTATGCCCCGACGGTTCTTTACCGGGCCAAGGCAAACTACTACGCCTACACGCCCGAAGAAGCCGTCCGCAACGGAAAAGCGAAGCCGTATTTCGAGCAGTTCATCAACATGACCGCCGATAAGGAGGACGAACGGAAGCGCTATAAAAAAGACCTGGTGCTGGCATTCAAGTACTTGATTTCGTACAATGAGCTGGTCACGAAAGATGAAAACGCCCGCAACGAATGGCTGAAAAAGGGATTGTCGTTTTTCCCCGAGAACAAGGACTTAGCCAAAATTGCCGCTCCCGAAACGGAAGCGACTGATCAGTAATTATTTTTTTCGTAGTTGATATGTAACCTTACCGCTACCGGGGCGCTGATTCCGGGTAGCGGTTTTTTTGTCTTGCCTACAACGTTCAGCAACTGTTACGGGAGCGAGTAATTATTGTGCTTTTTCAAGTCGAATCAACCCAGACTCGCCACTTCTAAGCAAATTCTAAGAATTTTCTAAGCTGATCTTTACTTGCCCAGGCGTATTTGCACCGGTAGCTAACGTAGCATTCTGTTTAACGGACTGCCATTTACGGCGCTACGCGTTCATCGTTCAGACCAAATCCCTGTATGAAATCTTATTCGGGTATAGTAGCCTTGTTCATCGGTACCTTGCTGGCTTCCTGCTCGGCGAAAAGCGAAAAAAAACCGGAAGCCTCCGCGCCGACGCTGCCGGTCATTCAACTCACCAAGCAGGACGCCACGCTTGACCGGGATTATGCCAGTAATCTCGAAGCCGTCCAGAACGTGGAGGTACGCGCCCGGGTGGCTGGATTTTTAGATAAAATTCTGGTCGATGAAGGGAAACCGGTTCATAAGGGGCAACTTCTTTTCCAACTCAACCCGACCGAATTTCAGGTAGAAGTGGACCGGGCGCAGTCTACGCTGGAGAGTGCTATTGCCCAGGCCGAATCCGCCGAGGTAGAGATGGGCCGGGTGAAATTGCTGGTCGATAAAAACGTCATATCGCCCTCGGAACTGAAGCTCGCCCGATCGAAAATGGAAACCGCCCGGGCGGGCATCAACGGCGCCAAATCGGCTTTAGCCAAAGCGCGATTCCACGTATCACTCACCAGCATTCGGGCACCCTTCGATGGCGTTATCAACCGGATACCCTTCAAACGGGGCAGCCTGATTGAAGAAGGGGCACTGCTCACCTCCATCTCCGATCTTCGGCAGATGTACGCCTATTTCAACGTATCCGAGAAAGAATACCTGTCGTTCATCAAAAAGCGACTCGATCCCGACAAAACAACCGTTCGGGAAGTCGATCTGTTGCTGGCCGATGATTCCGCTTATCCGTTCAAAGGCAAAATCGAAACCACCGAAACCGAATTTGAGGACAACTCGGGGACGATTGCCTTCCGGGCTACCTTTCCCAACCCCAAACGACTGCTCCGACACGGATCGACTGGTAAGGTTCGACTCTCTACGGATGTTGATGATGCCCTACTGGTACCGCAGAAAGCCGTTTTTGAGGTACAGGACAAAAATTTCGTCTACGTCGTGGACGCCAACAATACCGTCAGAAGCCGAAATTTTATCCCGAGCAGCCGGGTCGATCAGTTTTACATTGTCCAGTCGGGTCTTAAGTCGGGAGACCGCATTGTTTATGAGGGCATTCAAAGCCTGAAAGACGGCATGCGCATCGTACCCAGGTCGTTACCCGCCAAAAGCCTGGAGGCTTTGTACGCATCGGCCCGGTAATGAATCAATTAAGGCCCACTACCTTGACTAATCCGAAATAACTGACTCATGTTCAATACGTTCGTAAAAAGACCCCTACTCTCTACGGCTATTTCCCTGGTCATTGTGCTGCTGGGTGTGCTGGCCCTGACGGGTCTGCCCGTTACGCAGTTTCCCGACATTGTGCCCCCTTCGGTCACCGTAACGACCAAGTACACCGGTGCCAGCGCCGATGTCTGTGTCAAAGCCGTAGCCACCCCGCTCGAACGCGCCATCAACGGGGTGCCCAATATGACCTATATGACCTCCATTTCGGGGAATGACGGGTCAACCCTCATCACGGTTTTCTTTAAAGTGGGTACGGACCCCGATCTGGCGGCTGTCAACGTACAGAACCGTGTGACGACCGTGATGGACGAACTACCCGAAGAAGTCATCAAGGCGGGAGTCGTGACGGAAAAAGAGGTAAACAGTATGCTGCTGTACCTCAACATTGTCAGCGACGATCCAAAAGTTGACGAGAAGTTCATTTACAACTTTGCCGATATCAACGTACTGGCCGAACTCAAACGGATCGACGGGGTGGGGTTTGCCGCCATCATGGGCAGCCGCGATTACTCCATGCGCGTGTGGCTCAAACCCGACCGCATGACGGCCTACGACATCTCGCCCGACGAAGTGATCGCTGGTATTCGCAAGCAGAATGTCGAAGCGGCACCCGGCAAAGCGGGCGAAAGCGCCGACCAGGCTCCGCAGACGTTGCAATACGTACTCCGTTATACCGGTAAGTTTTTCGAACCGGCCCAATACGAAAACCTCATCCTGCGCACCAATACCGATGGTTCGTTGCTGCGGTTGAAGGATATAGCCGAGGTGGAATTTGGTTCGCTGGATTACGGAGTTTTATCCAAAAACGACGGTCGGCCATCGGCGTCCATCATGCTCAAGCAGCGGCCGGGCTCCAACGCCAGCGACGTTATTGCGGCCGTCAAAACGCGGATGGCGGAGCTGAAAGAAAGCTCGTTTCCGTCGGGCATGACCTATAACTACGCCTACGACGTATCGCGCTTTCTGGACGCGTCTATTCACGAAGTGGTCCGCACACTGATCGAAGCGTTCGTGCTGGTGTTCATCATCGTCTTTCTGTTTTTGCAGGACTGGCGTTCCACGCTAATTTGTGCGCTGGCGGTCCCGGTGGCCCTGATCGGTACGTTCGCCTTTATGAGTTCCATCGGTTTCTCGATCAACCTGCTGACGCTGTTTGCGCTGGTGCTGGCCATTGGTATTGTGGTCGATAACGCCATTGTGGTGGTTGAGGCCGTTCACGCCAAAATGGAAGAATCCGGTGGCGAAGCTGGCCCGTTGACACCCCGGGCCGCTACGTTTGCCGCGATGGGCGAGATTGCCGGGGCCATCGTGGGCATTACCCTGGTCATGTCGGCAGTGTTTATCCCGGTGGCGTTCATGACGGGCCCGGTGGGCATTTTCTACCGGCAGTTCTCCCTGACGCTGGCCATTGCCATTGTTATTTCCGGCATCAATGCGCTGACGCTCACACCCGCGTTGTGTGCTATTCTGCTACGTCCCGTACACGGAAAGAAGCAGGGGCTACTGGGTCGCTTCTTCACCCGCTTTAATGAAAGTTATGACTTGCTGGCGAGCAAGTATCAGGGTCTACTCCGTCGGGTAGCGAACCGGAGCGTCATTACGTGGGGGCTGCTGGGGCTGTTCATGCTGGCGACCTGGGGCATTAGCACGATCCTGCCGGGCGGCTTCATTCCAACCGAAGACCAGGGCATGATTTACGTCAACGTAACGACCCCCGTCGGTGCCACCGTTGATCGAACGGAGAAGGTGCTGGATGCCATCGAAGCCATTGCCTCCCAGCAGGAATCGGTAGAGAACGTATCGACACTGGCGGGATTCAGCCTGATGACCGATGGCGCGGGCGCTTCGTATGGCATGGGTATGATTAACCTCAAACACTGGGACGAACGTACCATTTCGATGCGGGACCTGATTGCGACGCTGGAAGAAAAGACCAAACACATTACCGACGCGACGATTCAATTTTTCCCACCGCCTACCGTGCCCGGCTTCGGCAATTCGAGTGGATTTGAAATCCGCATGCTGGATCGGGGACGTAGTGGCGATCTCACCCAAACAGCCAACGTAGCGCAGCAGTTTATTGCGGCCCTGAAAAAACGTCCTGAAATCAGCGATGCCTTTACCAGTTTCGACCCCAGTTTTCCGCAGTATTTACTGCACGTCGATCAGGAGAAAGCGTCTCAGAAAGGGGTATCCATCGACAACGCCATGAGCACGCTGCAAACGATGATGGGAAGCTATTATGCATCCAATTTTATCCGCTTCGGGCAAATGTATAAAGTGATGGTGCAGGCCGCTCCCAGCTACCGAACCAAACCCGAAGACGTACTGACCATGCGCGTCAAGAACGATCAGGGCGAAATGGTCCCGTACTCCAATTTCGTCCGGCTGGAACGCGTCTATGGTCCCGAGCAGATCACCCGCTACAACATGTACACTTCAGCCATGATCAATGGCGACGCGGCTCCCGGCTACAGCAGTGGCGACGCCATCAAGGCCGTTCAGGAAGTGGCGGCTCAGACGTTGCCCAAAGGATTCGCCTACGAATGGTCGGGCATGTCGCGGGAGGAGGTCGAATCGGGCAATCAGGCGCTCTACATTTTTGCGATCTGTCTGGTGTTCGTGTATATCCTGCTGATGGCCCAATACGAGAGTGTGTTTTTGCCTTTATCGGTTCTGTTGTCGCTCCCCACCGGCATCTTCGGCTCCTTTTTCTTTCTGCAACTGATGGGATTGCAGAACAACATTTACGCGCAGGTAGCCCTGGTGATGCTCATTGGACTACTGGGTAAAAACGCCATTCTGATTGTCGAATTTGCCAGCCAGCGGCAACGCGAGGGGCTATCCATTCTGGACGCGGCTGTAGAAGGGGCAGTTTCGCGGCTACGTCCGATTCTGATGACTTCGTTCGCCTTCATCGCAGGTCTGATTCCGCTTTGTATGGCCACAGGCGCTGGGGCACTGGGCAACCGGTCCATCGGTACGGCAGCGGCTGGGGGAATGTTCACCGGTACGTTGTTCGGGCTGATCATTGTGCCCGGCCTGTATGTCTTCTTCGCCAAACTCGCCGAACGGTTTAGTACGAAACAGCCCACCAACGACAACCTGAACAATCACCCTGTACAGAACGACACGACGTCGGTTCGTTTATCCACCCAAACACACATCAATGGCTCCGTCATTCATAAATAAGTCCATTCGAACTAGCTGCTATTTTCTGCTAAGCGTAAGTTTACTGAGTAGCTGTCAAATGCCCAAATCGCTGCTCCAGCCGTCGGCTCGCCCGATGCCCGTTTCCTTTGCCGGCCGGGCCGATACGCTGGGCATCGCCAGTCAGAACTGGCGGACCTTCTTTGCCGATGCCCAGCTTGTGCAGCTTATTGATACCGCCCTGACGGGAAATCTGGATTTACGGATCGCGACGCAACGTATCGAGGCCGCACGGGCCGCTTTTGACTACACGCAGGGGTTTCTGGCTCCGCAGGTAAACGCCGTCGCGTCGGCGGGGGTAGATCGGTACGGTCAGAACACATTGAATGGCGTCGGGAATTACGATACCAACCTGTCGGATAATATTCGGGGAAACCAAGTGATTCCAAACCCCACCCCCGACTACTTTCTGGGGGCACGCAGTACGTGGGAGGTAGACATCTGGGGCAAACTCCGCAACCGTCGAAAAGCGGCTTACTTACGCTTTCTGGCTTCTGAAAAGGGACGCCATGCCGTCATAACCGCCTTAGTTGCCGAGGTCGCCCAATATTACTACCGGCTGCTGGCGCTGGATGGCGAACTGGAAATCATTCAGAAAAACATCAATTATCAGCAGAATGCGCTGGAGTTGGTGCGTATCCAGAAAGAAGCAGGTCGGGTAACCGAACTGGCAGTTCAGCAGTTTACGGCCCAGCTCCTCAATACCCGAAGCCGACAGGGACAGATCCGCCAGCGTATCATTGAAAACGAGAATCAGCTGAACCGGCTGCTGGGTCGCTACCCCCAGCCGATTGCTCGGGGCAGTTCCCTTCAGGACCGCGAACTGCCGGGCCAGGTATTGGCCGGTATTCCCGCTCAGATGCTGGTTCGCCGACCCGATATTCAACAGGCGGAGCTTGATCTTCAGGCGGCCAATGTGGACATCGACGTAGCGCGAGCTGAATTCCTGCCCAGCCTGAATCTGACGGCCTACCTGGGGCTGAACGCCTTCCGCACGGCCGTGCTATTCAACCCGGCGTCTATTGCGGCTGGCTTGCTGGGTGGCTTATCGGGCCCGGTCCTGAATCGACGCTTCGTAAAAGCCAACTATCGGCAGTCGGTGGCGCAGAGCCGGGAGTCACTGTATCGGTATCAGCAGACCATTCTGACGGGTTTTAGTGAGGTAACCACCAACTTGAAAGGGGTGGAGAATTACCGTAGCGTCGCTGATTTACAGGCGCAGGAGGTGGATGTGCTGGAAAAAGCCGTCACGACGTCAAACGATCTGTTTGCCGGAGGTTATGCCTCGTATCTGGAAGTTATCACCGCCCAACGGAGCGTGCTGGAAGCCGAATTAGCGCTCATCAACACCAAGCAGGCTCAGTTCTTATCGCTAACCGATCTGTACCGATCGTTGGGGGGCGGCTGGCAGTAAAAGAACCGTGAACGCAACTAGTTGACATACGTTACAACTCAGCGATTACCCCAGAATGACAACAAGGTCTGTATGTTCTTTTCAGCCACGACGCCATTACCCGAAACGATAAACACATTGCCCTCTTCGGGCGCAGGCCACTGACCAGCGAAGGTCACTACGGCCTCCGCCACGTTTTCTTTCGTCTGTGGCAACGTCATCCTGGCAATAAAATCAGTTTCCGGGATGCCCAGATAAGCCGCATAACTCGGCACAACGGCGTCGCCGGTACCGGTACCTTTCATCAGGCGCCACGGAGCAAGCGTCAGAAAGCGCAGGCCAAGCGACAGACGATTCGATGCCTCCTGCGCGTAATTGGCCAGAAACATCTGCATCCGCTTGGCCCCCGCGTAGCCGCCCGAAATAGGCGACCCGCCAATGGCCGCCCCACTTGATATAAACAGGATCGCAGTACCCGATTTGGCGGGAGACGTGAGTGCGTAGTGCGCCAGCAGGTAGGAGGCTTTTACATCGGTATGCCAATTGGTACTGAAGGTGTCCCAGTCCAACGGATATACCGGCCTGGTTGGTGGAGGGGCTCCCGCGGCCAATACCACTACGTCGGGGGAATCCTGAAAAATCGTCTCGACAGTTGTGGTCTCCGTGGCATCGGCTTGCAGCGTGCGTACGGTTGGCCAGGCGCTGACAAGGTCGGCAAGTGAGTTGGGATCGCGCCCCACCACCAACACGTCGGCTGCTTCCCGGAGAAAGGCCTCGACAATGGACAGACCCGTGCCCCGGCTTCCGCCGATGACCACTACTTTTTTCCCTTGTAAAGTTTTCATAGATAATAAAGCAGTAGGCTCAACCTTCATGGGTTGAACGTGGTGGATGATGAAGAAATTTAGGGCCGTACTATAACCCAGGCCTTCCTTTTCCCTCCATTATTAATTTGACTAAACTTCCCTGTATATAGCGGCTCCACGCAGTTGAGCAGGCCTCAAAACAGTCAATTTGAGGAACTAAACCGGTATGGGTAAAATGGATTTGCGTCTGATTATTCTGAGTACGAATGTCGAACGTAATGCTAGTGTTCGTCCATTCTTGTTTGTTCTTGATGAAATTAAGCTGGCTGTCGGTAACGAGCCACACCACTTTTTGGCCTGGAATAAGCTCTACTATCTGCTGGGTAGATACATGAACATCTGCAAAATGAACCGTGAATTCGTCGTTCAGTTTTTGCGAGTCACCATCCACATCTTCCGTCCACCATCCACGAATATTATTGATGGCGTTAAACACTTCTTGCGGACTTTGGTCAACCACGAACGTAGTGGTAAAATTTGGTGTAGTCATTTGTTAACTGGTTAGCGCGTTAGTGTACCATAGCCTGCCTACCGAAGAATGTCGTTTGGCCAACAATAAGGTATGCAGTGAACGAACGATGCAAAAGTACAGGCTAAATGTGGCTGCAACAGGGTGTAAAATGGCCATTCTACCGGGTTGATTTAGACAACGTTACCAGCTAGCTTTGACTAAAAATTGACCATGAAGCACGTAACAATTGTTGTTCCGAACGGCAACGCTAACCTAAGCAGTATAACGGGTTCGTATGAGATCCTGACCAGCGCCAATGCCTATTGGCGGAGGATGGGTAATAAGTCCAGAATCGACGTTACGTTGGCTGGCGTTGTCCCTGAATTGACACTGGATGCGGGGTTCATCACGGTTCATCCCACACCGATCAGTGCATTAAAAAAAACAGACTTGCTGATTATACCTTCCGCTCCTTATACGAGTAAGTTGATCAATGAAAACGGCGAACTGATTCGCTGGATTAAAGAGCAGTATGTTGGGGGCGCCGAAATCGCCAGTATGTGTACGGGAGCGTTTCTGTTGGCCGCTACGGGCTTGCTGGATGGAAAAACGTGTTCAACGCATTGGAGTGCGGAAAGCAGCTTTAAACAGATGTTCCCTAAAATTAACCTTCAGGCCGATAAGCTGATCACGGCTGAAAAAGGAATCTACACCAACGGGGGTGCTTTCTCGTTTTTGCATCTGGTCCTTTTTTTAGTGGAGAAATATTTCGACCGGCCGACTGCCATCTACTGTTCAAAAGTTTTTCAAATTGACATGGATCGAACCTCGCAGTCACCCTTTTTTATTTTTCAGGTTCAGAAGAACCATGGCGATGACCTGGTCTGCAAAGCGCAAACGTACATTGAACAGCATTTGAGCGAGCGGATTTCCTTTGAAGAACTGGCCGCCGAACTGGCCATAAGCCGACGCAATTTTGACCGGCGGTTTACCAAAGCCACGGGTAATACGCCCGTTACCTATTTGCAACGGGTAAAAGTGGAAGTGGCCAAGAGTGCTTTGGAAAAAGGTAGAAAAAGCATTTTCGAGGTGATGAGTGAAGTGGGATATTCCGATGATAAAGCCTTCCGGGAAGTTTTTAAAAAAATAACCGGCGTGTCACCACTCGATTATCGAGCGAAGTATACGAAGGAAATCAGCCTGGCGTAACGTATGACTGCCGGATGTAATCGGTGTGTTCGCTATTCATACTCCCCTCCCAGGCAGCCCCCGTGCCTGTAAAGTCCGACTGTTTCCAAGGCAGGCCCGTTCCGCTACGTGCGCATAGCGCTGGGCAGCAAGCCAAAGTAGTTTTTAAAGGCAACGGTAAAATGGGCCGGATTTTTGTAACCTACCCAGTAGGAAATCTCGCTGATGGTTTTCTCGCCCTCCAGCAGTAAGCGTCGGGCATCGTCCATCCGCCGTTGGGTGACATAGCCCAGAATGGTCGTACCGAACTGGGCCTTGAATCCCCGTTTCAGGTTAAATTCATTCAGGCCTACCAGTTTTGCTAACTCAACAATCGTGGGGGGGTTGACATAAGCGCCATTTAACAGTTCACAGGCTTCCTGTATTTTACGGGTATCCTCTTTTTTTGATGAAAAGCCAACAGGCTTACTCCCCTGCATTTGCTCCAGTTGTAGCATGAGCAGTTCCGTTACTCTGGATTCCAGAAATAGCCGCTTTAGGACGCCTGTCCGCTGGCTGGCCCGCATATCCCGAATGATCCAATCCATGGCGGGGGTAATAGGAAGGTTTTTAGCACTAAGAAAGGCGGCTTTCTGCTGGACAATTTGGGTGAAAAGCGGTCGATACAAATCACTTTCAACCGGGACCAGACGGGCGTAAACGTCTTTGGGAATCACGACTGCCGTATATTCCAACGACTGGGTGGACACCCCGTAGTCATAGATACTTTTTGACGCAGGCAGGTAGCTGATATTATGCTGACCCGTCGAAAAGTGCTGGCGAGTCATTTTCTTTCCCAGTTGCGCCTGACAATCACCCCGCAACGCGAAATCCAGTTGAATAATATCCGCTTCAACTTCCTTGAGTAACTGGACAGGCTGGCAGAGTTGAAAACTACAGTGTGCTATAAAAAAATTACTTGTCGAAATCTGCGTGTCGGTGATATAGCCGATTGACTCGTGCTGAATTCGGACGCGCTTCTCCTGAAAAGAATCCGTTAGCTCACTGGTGCCCGATAACACCTCCCGACGCAATAATGTGTCAGTTCCTTTAGCTTTTATAAATATTTCCATAACGGCCCGATTCCGATAGCAATTCTCCCATTTCCGATACCTACGCTACTTATTCAGCGTACAAATTTGCACTAAAATAGAATTAATCTAAATAAATGAGACATATATATCTTATTTCTGTTTTGTGTTTTAGTCTGGTCATCGTATCCAGTCCAGCGATATTTGCTCAAACGCAGGGCTCCATTCGTGGTATTGTGAAAACCAGCGATGGCAATCCAGCCGCCTTTGTTAACGTCAGTTTGAAAGAGACCCGCAAAGGCACAGTGACCACCGAAGAGGGAACCTATCAATTGAAAGGCATAAATCCCGGTACGTATACACTTCAAATAACCTTTGTGGGTCTCCAGACCCAGGAAAAGACGGTATCCGTACAGGCGGGTCAGGCCACTTCGGTCGACTTTGCCCTGGCCGAAAGTGCGTCTCAGTTAAGTGAAGTCGAAGTAACGGGTACTAACCAGGTTGTTACGCTGGGAAAAGCCGCCATTGCCCCACTGGACCTTCCCCAGATGACTGGCGTGGTAAGCAGCGTGGTCATTGCCAACCAGCAGGCTTCCCGCCTGGGCGACGTCCTGAAAAACGTGAGTGGGGTATCCCTCACCCAGCAACGGGGTGGTGTTGCCGAAACATTTTCGGCCCGTGGTTACAGCATTGGCATTGCCGGCGCGGGTGGTAATATTTTCAAAAACGGGGTCGTGTCCAACACGATGGGCTTTCCAGAAGCCAGTACACTGGAGTCGGTGGAAGTATTGAAAGGGAGTTCGGCCCTGCTCTACGGCAATGTATCGGGCGGATTGATTATCAACATGGTTACGAAGAAACCCAAGTTCGATTTCGGCGGTGAGGTATCGATGCGGGTGGGCAGCTTTGGCCTCTACAAACCAATTGTCGATGTGTACGGACCGCTGGCCAAAAATCTGGCGTTTCGCGTTGTGGGCACCTATGAGCAGTCGAATAGTTACCGGGATGTCGTGAAAACGAACCGGGTCTACGTCAATCCATCCCTCCTCTACAAACTGGGTCAGAAAACGACCATCCTCGTACAGGGCGATTACCTGAAAGCGGATTTCACTCCCGACAACGGCATTGGTTCGTTAAATTTAAACCAGGATGCCATTATCCCCGATGTGCCCCGGTCGCGGTTCATCAATACGCACTGGGCGTATAACAACGTAAAACAGACGTCTCTGTCGACCAACATCGACCATGCATTTAACAACAACTGGAAATTAACCGTCATTGCTTCCGAGCAGGGCACTGACGTAAGCGCCTACGGATCAGGCGTTCCTAACAATAACGTATCGGCTACGGGCGACTGGACGCGTACGCTTAGCCGGACCATGACCAGCGAGGCCGATTACACTGGCCAGGTAAACCTGAACGGTCGATTTAACACAGGCTCGATTGGGCATCAACTGCTAGTCGGTGGCGACGTAGTCGGTATTGTGAGCAAAAGCACGGCCTTCACGGTTAATTACGGAACGGGCAAAACGTCTTACGATAAAATCAACATTCTGAATCCAACCCTCTACGAAGCCCGTACCGACATTCCGGATGCCACCGCAACGACCCGGACAACTTCACCCTCGGTCCGGCTTGGTTTTTACGTCCAGGATTTAATCAGCCTGACCGATAAGTTTAAAATTCTGGCGGGTGTGCGGTGGTCGCAGCAGAAAACCGTGCAGACAACCGTCCTGAATCTGCTGACCCAGGCCGAAACGCGGGGTGCCGCCGAAACCAAAACCGATGCTGCTTTTTCGCCAAAAGTGGCGCTGCTGTATCAACCCATTAAAACCACCTCGTTTTTCGGTAGCTACTCGAACAACTTCACCATCAACTCAGGGGTCGACATTTATGGGCAACTCCTGAAGCCTTCCATTATTGATCAGTTTGAAGCCGGTGTTAAAAACGAACTGTTCAACGGTCGGATTACGGCTAACCTCGGCGTTTACCACATTGTGAACAGCAATTTTGCCCAGATGGCTCCGCTTAAAGCCGATGGTACGGCCAATGCCGACGCGAACGTGAAGGAGTTCACGGGGCAAACCACCAGCGACGGACTGGAAATAGACCTGACGGGCAATCTGTCGAAAAACGTCTATTTCATCACCGGCTACGGCTACAACTACATGCGGTATACCAAAGCATCGCTCGTGAAGGGCTCCCCTATTGAGGGCGAACGGCTGACCAATAATCCGGCCCACACCGCGAATGCCACTATTTTCTACACCTTCGATCTACCGCAACTGCGGGGCTTAAAGTTGGGGGCTTCCGCTTTTTACACGGGCAATCGGTTCGGTGGTAACAACAACACATACGGCCAGACCCCGGAGTTTAGTCGCCTGATTCCGCTAACGGGTTTCACTACGTTCGATCTGTCGGCTGGGTATGGGTTCCGGAAAATTTCGTTGCTGGCCAAGGTGTCGAACATCACCAATACGTTGAATTTCCTGATTCACGACCGCTATAGCATCATGCCGATTCCACCCCGGCAGTTTACCGCGACAGTATCCTACCGGTTTAAATAAATTAACCGTTGCGTTTAACCACGTCCTGCCTTCATGGCGCCATGAAGGCAGGACGTGGTTAAACGTATTACTCGTTCACTGATTTGTAGGATCTTTCAAATTTGGCAGTAGTCTATCATCTTATTTAGACTGAATCTTATTAATTTGCACCCCGTTTGATTTCCCTCAGTGCCTAAACACGTTGTACCGGCATTTTAAATGCAGTCTATCTCTATGAAAAAAATAGTTTTCGCCCTCCTGATAAGCATTGGCTTCTCTGCTCAGGCCCAGAAAAACGTGCTGCTGGATCAGTCCTTCTGGCAAGCTAAGCCGGACGTGAGCCAGGTTAAAGCGGAAGTCGAGAAAGGGAACAGCCCGTCGCAGTTTAATCCGATGAGTTTTGATCCCGTTGTGATGGCGATCAATGCCCAGGCGCCCACCGAGACGATCATGTATCTGTTGGCGCAACCCGGCAACGACGTCAACAAAGTGACTCACGACAGCCGTACCTATCTGCACTGGGCCGCCAACCGGGGCAATGTAGAGATTATGGAAGCGCTGATTGCAAAGGGGGCCAAAGCAACGGTTGAAGACAGCCACGGCATGACACCCCTGAACTTTGCGGCCGCTGGTGGTCAGGCGAATACGAAAGTTTTTGATCTCTGCTTAGCCAATGGGGCTAACCTCAAAAAAGATCTCAACCACGACGGAGCCAATGCACTGCTGGTTGCGGTTGCCAACGACAAGGATCTGAAACTAACCGATTATTTTATCTCAAAAGGGCTGGATCTGAAAAGTACAGATGCCGCGGGGAACAACGCCTTTAGCTATGCCGCCAGAAGTGGTAATATCGACGTACTGAAAGCGCTACAACAACGTGGGGTACCCGTGAACGGCAATGCGCTGATCATGGCTAGCCAGGGTGGACGCCGGGGGGCAAATACCATCGAGGTGTTCCAGTATCTGGAAAGCCTGGGTATCAAACCGACCGTGACCAACAAGGCCGGAGAAAACGTCCTGCATGCCCTTGTCCGCCGACCCAAACAGAATGAAATCATCCAGCATTTCCTGGATAAAGGAGTCGACATCAATCAGGCTGACGAGGACGGCAATACGGTGTTCATGAACGCTGCCGCGTCGAATCGCGATGTTGCGGTGCTGGATATGCTGATGCCGAAGGTAAAAAATATCAACCAGGCCAATCAGAAAGGGGCAACAGCACTGGCGATGGCCGTACGCGGCAACTCGCCCGAGGTCGTGAGTTATCTGCTGACCAAAGGGGCCGACGCTACGGTAACCGACAAAAACGGCGATAATCTGGCGGCTTACCTGGTGCTGGCCAACAACGCCCCCAATGGCCCCCGACCCGAAGGCGGTCCTCGCCCGGACGGTGGACAGCGGCCAGAGGGCGGCCCACGAACCGATGACTTTACGGCGAAATTGAACCTGCTTCAGGAAAAAGGACTCGACGTTAAGGCTCCTCAGAAGAACGGCAATACGTTGTATCACTTGGCGGTAGCCAAGAATGACTTGGCACTGGTGAAACGGCTGGAACCCCTCCAGATCGATGTAAACGCCCGAAACAAAGAGGGAATCACCGCGCTGCACAAAGCGGCTATGGTGTCCAAAGACGATGCCCTGCTGAAATACCTGCTATCGATCGGGGCTAAAAAAGATATTCCCACCAGCTTTAAAGAAACCGCTTACGACCTGGCCAGCGAAAATGAATCGCTGTCTAAAAGCAACATATCCGTTAACTTCCTGAAATAAGATTATGTCCTGTTTGCCTAAAATTGGCTTATTAGTTCTGGCCCTGTCCGTCGCCGGATCATCCGCTTCGCTGGCTCAGCAACCAGCCACCGCTCAGTACAAGTGCATGATCCAGATGACCAACTACATGGGGGAAAAAGCGTATATCGCCGTTTCGCTCATGAACGGAAAAGGGGCTTACGAGAAAACCCTGTATGTGCTCGGCTCCGATAAAAAATGGTACCCGGACGTAAAAACATGGTACAAGGCGCTGGGCAAAAAAACGCCCAACATCAGCGCCATTAGTGGCGCGTCGGTGGCGGGTGGAGATCGTAGCGTTATCGTGCTGGACATCGACAACTCGAAGCTCAATAAGGATTACAAACTACGGTTCGAAAGTGCCGTGGAGGACAAGGAAGATCATGCAAAAGACCTCGAAATTCCGCTGACGACGGAAGCCCTTTCCGCCAAAAGTGAGGGTACAGGCTACATCCGCTACGTTCGTTTTAGCCCCAATAGCCCTAATTGACAGGCGTCTGCTTTATGACCATTTCTGTTTGGAGATATAGCCATTTAGCCCTGGCTGTATCTTCTTTTCTTTTACTGACCCTGGCCTCCATAACGGGTATTCTTCTGGCTTTTGAACCCATATCGCAGAAACTTCAGCCTTACCGGGTCGATAATTTCAGCCAGCTTACCCTTGCCCAGACGCTGCCCGTTCTCAAAAAAAACTACGCTGAAATCAGCGCGCTGAGCGTTGATGCCAACCACTTTGTCCAGATCAAAGGAAGTGATGCCGACGGCAAAAACCTGACCGCTTACATCGACCCGCAGACGGGCAAAATGCTGGGTACGCCTGCTCCGCAACATGAATTTTTCCAGTGGGTCACCGCGCTGCACCGGTCCCTTTTCCTGCATGAAGCCGGTCGATTTTTTATTGGGCTCACTGCCTTTCTGCTGCTACTGATTACGGTTTCCGGCACGATGCTGGTCATCCAGCGGCAACGGGGCGTAAAGCGGTTCTTCACCCGGATTGTCCGCGATAACTTCGCCCAGTATTACCACGTCGTGCTAGGGCGGTTGTCGTTGATTCCCATCTTCGTCATTGCGCTATCAGGAACATATCTTTCGTTAGCCCGCTTCGGCCTGGTTGGTGAGGAGAAAATTACACCCAAAATCGACTTCGATGCGATTCAGTCGAAACCGGAACGAAAACTGACTGACTTTGCGATTTTTAAACAGACAAAACTGGCGGAGGTACAGAGCATCGAATTTCCATTTTCGGAAGACGTTGAAGACTACTACACGCTGAAACTCAAGGACCGTGAACTAACGGTCAATCAATTAACGGGCGATATTCTCAGCGAAAATCGGTACCCAACCGCCGTCCTGCTGACCAGCCTGAGCCTGGATTTACACACGGGCCGGTCCAGTGCCATCTGGGCGATCATCCTGTCCATCGCGTCGGGCAATATTCTCTTTTTCATCTATTCCGGCTTTGCCATTACCTGGAAACGACGGGCTAACCGCGTCAAAAACAACTACACAGCCAATGAGAGCCGGTTCATTATCCTGGTCGGTTCGGAAAACGGCAGCACCTTCCGGTTTGCGCAAACTATCCATCAACAGTTGCTCAGGCAGGGCGAAAAATCGTACCTGACCGAGTTCAATAACTATACCGTTTTTCCGAAAGCCGAGTATCTGATTGCGTTGACCGCTACGTATGGGCTCGGCGATGCGCCGACGAATGCCAAACGGTTCGGCACCCTGCTGGAAAAATATCCGCAACCCCAACCGGTTCGCTATTCCGTCATTGGTTTTGGTTCGCATGCCTATCCCGACTTCTGCAAGTTCGCTTTTGAGGTAAACCACCTGCTTTCCCGGCAATCGTGGGCCACTCCGCTGGTCGATATTCACACCGTAAATGACAAGTCGCCAGACGAGTTTGGCTTATGGGCGGAAGCCTGGTCGCAGCAAACGGATTTGCCGATGACCGTTTCGACGGAAGCGCTAAAAGCGCCAGCCCCCCTTCTCGACACGCTAACCGTAACCGACAACACCGGCACCGCTCAGTCAGACGGTACGTTTCTCATTCGCCTGCAACCCACTCGCCGAAAGGCCGTTACATCGGGCGATCTGCTGGCTATCTATCCCGCCAACGACCACCGCGAACGACTGTACTCCATTGGCCTCCTGGACAAGGAACTGCAACTCAGTGTCCGGCTCCACCCGGGTGGGCTGGGGTCCGGCTTTTTACACAGCCTGACACCCGGCGAAACGATTCATGCTCGAATTGTTAACAACGATCATTTCCATTTTCCCAAAAAAGCGCCGGTCGTCGTGATGATCGCCAATGGTACCGGAATTGCCCCATTTCTGGGGATGATTAGCCAGAATCAGCAGCAGAAACCCTGTCATTTGTACTGCGGTTTCCGGCAACGCGCATCGTTTGACATTTATGAGGAGTTTCTGGAAGAAAGCCGAGCGGCTCAGCAACTCACCAACCTGCACGTAGCATATTCACGGGAAGGCGACAAGCAGTACGTCAGCGACCTGCTCAGCCGCGATGCCGACTTCATTGCCAATACCCTGATGATGAAGGGCGTACTCATGATCTGCGGGTCGTTGGCCATGCAAAAGGACGTTATTAATCTGCTCGAAACGATCTGTCAGACGAAACTGGGCAAGCCCGTCAGCGCCTATCAGTCGCACAGCCAGATACTGATGGACTGCTACTAAGCTGGTGAACATCCTTACAAACTGCGCTGTTTAAGCCCCAGGCTGTGCGAGGAGAAAATCTGCCCGTCGTCAGTGATCAGGATGTAGCTGTATTGGGGGTATTTTTTGATCAGTTTCAATCCGGCTTCTTTACCCAGCACCATCAGCGACGTACTGAATCCGTTGGCCGTTTCGGCACTGGGGCCAAAGATAGTCACGCTACTCAGGCCGGTAGCAGGATAGCCAGTGCTGGGGTTGATGATGTGTGCGTATCGCTTGCCGTTGAACACCACGAATTTTTCGTAACTCCCGGAGGTCACTACGGCACTCTGCCGTAGCGGTATAATGGCAAAAATCGTGTCGTTACGGAGTGGATTGGTGATCCCGATAGTCCAGTCGCGTCCATCGGGTTGCTTGCCCCAGGTACTCATGTCGCCTGATCCGTTGACAATCCCGGCCTTGATACCTTTGGCCAGCATTATGTCGCGGCATCGGTCGGCGGCATACCCCTCCCCTAGTGCGCCAAATCCAATCTTCATGCCTTTACGCGTCAGAAAAATGGTGAAATTGGCCCGGTCCAGCACAATATGCTGATAACCCACTTTCTCGACCGATTTCCTGATGGCCTCCGGGCTGGGCATCTCTGTCATGGAGCCATCGAATTTCCAGATTCGATCCATTGCAGCAAAACTGATGTCGAAAGCGCCGTTGGTGATGTTGGAGAAATGAAGCGCCCGCTCCGTTAGGGCGAATACTTCAGGGTCCACCTGGACCGGTCCGACGCCCGCATTTTTATTCACCTGTGAAATTTGCGAATCAGCTTTCCAGTCGGAGATTAAGTTCTCGATCCGCGTCACTTCGGCAATCACCGTGTCGATAGTACGTTCGGCTGTCAGCGAATCGGCGGCCACGATGGTAATATCAAACCGGCTGCCCATCAATTTGACGGCTCGTTTTCGTAACACCTGGGCCGTAGCACTGAACTCCGATAAAATGAGTAACAGCAGGACTGTAGTCTTCATGCGACAAAAATCGGAAGTATTCACACCGATCACGCGCGCATGGCAATAAAAAGTAGGTGCAGGCGTGCAAAGGTTAATATTGATAATTCGCAAATTGCTGCTCCCGCAAACGTAACGTATCCCGATAACAGAGTTTGATAGCTTCTACTACGCGATAAAACCCACTAGCCCCGCTGGGTTTGAGCATATATAAATGAATACCCTGTTGGTAAGCCTGCTGCTTAAGTTGATCACTCATCGAAGTGGTTAGCATCACTACCGGCATATAAGGCAGATCTGTCATATCCCCCAGGAGTTGCAGGGTTTCCAAACCCGTTAGTGCTGGCATATGCATGTCCAGAACAATAACGGTTACCAAAATCTCATCGATCAGGGCCTTTTCTGCTAGTAATTGGCGCCTGTTTGCCAGCCAGTCAATTAACGCTTGCCCTGTTGTCATTTCTTCAATGACAATCCGATCCATACCACTGGTTAAGGCCCACCGGATCAATTGACGATCGTCGGGGTCATCGTCCACCAATATAACGCGTAAAGACAGTGTGTTTTCCATGCTGACTGTACAATAAAATAATAGAATTGTTCTATAGCGTAAACCCTAGCTAAAATAAGTGAGGATATGGAACGGGGCTGAATGAGCCTGGATATTTTAGGGCTATGAATCAACGAAGGTCGGCCAGAGCTCATACATCCGCTCATCCCGACCAAAGGGCACTCTTTTCCGGAATCGGCTTTTTATGTATCCTGGCGTTTATCCACGATGTGGCGTGTTACGACAAAACGTAGTAAGGGGATTTAAACCTTTTGTTTTTATAGGCTGTTAACCTACTAACCAGACAGTACCACCACATACACATGTGTAAATAAGCGTAACGGCTTAAAAAATAGTACAATTCCGGTTGATCACTTAGGACCGGACTGTTGTCTTTTCCCCTACTTTATTGACGACAAACTCGATTGATCCCGCTCAATTAGCCGAAACCAGTTTCTCGGCGCTACGGCAGCTAAATTATCACCAAGCCCTCCTGCTGGTGGTTGAAGATCAGGATGACGTCTGGACCATCCTCCAGTTTGTCCTGAAAAAATGCTTCCCCGATGTACTGCTCCATCGAACCACGAGTCGAGCCGACACGCTGGCCTTCCTTCGCCAGGGCGAAACGGGTCAGGGTATTTTACCCAGGCTGATTTTACAGGATTTCTATATGCCCGATCGTCAGGCTGGTATCGCCCTCCTGGAAGATACCCGGGCCCTGCTGTCGAACCGACAGCAAATTCCCCTTCTGGTAATGAGTTCCTCGGTTGATGTTCAGGATGTTCAACAGGCTTACCAGTCGGGTTGTAGCTATTATATCGTCAAGCCCATTGGGATCAACAACTGGCTGAGTTTATGCCAGAGTCTGCGTAGCTTCTGGTGGGATCAGGGCGTCTTACCCATTTATTCGCCTGAAACTACCGTCCCGTAGTCTACGGTTCCCATCATATAGATTTCGTAGGCATCACGGTACAGTACCTACCCCGGTTTCCACGTAGTAGAAAGCTTGTGGAGGATTATCGTTTCTCCACTTCCTCAGGCTCCCCAGCTGATCAGATAAGCAGTACGTCTTCCTGCACGCATCTGGCTGTACCAGTAAATGGCAACGAACAGGCTGACGGTTACCCACGCGTACATTAATCGTCAGCCCGTTCGAAAACCAACCTGCCTAAACCAGCAGTGCGACAAAAACGGCATGGGTCTTTTCTTTGTCTTCAGCCGTTTCAAATGCTTTGTTGATGTCATCCAGCGGAAAGCGGTGCGTAATCAACTTTTTGGCGTTTAGTTTCCCATTGGCCAGCAAATCCAGGGCCATCTGCATTTCTGAGTAGATGCCCCAGAAAGAGTAGCTCGCACTGGGGATTAACTGGATCTCGCCCAACTGGATTTTTGCCCAGTCCAACTCGATACCTTTCTGACCAGCCTCAAAGCCCCCCACAATGACAACCTTGCCGCCAATGCGGGTAAAGGAGGTTGCCTGTGGTAACGTAGTGGGCATAGAGGGACCACCCGCGCATTCAAAAGCAATGTCTACCCCACGTCCCTTGGTAAACTCCATGACCTTCTGGTAGCCGTCTTCCGTTTTCGTGTTCACCACGGCATCCGCCCCTAATTCCAGCGCCAGTTCCAGCGCCGAGTCGACCACATCCGTCACGATCACGTCGGCCCCGCTAATTTTGGCCAGCTGTAACTGACCTAACCCAATCGGTCCGGCACCGATCACGGCCACCTTGTCATTGAGCCTGATTCCGCTTAAATGAATGGCGTGGAGGCCCACCGAAAACGTATCCAGCAGGGTCGCTTCTTCAAAGCTTACGTGGTCGGGTAAACTATGGAATTTCTCGGCGGGCCCAATCACATGGGTGGCAAAGGCTCTGGAGACCGTTTCCATCCGTACAGGATACAGGTTTGGGCACAGGTTGTATTGCTGGACCTGGCACCACTCACAGGTGCCATCGCCCAGGACGGTTTCAATGACCACCCGGTCGCCGGGTTTGACACGGGTAACCTCCGGCCCGACTTCGACCACTTCACCGGCCATCTCATGACCCATGATATGATGTTCAAATTCAGGTTCTTCTTTTTTCCAGTGGCGCAGGTCAGTACCGCAAATACCAGCGACCCGGATACGGGCCAGGACCCAGTCAGGATGGGGTATTTTGGGGGTTTCTACTTCGGTTACGTCAAACTCACCGGTGGCCGTCTTGAGGGCCGCCTTCATTGTTGGATTCATACTTGGTCGTTTGTTTATAAAGGGCGGGTAGCTGCACGGGCGCAGTCTCGAATGTATCCAGTGGCTTAGATTGAGTTCATGGCGTACGTACCGTTTTTTTATAGGCGGGCTTCCGCTCGGTGATCAGACCCGCCACCAGCAGCAATAAACCCAGGCTTACATGTGGCCAGTAAATCCGGTCGGCAAAGCCCCATAGCCAGGGCGATGCCCCCAGAAGACTACCGATCAACCGATCGAACCCCAAATGGAGGGTCATCAGAACTTCCTTAAAAACTCCGCCTTCGTAGTCAGTGACCATGGCCAGTAACAACACCAGCCCACCAGCCGTGACGACAGGCCATACCGTACCCTGCTCATCCGAAAAACCCAATAACCAGGGCGAGCCGATCAGTACCAGGCCAACCAGGTAATCCCATAGGGCATGGGCTTTGGTTGACAAGACCGAGGGCCAAAAGGGCGGTATTGGGTGATCAAACATGGCGCTTAAATGAGTTGAAGATGGGGCCGGATCTGGACCACCGCGACGTCGCAACGCTTGGGTTGGGTCAGCACGTATTGAACACAAACGGCAATGTCCTCGGCTTTGAGCATCTCGCCTTTTTCCTGAGCCTCCCGCTCCTCATCCGGGGCAGTTGACTGCATATCGGAGCCCACCGCACCAGGCTCGATTAAGCTCACTTTGATGCCTTTTTCATTAACTTCCTTACGTAAGCTTTCCGCAAAGCCCTCGATCGCCGATTTGGTGGCAACGTAGACCGACGAGCCCGGTTCGCGCACCTGGGCGCTCATGGAGCCAATCAGCACGATGTGCCCCGTTCCCTGCTGCTCCATCAACCGCAGGGCTTCTTTGGTAAAGGCCAGATACCCCACCAGGTTCGTTTCAATAACGTACCGCCAGTCTTCGTCGGCCATATCTGCTATGGACTCAGCACCCAGGGCGGCACAGTTGATCAGGATGTCGAGCCCTCCCAGCGACGCTTCGGCCTGTTCGACCACCCGCTTAATATCGGCTGCTTTGGCAACGTCGGCGATCATTCCCTCGGCCTGACCGCCTGCACCCCGCATGGCGGAGAGCGCTTCATCTAACGGTTCCGGATGCCGACCGAAGGTGAAAATCCGGGCACCGTAGGAGCTCATCAGCTCCCCAATAGCCCGGCCAATGCCGGTGGTGCCACCTGATAGCAGGATGCGTTTGCCGACCAGCGATTCGACCTGAGTGTGTGGATTAACGGACTGGATTTGATTTTCCATAACTGAGTCGTGTTTATTGAGTTGTCTTGTTTCTTACCCTGAATTAAGATTTTAACCAATCGACCCGCAACCGTAGATTACCCGGTACGTGGTACTCCTGAAAGCCTTTCCCGAATCGGTGGGGGATAGCGATTATTGACATACCCCTCTGTATCGGACACGCGCACGGTGGGTAGGTGTTGCCCCCAGGCCAGGAGTCGAACCCGGCAATCTGCCTGAGCGGTACCGCCCAACGGTAAGCATAGGCGTGCTGCCTGGTTTGGCTTTTTAACCCGTCAAGCCCGATTCAACTCGAAAAAATGGATTAAAATTGAGGAAACGGAGTAGTCTTGTGCCTAAAGTTCACGACGCCTTATTCTCTTAACAAAGCCAGTAGGCTGGTCAGGGCCTTGTAGTCCAACGGTTTAACCAGATGGGCGTTAAAACCAGCCTCTTCACTACGTCGTTTGTCTTCCTCCTGGCCATAGCCGGTCAGGGCAATGATAAACAGACCTTTTCCCCAGGGCTGCTGGCGAATTTGCTGACAGGTTGCGTAGCCATCCATACCCGGCATGCCAATATCCAGCAACAGCGCATCGGGATGCAGGTGCTCTGCGGCCAGGATGGCTTCCTCACTGCCGTACCGGGTATGTGCTTCATACCCTAGCCGCCTGATAATCATCGCAGTTGTATCGGCTAAGTTGCGGTTATCATCGACGACCAGTACCCGGAGCGGATCCGTGGAGGGCCGGGACGCCTGGGCTGTCCCGGCCTGTGACTGGCTCTCGTCGACCAGGGCCGGTAAATGAACGATAAAGGCGCTCCCCTGGCCTAATCCCGCGCTCTGAGCCTCCACACGCCCACCGTGTAGCTCCACCAGTCGTTTAACAACGGTCAGGCCAAGACCCAATCCGCCCTGTGGTCGATCCAGCGATGTATTTACCTGAACGAACAACTCGAAAATACGTGTCAGTTGATCAGTGGTCAGCCCAATACCGTCGTCGCGCACCCGTAATAAGGCTTCCGGAGCCAGCCCTTCCACTTTCTCCACCGTTACGCTGACATGGCCGCCCTCCCGGGTATATTTAATGCCGTTGGTGAGCAGATTCAACAGGACCTGATGCAGCCGGGTGGAGTCGCCCCGAACATAAACAGGCTTATCTGGCAGAGAAACCGTCAGTTGACGGCGCTGGGTATCGTAGAGCGCCTGCACCCCTTCAACCGCGTCGCTCACCAGCGACCCTAACTCAATCCGTTCCCACTGAAGCAGAATTACGCCCCGACTGATGCGACTCACATCAAGCAAATCCTCGACTATCCGCTCCAGATGAGCCACCTCCCGGCTCATCATCCCCAGCCTTTTGGGTAAGGAAAGACTCGGGTCCTGACCCTTCGTTAATTCTAACAGCAGCAACGTATTATGCAGGATTGCGAGCGGATTGCGCAGCTCATGACTTAACATAGCCAGAAACTCATCTTTTTGCCGATCTGCTGCCTGGAGTGCTTCTTCAGCCTGTTTCTGGGCTGTTAAATCCCGCAATACTTTGACCAGGCCGCTGATGGTTCCCTCCTGCTCCCGCAAAGGGGTGGTCACCCCTGACCCATAAAAGCGCGAACCATCCTTCCGACGATGCCATCGTTCGTTTTCAGCCCGTCCCTGCTGAACCGCTTTTTGGACCTCGCCTTGCGGAGCCCCCCTAGCCTGATCTTCCGCAACAAAGAGAATATCACCTGGTTGCCCTATAATTTCGTGTTCGGTGTAGCCAAACATGGCTTCGGCTCCGGCGTTCCAGCTACTGATCCGGCGGTTTAGGTCGATCGTAAAAATGGCGTAGTCTTTGACGCTTTCCAGAACCAGCCGCTGCCATTCTTCGGACTGGTACAATGCTTTTTGAAGCCGTTCATGATCAGCGTCGGATTCGGTTTGATCCGATGAGGAAGTTGAATTAACCATAGCTTTAGGGAATAGCTCCGAAAAGACAAATACGTCAGCGTGGACAGGGGCATATACCGTGCACCTGCTCCTGCACTTTAGAACGGCCTTGCAACAAGGGAGTTTGTTAGCAGTTGGGTTACGGCCTGCCTTACCGCACACTGGCCTTTTCCTCATTCCTGGGAATCATAACCAGCGAACTCCGAAAGCAGATGGTTAGGCACGAAACGTCGCACGCAGTCAAGACTATCCGATACGTATGCAACCCGAAAAAATCTTTTTAACCGACTGGAAACGCATCTTCTTCGGCGATACACCACCGATATTTACCCTGGAGATATTCGGGCGTACCCTGATCATCTACCTGATCCTGCTGATTGCCATGCGGGCGTTCGGAAAACGACTGACTGGCCAACTGACCATCATCGAGATGTCCATCATGTTAACGATGGGGGCCATTCTGGCACCAGCCATGCAACTATCCGACCGGGGCCTCTTGGCCGGAACCGTCGCGCTGCTCTGTGCGCTGGCTTTTGAGCGGGGGATTAATTATTGGGGGCTGAAAAATTCATCCGCCGAGGAATTCATTCAGGGGAAAGAAACCGTATTGGTCGAAGATGGGATTCTGCAAGTGGAAAACTTACACAACAGCCGCATCTCAAGACCTCAGTTACTGAGCGTGTTACGTTCCGAAAATATTTACAATGTGAGTAAACTGCACCGGGTGTATCTCGAAGCCTGCGGGCAGTTTAGTATCTACACCCGAGAAACTGATGAGCCCGGTTTGTCGACGCTGATGGATAGTGATTCGGAGATTCACTCCATTCAACAGTTGGATCAGCAGCGCGTTGCCTGTTCCTGCTGTGGGAATACGATCCCGGCCAATCCGAAACCGGGTAACTGTCCGGTATGTCGCGCCAAGGAATGGGTAGCCGCCTATCGTTAATCAAGCCGTATGCAACAAGATCAATATAGTCAAATCAACGACTGGTTCCGGATACTCTTTGGAGCCACCTCGCCTAATTTTCTGATTGAAATTATCTTCCGGGCTTTTTTTATTTATCTGGTCCTGCTGGTATCGATGCGGATGATGGGCAAACGGATGGCCAATCAGCTCAGCCGAAATGAGATGGCGGCTCTGGTATCGATGGCGGCAGCCGTGGGTGTACCGCTCCTGGACGCTCACCGGGGTTTACTGGCTGCGGTGGTCATTGCCCTGGTTATCGTCGGTGTTCAGCGGTTGATAGCCCGGCTGATTCAGGACAATCCCCGCCTGGAAGCGATTACGCAGGATACACCCAGTATTCTGGTCGAGAATGGGGTGTTGCAGTTAGACGCCATGCGTGAAACTCTGGTCACCCGCGAGCGGCTATTGGCGCAGTTACGCTCGAATAGTATGGAGCATTTAGGCCAGGTAAAGCGCTTGATTATAGAGCCCAACGGTAATTTTACGCTCATTGAAGCGCAAACACCGCAGCCCGGCTTACCGGTGATTCCTGGCTGGGACACCCGATTTAAACCCCAGAAAAGTCACGTATCCGACCAGCTGGTGTGCCGCCAATGCGGGACCGCGAAGGCAACGGCTACAAATCAGGCCGATAGCTGTCCCCATTGCGGTGATCGGCACTGGGTTCAATCCCTGACTTAACCCGTACGTCCCTTTTGCGTTATTCTCCGGGCATTTTATACCTTGGGATAGTCCTAAAGTATTCGTTTGCTTACTTGCCTGGCGGCTGCCTAAACTTTCATCCTGACTGGTTGTTAACAGAGAGGAACTCAACGCGAATTTTTAAACTCAAAGTAACATGGAAGACGAAGATAAAGAAGATATCCTTCGGGCTAAACAGGCCATTTCGCCTGCTGGCCTGGGCGACCGCTCCGACAAGGCAACGACCCTACCCGGTAATGATTCACCCGACGATACGCCCCTGAGTGGTATCGATCCAACGCCATCGGAGACGGATGAGGATGACGACACTGCCACCACGCATCCGAACCGAAATGCGGATGGGAAAGTCGATATTGGCAAGCCCCCATACAGTTAAACGAACCGATCTACGAGCAAGGCGTCTTCACCCAAGGACGCCTTTTTTTATGGACACATCTTCAGTTTGTCCCTTATCGATTCTGCTTTTATACCCATGAAAAAACTTCATTAATAGCAGCCATAACTTGACGAAACAGGGTGTTGGGCAGGCCTCGGTCTAGCAGGCCTGTGGCTGTTGACTCATGTGAAGAAACTCAAGCAAATCAAACGGCCGGCGGCTCAGGAAATGATCGGTTAAAAAGGCTACATCCCGCTCAAATTGGCAGTGCTCCGCCATTGTATTACACTCTCCCAGCAATACCCGCTCATAAGCCGCCTGCATTTGCTCGACATGAGCAGCCAGCCGTTCATACATCGCTTTCCGGACGAGGGCTTCCAGTTCACTCTGCGTTTTATGTTCAGGATCGATACCCAGTAAGGGACATGCGGCCAAGATCGAATTAAACGTAGTGTCCATAAGTGTGAAAGTAAGGTCAGCCAGGATTAAGGCAGCCTGGTAACTGTTTATGTGGATCAGTCAGGCATTGCTGAGCTGCTTTAGGATTCACCGAGCCTTTAGCCCTACTTATCAGCTTCTCACCGGTGGCTTCCTTTTCATCCAGGATTGTTTCCAATAGATCCGTCGATCGGACTATGACCTGCCTGCTGGACCAGCGTGCGGACCGTGCCATAGGGCAGGCTGTTCCAGGCCTAACCCCTGCCAGAATGGGCAGTTGAAAGCAGGACGTAGTAAGTGAGGAAACGGCCAGTTGAATCAAGACTGAACCCACCTCGTCAAGTTGGTTAATGCCTACGCTATAGAGCGTAGGGGCATCGTTCAGCTACGTTACTGGCACAGGTTTCCCACAGATTGTCATTCGGGTGGTGTGGGCTCAAACCGACGAGCCAGGGAACGGGCTGCTAATGAATCAGGCAGAGCGTTCCCTTCGTTATGGTCCTGCATTACGTCCAGACCGTTGGCAAAAAAAATTACGTCGGACCAGCCGGAAGGCCTACACCATTACCTCACTTCCAGGCGCTATTATAGTCTATTAAGTACGACCAGCCGGTTATTTCCCGAGTTCAACATTGAACTCATAAACCAAAACAACGTATGAAAAAAACCGTAATGACGATCGCGCTGCTGGTGGCAGTAGCGGTTGGGGGCGCTCAGGCCCAGTCCAGTAATTCCAGATCCGGAAGCGCTTCCTCCCAGGGCACTACCGGTACAGGCAGCAGCCAGTCGGGTTCGGCCAGGCGTTCGGGCCAGACGGGCACGTCGGGTACCACAGGCCAGAAAAGCGGGTCGACTGGTAGTTCAGCCGCCAGTAGTTCGTCGTCTGGCGTAGGCAGTGTAGGGAGCCAGTCGAGCGGCAGCAGTTCCGGCCAGGGCCAGACGAGTACAGGTAACAAATCCGGCAGCAAAACCAAAAATCGCCGGACTGGCGGTACCATCAATGGCAGCAGTTCGAGCAACAGTACCTCAGGCAAATCGAATTCTAACCAATAATAGCTGACTATCCTTATGTTTTATCACGATAAGAAATTACAATATACCGTACGGGTCGATAAACCCAATCCTCAATTTGCCCGGGCGCTGCAACAAGCCATTGGTGGCATAGAAGGTGAAATTCGTGTGTGCTTACAGTATTTGTTTCAGGCCTGGAACTCGCGTGGACCCGTGCGCTACCGGGACATGCTCTTAAACACCGGCACCGAAGAAATAGCCCACATCGAGATGCTGGCGACGGCGGTCTGTCTCAATCTGGAAGGGGCCCCGAGCAGCGTTATCGACACCATTGTTGGCAACGACCCGATGCTGGAAAAGATTATGGGCGGTGGCGATCCCCGGCACTTTCTGTCGGGTGGTATGGGCGCGATGGCCTCGGATGCCAACGGCGTTCCTTTCAATGGTTCCTGGGTGGTTAGTTCGGGGAATACCGCGGCTGATATGTACGCCAATGTCATGGCCGAAGCGACAGGCCGAACCCTGGCAACCCGGCTATATGAAATGACCGATGATGCGGGCATGAAAGATATGCTGGCTTTTCTGATCGCCCGCGACACGATGCACCAGCAACAATGGCTGGCTGTGCTGGAAGAGTTGGGCAAAGGCGACATACGTAATGTGCTACCGATTCCTAATAGCTTTCCTCAGAGTCAGGAACATAAGGAATTCAGCTATACGTTCGTCGACACCAATATTGATCCAAACGAGCCGACGGTTGGCCAAAACCTCCGCTGGACGCAAGGCCCCTCACTGGATGGACGTAGCGAATTCCGGGAAATGAAAGCACAGCCCTACGGCAATGAACCTAAGTTAGGGCCACCGATGCCAGAAGGTCATGCCCAACTGGAGCAGATGCAGCAGGCCGGAGAAAAAATCTAAGTCTCTATTTCACTAACCAAGGGTTTTCATCGATCAGATGAAAACCCTTGGTTATATGGTTTAGCTATCTATCCCTTAACTTGGGGTAAATGCCAGGAACCGCCCATGCTCCAGGCCAGCTTTATGTACTTATTGCACAATGGGCTGAAGCTGCCCAGCCAGAATATGCTGCATCTGCTGCCAGGTATTTTCCCAGGACTGCTCCTGCAGGAATTGATCCAGTTGGAGCCGGTCGCCAGAGGGCTGGTTCCGTATTACCAGCGATAGACCAGCCTCAAACGCCGATACCGAACCAGCTATGATTGTTTGCTCCCAGCCCCCATAGGTACGTACCACATCCTGAATGGGGGTCGATACGACGGGTAGACCAGCCGCCAGAAATTCAGGGGTTTTTGTGGGGCTAATATAGCGTGTGGCCTCGTTGATGGCGAAGGGCATCATGGCCGCCTGCCAATGGCTAAAATAAGCCGGCAGTTCGTTGTACGCTTTCATGCCCAGATAATGCAGGTTTGGACCCTGCGGTAATTCATCCGGATTGATCTTGACGACGGGTCCCAGCAGGACAAACTGCCAATCGGGACGACGGCGGGCGAGTTGCTCGATCAGCGACAGGTCCAGCCGCTCGTCGATGACACCGCTATAGCCAATGCGCGGTCCAGCGATAGGCTGCTGATCGACTGGATCAGGCAGCCCCCTTCCAGGCCGGCTTTTCCGGGCCTGGGTAAAGTGGTCGAAGTCAATGCAACTCGGGAAGGCATACACCTGTGAATGCCGTTTCTGCTTCGCTTCGTAGAGGCTGTAACCACCCGTAAACACCACGTCGGCACGGTTCAGTAGCTGCCGTTCCTGCTCAATGAGCCTCGGTGGAGCGCCCAGAAAAGCCGATAACTCGTCCATACAATCATACACAGTCAGGCGAGGGCGCAAATGATCGCTGAAGGCCAGGGCCATCGGTGTGTAATACCACAAAGCGTAGTTTTGAATGTGCTGCTCGGTCAATAGCTGATCGAGCAGGTCACGTTGATACTGAAGAGCCTCATCAGGGTCAAGACCAGGGGGCAGGCGAGGCACTACGACCGAGAGTTGATGACTTACCTGGCTGACGACCAGGCCGGGCGAATCGCCCTGGATGGGTTCTTCTATATACCAGATGCGCCAGCGTCGGGCGGCCCGGCTCAGCAAATGTTGAGGGCGCTGGTAGACGAAATTCCAGCGCAAATGCGAAAAGCAAATCAGGTCATCCAGGTCATTGGATGCTCCTGTCCGATGACCGGATTGGTTCGTTCTGGCAGATTTCTTGTCGACTAACGTAGTGGATACTAGTGGGAGGACGGATAAGTTGGAGGATAAGGCGTTAGAGTCATTCATCGTAAAAATATTGGGTTTAGCCTAATCAAGAGCGATACTAAAGTTGACTAAGCGGTTGTATAACCACTAACCGGTCTACCAGGCATTCGGCTTCTGATGCGGAACTAGAATGAGGAAACGGATGAACCTCTGACGATACATAGGCACTTCAATCAGCAGAAAACTTCCTGAGCTTTCGCCTGAAGCCCTGCCTTTCTAACGAGTCGACCGAACAAAGAGGAAATGTCCTGCCAGTAAATCTGCTGACTAAGGACCAGAGAAAACGATAGAAGGCCTACCCATTTCCTCACTAATCAGCCCGAGGGCCAGTTCAAAAAGTAGCGGATTCGTTGTCAGTAAATATGAAAAATGGCGGGTTTTATCGACCAAAAAATTCCGTCGATCAACCAACCGTCCGAAAAATTCACGTCGAGAACCGACTATGAAAAACGACTACATTGTTCGCTCGCTGATCGTATCCAGCCTTCTTTTGGTAGTTTGCCAACTCACCACAACCGCTCAATCGATTCGGGGGCAGGTAACAGACGCCACCACGGGTGCCAGCCTGCCGGGTGTTTCGGTACTGGTCATCGGTCAGACGACCGGTGCCATCACGGATGCCAATGGATTCTATACACTGTCGGTTAGTGCAGGCAGCTACACCTTGCGCTTCAGTTTTGTTGGCTACACTACACAGAACCTGCCCGCACAGGTAAGCGAAACAAGCACCACGACACTGAATGTGCGACTGGCTGAAACACTGGCCAGTTTAAATGAAGTGGTGGTGGTGGGATCGCGGTCGACGCAGGCCCGAACCAGCACCGAAACCGTAGCCCCGGTCGATGTGATTCAGTCCCGCGATCTGGTGGCAACGGGCCAGATCGATCTTACGCAACAACTGAATTTTGTCGCGCCTTCCTTTAATTCCTCCCGACAAACGGTGTCGGATGGCACCGACCATATTGACCCCGCCACGCTACGTGGGCTAGGACCGGATCAGGTGCTGGTGCTGCTGAACGGAAAACGTCAGCACAATCAGGCGCTCATCAACATCAATGGCACGATTGGGCGGGGTTCAGTGGGAACCGATTTAAATGCCATTCCCAGCTCGGCTATTGAACGGATTGAAGTGCTGCGCGATGGCGCTTCCTCCCAGTACGGTTCCGATGCTATTGCCGGGGTTATCAACCTGCGGCTGAAAGAGCAGCCCGGCACAACGGTCAATGCGCAGCTCGGGCAGCAGTACAAAGGGGATGGTCAGGTAGCGCAGGTGGGCATCAATCACGGGTTTAAGCTGGGCGAAAAAGGGTTTCTGAGTGTGACGGGCGAATTTCGACACCGGGGCGCGACCAACCGGGCCGGCGATTATACGGGACCCGTTTATGTAAACTGGAACGTGGGTCAGCAAACGGGGGAAACCACGGAAGCTTTTATAGCCAGACGGCAGGCGCTGTATCAGCAGGATCAGGCGTTGATTCGGCAAAATAATTTCAGTGTACAAAATAACCTGCAGGTCGGTAATGCGCGGATTGACAACGCCGGATTCTTTTTGAACGCACGGGTACCAATTACGGGCACAAACGCCAGTTTCTATGCTTCCGGCGGACTGAACTACCGCCGGGGGCTGGCGGCTGGTTTCTACCGCTATCCTTATCAAACTACGCAGGTGATTACGGCCTTGTACCCGAATGGATTCCTGCCCAACATTCAGTCGACCATCAATGACCAGTCGCTGCTGGTGGGTATTAATGGAGAAACCAAGGGCTGGCGCTGGGACATCAGCAATGTGTATGGAGGCAACTCGTTCCGGTTCGACGTAACGAACTCCAATAATGCGTCGCTGGCGTATCTGGGTACGTTCAATAACCCGACTGCCTTCTATGCCGGCACGCTTAGTTTTTACCAGAATACCGCTGATGTCAGTGCGGCCAAGGATTTTGGTAAGCAGTTGGGACTTACTTCCTTCAATGTAGCGGCTGGCCTTACGTACCGGAACGATCAGTACCGAATTAAACCGGGCGAAGCGGCATCCTACCTGAATTTCAGTCCAACCTCGGGGCAGGTTGGCGGTTCGCAGGTCTTCCCCGGTTACCAACCAGCCAACGCCGTTAATGCGCATCGGTACGTTTACGGCGCCTATGTAGACCTCGAATCCGACGTAACGGAGCGGCTGCTGCTCAATGTGGCAGGACGCTTTGAGCAGTACAGCGACTTTGGCGGTAATCTCGCCGGCAAACTGGCCGCCCGCTACCGGTTTAGCGAAGCGTTCTCGTTGCGGGGCTCGCTCAGTAATGGCTTTCGTGCCCCTTCCCTACACCAACGTTATTTCAGCGCCATCAGTACTGTTTTTGTCTCGAATGGTACTTCGCTGGAGCCCCGACAAACGGGTACGTTCCGCAACGACAGCCCTATTGCGCAAGCGTTTGGCGTACCTTCGCTGGGCGCCGAACGGTCGACGAATTACAGCATTGGCATCACTTCACGCCCTCTTCCGAACGTCAGCGTAACGATCGATGCCTACCAGATCAACATCCGAAACCGGATTATTTACAGCAATCAGTTCTCGCGTGGTTCCACCGGCGCGGGCCTGATCGTAGCCAACATTCTGAACGGGGCGGGTCAGACCGATGTCAACAGTGCGCAGTTTTTCGCCAATGCAGTCAACACCCAAACGCAGGGCATCGACATTGTTATGGCTACCAACCCGCGTTTAGCGACGGGTACGCTGGACATAACGCTGGCCGCTAATTTTAACCAGACAAAAGTCGTGGGCGATATTCAGCGTCCGGCCAACATTCCAACCGATGCTACGTTCGGTAATTTCCTGTTCAACCGGCAGGATAGTGCCCGACTGACGGTGGCACAGCCCAGGAGTAAAATTCAATTGACGTTCAACTATCGACTGCGCAAGTTTGGGGTTGTGTTACGCTTCTCGCATTTCGGCACGGTTCAGGCCTACGACCCCGCCAACCCGGCGCTGGACGAGATTCAGAACCCCAAACTGCTTACCGACCTGAACGTATCATACCGGATTCTGAAGAACCTCAATATCACGGTGGGCGCCAACAACCTGTTCGATGTGTATCCCGATCCACTGCGGGTAACCAACTACCCCACACCGGAGCGGTACGGCTCGGCGGCACTGGACAATTCATCCTTTGGGCGATTCATCTATAACCGAAGTGCCACGCAATTTGGCTTTAATGGTGGCTATTATTTCGTGAACCTGTCGGCTAGTTTTTAAGGAATGACACCTCAGCACCCCTACTATGAATGGGTCCCGACATGGCTTCGTGATGCAGGTGTTATTAGCCTGCTGATTCTGCAAAACTTCGTCTTCGGCTCAAGCACCGATATGTTGCCGGAACTGACTGGCGAGTTGGGAACCCTGGCCGAAAATGTCAAATTTATTATCCAGGCCAATGCTATTGGATTTATCTGCACCCTGCCGCTCTACTACCGTTTCCGTAGTTTCTTCAAGAAAAAAGAGTTGCTGTTAGGGGCTTTATTCCTACAGCTCGTGTTAGCGCTACTGGCGGGTCAGATCGCATCTGTTCCCTGGCTCTGTCTGCTTAATTTTAGCATCGGCACGGCCAAATGCATGGTTACGCTGGACATGATCGGTCTGTTGATGGCTCGCTTTAATCCGACCAACAACCGGGCGTTCTTCTACGGGCTATACTACACCATCTCCAAACCTGTGGCCCTGCTGGCCGACCTAAGTCTGGCCTGGCTCATTCATCAATACAACTGGCACTACGCCATCTGGCTGTCGATACCCGCTATTTTGGTGTCAATTGGCCTGACAGCGTTGATCTTCCACGGCGATCGGCTACTTCCTAAAGCTCCGCTATCGCAGATTGACTGGACGGGGGCATTTCTGCTGACGCTGACGTGTATATTGCTGACGTTCATCACCGATTTTGGGAAATATTACGACTGGTTCAACTCCCCAATAATCGGCTGGTCGGTAGCGATGCTGGTAGTTACAGCATCGCTGTTTGTTTATTGGGAACTTCGGCAGGAACGCCCGTACTGGAACCTGAAGATTTTTAGTCAGTACCCGCAAATTCGACTGGGGGTAGTTCTGATGCTGGTGCTTTGCCTGTTCATTTATTCGGCTTCGCTGGCCCGCCAGTACGCGTTGGGGTTAGTGAAAGGCGATGCCTGGTTTCTGGATCACCTGACGCTGGTTACACTGCTTGCCTACCTCATTAGTTTCCCCCTGTGCAGTTGGTTACTGGCCCGTCAGTTATCCTATCGATTACTCCTGCTGGCGGGCTTCGGCTGCTATATGCTGTCGTACTGGTACATGATTATCACTGTTTCCCCCTCGATTGATCCCGCGAACCTCTATCTGTTTTATTTCCTGCAGGGGGTTGCTTATGGTCTGATTTTAACCACCTTATCGACCTTTGCTTCCACCGACATAGGTGTGGCCGACAATCCACACCGAGCTTTCGCCAGCGTGGCCGCCCGTTCCGTAATTGGGCTGGTAACGGTGGGGGCTATCTGGGACAATGCGCTGTTTAGACGGGCGGCCGTTAATCGAAACAATCTGATCACTGAGCTTACCGACGAAAATGACGCGTTTCGTCAACAGATCCAGTTGTTGGCCCATCGATTCACCCAGGCGGGCCTTGATACCCAGCACGCGCAGGCTGCCGCCGACCGGGTGATCTATCAGAAAGTTGACGCGCAGGCTCTGTTACTGGCGGATAAAGATTTGTTTACGAGCCTGCTGCTGCTAGCTATTGTCGTGGTGCTTTGTATTCCCTTTATGCGTTCGCTGGAAATGCATAATCGTCGCCAGACTAACCAGTACCCACTGGTGTAACGAGTCCGTAGTATGGACCTGCCTGCCGGACCATTCGCTTACTAATTGCGGCTATGGACGACTGGATTGGCGCCTTTGCTGTTGAGAAATTCAATACATTATTATACGTGCACAAACAACAACCAGCATGATCAATTCAATCATCCAGCGTTGTCCTGATACTGAATCATCTGGCCAACCGTCGAAGTACGATCCGGAACATAGCGAGAGTTTAGACCAGACCCGCTCGGGACAGAGTCCTGTAACGAGTAGTCCTGACGAAACGCCCTATGTGGGTAGTCATGCCGACAATTACGATCCCGACCAAGCGCCTGACCGTAATCCGGAGGAGGATGGCCCTAGTGGAGAGAATACAAAAAATGGAGGTGAACAAGGGGGTGGTTTATGGACAAGTGGCGGCAACGTAACAACGGGTACGTCCTACCACGATGAAGATTGAGCCGTCCATTAAGTAGCCAATTTACCTGCTGCGCAACTATCCTAAAACCATGTTCATCATTAAGCAGCCAGCACTGGCTTTTGGGCTTTGCCTACTCACGATGTTTTGCTGGGGTTCCTGGACCAATGCGCAGAAATCGGTCACTCAATCAGCGCCACTTTATGTTTTCTACCGGGATTATGTATATGGCATATTGTTGATATCGCTGGCACTGGCATTTACACTGGGCAGCTTTGGGGATCAGGGCCGTTCGGTAATAGACGACATTCAACAGGCTGAACTGAAAAATATACTCCTGGCTCTGGCAGCTGGCATTGTGTTTAATTTAGGCAATATGCTGCTCACGGTGGGCATTAGTATGGCTGGAATCTCTATTGCAATGCCCGTAGGTACGGGTCTGTCGCTTGCGATCGGGCTGGTTATCAATTATCTGGCCGAGCCAAAAGGTAGCGTAGCCATGCTGGCCATTGGTGGCGGAGCGATACTGGGAGCCATGGTTTTTAGTGCGCTGGCTTATCAGACCAAGCAGGATAATGCCGACACGGATGAGGGCTCTGCTGGAAACAGAGGCATCTGGATCGCGCTGAGCGGTGGGCTGGTTACAGGCTTTTTTTTCCGGCTTATTTCGTCAACGCTGGCTAAAGACCTAAGCCAGCCAGAGATTGGTTTTTTAACGCCTTATACGGGGTGTGCCCTGTTTGCCATTGGCCTGGCGATAAGCAATCCCTTGATTGAGTATCTGGTCCGACGGTTTGCCCTACCGGATCAGGATGGACAGTTAGAGTACCAGCAAACAGGCCGCCGTGAGCACCTTATTGGTTTATCGGGCGGGTTGCTGTGGGGTATCGGGATGATCGCTCTGTTGATCGGCTCCAAACAGGCAGGTGATGCCGTATCGTATGGCCTTAGTCAGGGAGCGACCATCGTTTCGGTGTTTTGGGGGATATTTTACTGGAAAGAGTTTGAAGGCGCTCCACCAAAAGCCAGCCGCTACCTGTGGCTGATGGGTATCACTTACCTGGTGGGCCTAGTATTAATTAGTCTGGCCAGATCCTGATCGACGGCTCCATTCATTTGAGAAGGCATGAAGTCATAATATCCGAAAAACACGACAGCTACGGGATACATGGTGCCAGAAGTTTCTAAAAGTTATGATTGTGAATTATAACTTTTATTAGTACTCTTTTAAGCGCATACCGTTCAATTGGAAGTTGTCTACCAAAGGCCTATTCTGTATAACTTATTGACTTTGCAATAGCCTATAAATCAATCGCTTAAGTTCGGGCTTAGGCCATATTCAAGGCATTAACTTAACGCACGGTTTGGGTGAACAGTTTAGAAAGTGAGACCGTTAAAAATGCTCGGTTAACTCAAAACACCTTGCTCTAATTGGGTTGCAATCAACTCGGAAGACCCAGAGAAAGGCCCGGAGGAACCTACTTTTAAGGTAGCCAGCGCTGCGCCAAATTCTCCAGCCTCCTGTACCGAATTACCTTGTACCCGCTTCCACAAATAACCAGCCATATACGTATCACCACAACCGGTGGCATCAACGACGGCGGTTGGCTTAAAAGCCGGAATTTGATAAAAAGTACCTTCGGTGTAGATAAGCGACCCTTTGCTACCAAGCGTTATTATCACCTCCCGCACCCCCAGATCGGCTAAGTACAGGGCTCCCTCTTTCGCATTCCTGCGACCGGTAACAATTTCCATTTCAAACTCATTTGCTTTCAAAATAGTCACGCTGGGAAGTATCCTTTTTTTGGCTGCCCAGTCCTGATAGACAACTTTTTTATGCCATACACGTCGTAAGTATCCCTGTATGTCTAATGACACCAGCCCTTTTTTCGATAAATCCTGAATCAGCTTTATGGGAATATCATCGGCCAGCAGTGGCCCTAAATGGTACACTTTAGCAGTCAGGTCGGGCATCTGCGAAACGCTGAAGGGCGATGCCTTTCTCAGTACCTGCTGTTCCCGATAATCCTGATCGTCGTTATAACTGTTCTGAAAATAAACCGTATGCGCGCTCGGTAAGGTATAAACGTCGACGCCTTCCGAACGCAGTTCATCAACTATATAGTGATCCTGCAGCGCAAGAGCCGTCACTAGTTTATACTCAATGTCAGCCTGCAAAAGCGTTTTAGAAAAGTAAAACGAGGTTCCGCCCGGCATGTATGTCACCGATTGAGGGGTAACAACTTTATCCAGTGAGATGTGGCCAATCGTGCAGATGTCGGTCATAATTTGTGTCTATCTTCCTGTGATAACTACGTTTAAGGGGTAAAAAGTTGATGCTTTCGCTACTAAAAAAGCACTTTGCGTCTAACCCGTCTATAAGGTATGTCGATTATTTTAACATTAACATTCGGTTAATGTTCTTAATAATATAACATAATCAAATGCTTTAATCATATAGTTTAAACATTTGATTAAAACATTTGACAAATATAAATAACCGGCGGTATCTTTGCTGCATCAAACCGCAGTAAAGATGCTATCTGTTAGTTCGACTGAAGAGAAAATTAAGGATGCCGCCAGGAAAATATTTCTACAAAAGGGCTTTGAGGGCGCTACTACCCGGGACATTTCCAGGGAAGCTGGCCTGAACTGTGCCTTGATGAATTACTATTTCCGCAGCAAGGAGAAACTGTTCGCGTCGGTCTTCGAGGAAATGCTTCATCTTTTCTTTCAGGGCATGATCACGGTGCTTAACAAGCCCATTAGCCTGAAAGAGAAAATAATTGAATTGATAGACCATGATTTTCAGACGTTTAAGCGCAACCCGAGCCTATGTATTTTTGTTCTGAATGAGTTACACCGAGACCCAGACCAATTAATAAATATTATACAGTCGGCCAAGACCCAGACGGCCTTGCTCTTTGAGTTGCAGTTGAAGGAAGCCATCGCTCAGGGGCTTGTGCGCCCCGTTAAAATGCAGCATGTATTAAGCCTGCTGCTGTCGAACACCCAGTTTATTTTTCTGGGCAAAGCGATAACAATGAGTACCTGGCAAATGGATGAAGAAGCGTTCAATATGTATGCGGAAGATCACAAACAGCTTATCACACAGATGATTATTAATTTTCTATTCATACCTGAGGATGCATCTTAACTCTGTTCTTTTTTCACTTTACCTGGTAATAATCTTTAGCCGGATGACAGCCAACAAAGTCTTATTTTAACTACATACGTTAATCGATGCATAAATTGATAGCTACCGGTCTGGGGATTGGCTACATCCGCAAAGGGGGCGGAACAGTAGCCTCCGTTGCCTGTTGCGCTGTCTGGTACGTGGCTCATCTTAGCACAGCCCAACCTGTTGGCAATCTGTTTTTTGCCCCCATGCTGATCACCCTGGTGATTACACTTGTTGGGATCTGGTCAGCAAATGCGGTCGAAGCCCAATGGGGAAAAGACAGCTACCGGGTTGTTATTGACGAAGTAGCCGGTATGTGCCTCAGTCTGCTGTTTATTCCAGTTACCGAAAGAAGCCTGCTGGCGGGGCTCGTATTATTTCGTCTGTTCGATATTGGTAAACCTTTTGGCATCCGAAAACTAGAAAAACTACCGGGGGGCTGGGGGGTTATGCTAGATGATCTGTTGGCTGGCCTGTACGCGAACCTGCTTTTGCAGGGGGCTTTGATATTGAGACTTTTATAAAACGTATGCGAACATTCTTTAAGGTTCAGGCCACTTCTCTCCTAGCTAGCGGCATTGACTTTTTAACCACTGTTCTTTGTGTTCAGCTGTGGCATTACTGGTATTTATCGGCCAGTGTAACCGGGGCTGTTGTTGGCGGACTTGTCAATTTTATCGTATCAAAAAAATGGACATTTGCTGAAAGCCGCCAACCCGTTGCCTCACAACTCAGTCGATTTGTGCTTGTCTGGCTCGGGAATGCCGGTGCAAATGCCACCGGACTTTTTGTTACTACTCATTTTTTAGGCGTCCAATACCTGGTGGCCAAAACAGTCGTAGGTATTCTGGTCGGTATCAGCTACAATTATTTTTTACAGAAAGACTTCGTCTTCACCATGTCATGAACTATTTACTCCGTTGCGCGTCTTACCGAACAGTCCTGCTTTTGAGCGGGCTCCTGTTTTTGTGTTCTGGTTTAACCCGCGCACAGGTGACTACTGTTACTGGAATCATTATCGACGGGGCTACAAATCAGCCCCTGTCGTTTGCCAATATCGTTTTTGTGGGTACGACCATCGGTACGACCAGTAATGAACGAGGTGCTTATACGTTAACGGCTACTGGAAATTTTACGAAAGTAGCCGTTTCATTTATCGGTTATAAATCCGTCACCAAAACGATTACCCCCGGCACAAGCCAGCAAGTGATTATGAGGCTGGAACCGGACTCTCAACTCCTGAATGAAGTCGTTATCCGTAGCGGCAAACGGGAGCGCTACCGGAATAAAAACAACCCGGCGGTCGAACTGATTCGAAATGTGATCAGCCACCGGGAGCAGAATCAGATTGGCCATTATGACTTCGCGTCGTATGAGGAATACGACAAACTACAATTTTCCTTAAGCAGCCTGTCGACAAAAGTATCGGAGCGGAAAATCTTCCAGAAATATAAATTCCTGCTCGATAACCGGGATACCCTTACGTTGCCGGGCAAATCACTGTTGCCGGTTTATCTGGAAGAAAAAGTTTCCGATACGTATTATCGCAAAAGTCCGCAAAAGGAAAAGGTCATTGTCAAAGGCAAAAAACGGGTTGATTTTGGTCAGTATTTCGATAATAATGGACTCAGTCTCTACTTAAACCGGATGTATTCGAAAGTCGATATTTATTCGAATTCGATATTTCTGATGACCAACCAGTTCCTCAGTCCCATTGCCAGCAGTGCGCCCACATTTTACCAGTTTTATCTGGCGGATACCCTTATAGTTGGCAAAGTCAAACTGATCGGGTTGAACTTCGTGCCCCGCAATGCTACCGACATGCTGTTTGAAGGCAAGATGTACGTAACGATGGACAGCAATTATGCGGTGCAGCGAATCAACCTGTCGATCAACCCGAAGATTAACCTCAACTGGGTACGCGATTTACAGATTCATCAGCAATTTGAGCAGAATACGGATGGCCGGTATTATCTCAGCAAAAGTGATTTGCTAGCCGACTTCGGGATAAGCAAAGGCAAGGGGGGCGGCATCTTCGGTCAGCGAACCCTCTCCTATCGAAACTATAAAACAAACGAAGCCCACCCCGATGAATTTTATGATGGTCAGCAGCAGGTCGTAGCAGCCGATGCCGATGCCAAGCCCGACCAGTTCTGGAGAGAAAGCCGCCATGATACCCTCTCGGCCGCTGAATCGAAGGTATATGCGAATATTGATAGTTTGAAACGAATGCCCTCGTTCCGGCGCACAATGAGTACGCTGACGTTCTTACTGGCTGGCTACAAATCATTCGGTGCCTTTGAGGTAGGACCGGCCAATACGTTCTACAGCTTCAATCCGGTCGAGGGGTTTCGATTACGGCTGGGCGGACGTACCACACCTGAATTAAGCAAACGCTACTACGCCGAAACGTATGCGGCTTATGGTTTTAAAGACGAGCGCTGGAAGTATTTTCTGAGTGGAACGTACTCGATCAACAACAAGTCAATATACCAGTTTCCGCAAAATTATGTTCGGGCGAGCTTCCAGCGCGACACGAAAATTCCGGGCCAGGAGCTTCAGTTTGTGCAGGAAGATAACTTTCTACTGTCTTTCAAACGGGGCGTTAACGACAAGTGGCTTTATAACGACACCTGGCGCATTGACTACGTTCATGAGTTTGAAAACCACTTCTCCTACAGCTTTGGCTTTAAGAACTGGCAGCAGGCGCCCGCAGGCGCATTGCAGTTCAAGCGAGCCACCGACGATGAAAATACGCCGTCGCCTACGGTGATAACGTCTGAGTTTTCGGTGGAAACGCGCTGGGCGCCTAATGAACAATTCTATCAGGGCAAGATTTACCGGGTGCCTATTGTGGGCAAATATCCAGTCTATACCCTGCGATTTGCCGCTGGTGTAAAAGGGTTGCTCAATAGTTCATACAACTATCAAAACCTGACCGGCAGTATCAGCAAACGCTTTTTCCTATCCCAACTGGGGTATTCAAACGTAACACTACAGGGTGGCTATATTTTCGGTCAGGTGCCGTTCCCTCTCCTGACGATTCACCGGGCCAACCAAACCTATGCGTATCAGTTAAATTCGTATAACCTGATGAATTTTCTGGAATTTGTCAGCGATCACTACGCCAGTATAGCCGTAGACCACTCTTTTAATGGATTTTTCTTTAATAAAATCCCGTTATTCAAAAAGCTCAAGTGGCGGGAAGCGGTTTCGATCAAAGCGTTGTACGGCGGTTTACGGAGTCAGAATGATCCACAGCAGCATCCATCCCTGTATCAGTTTCCAACCGATGCCCAGGGTGTGCCTTCTACGTACACGTTAACCCGAACGCCCTATATCGAAGCCAGTGCTGGTGTAGCTAATGTGCTGAAGTTTTTCCGGATTGACCTGGTCAAACGACTTAATTATTTAGATCATCCAAACGTGTCTCAATGGGGTATCCGCGCCCGCGCCACCTTTGATTTTTAACATAAAACGCCTACCACTATGCAACAGGCACTTCCTTTCCGCACAAAAATTCAGTTGGGCATTTATACTGTCATCAACCCCTTTGTCAGAGTACTGATTCGGTTGGGACTAACCCCCAATATGATCACGACCATCGGTCTGGTTTTAAACATGGGGGTAGCAGGAATCTTTATTCTGGGCGCCCAACAAGGCAACCGGGGCGATTTGAGCTACGTTGGCTGGGCTGGAGCACTAGTGCTGTTCGCCGGTTTATTTGACATGCTGGACGGGCAGGTAGCGCGGCTGGGGAAGATGAGTTCACTTTATGGAGCTCTCTTCGATTCGGTACTGGATCGGTACAGCGAATTGATTATGTTTTTAGGCATATGCTATTACCTGATTGCTCATCACTATTTTTTTGGTTCGCTATTTGCCTTTATTGCCCTGATCGGTTCGATGATGGTCAGCTATACCCGCGCCCGCGCTGAAGGGCTGGGTATTGAAAGTAAAGGCGGTCTCATGCAGCGTCCCGAACGGGTCGTTACGATTGGCGTGTCAGCGCTGGCATGCGGCTGCCTGGCTCCTTTGCTGGGCCCTGATTTTAAAGTGTATGTACCAGGCATTCCGGTACACGTCTTTGAAACGATGTCGATTTTTACGTTACCGTTAACTCTTATGGCGTTCATGACGAATATAACCGCCTATAACCGGTTGATGGATGCCAAGAAAGCACTGGCTCAAAAAGAGAAATCTGCGACCCGGCAACCGGTGCTGATGCTGGCATTTCTTATATTGACGTCTGTAATGGGCCATTCGGCGGTAGCGAAGGGAGTAGCTTCCGGGCTCAGTCAGGAAAAGCCGAAACTAACTTTCCCCGTGCCCAAAAACATTCCCAATCAGTTATTCTATCTTCAACGGGACCCCAATCCGAATACGATTATCTGTGCATTAAACCTAAAAAATGGTCAATTGGACAGGCACGATCCCGTTCATGTTTTCTGGATTCGGTATACCGAGCAAAGCCAGCCGAAGGAGCTTTCCTATATTCAGCGTACGTTTGCCTACGGCATCAAAGCGCGCGCGCTGTCGAATGAAGAATACGAATTGAACTTTGTATCCTACAAAAAATTTCCGTTACGTCTGGTCAAATCGGAGCGGGACGCCGGCTACTACGTTTATGCAAATGTGAACCAGAAAAAAGTGATTTTGAGACGTCTTTATCTACACATAGAAGGTGGAACCTTGTGGATGCCGAATGTAAAGTACATCCAGGTAGAAGGTATTAACGCGTCTACCGGTGAAAGTACCGTCGAACGAATTATGGTCTGATACCGTACTTGTTTACCCATAAAATGACACCTGATTCTTCAATTGCCAGTCCATCTTTTTATAAGCAGGTGCTGACCTTAAGCCTCATATCACTTGGCTATCTGCTGTTGTCCTTTGTGCTGGTTGGGTTTAAATCAGATCAGTTGTTTCTGGTTGGGTTAGTGAATGGATTGTATTTTGCGTCAGCCCAAAGCCGCAAATTTGTTATCGGTTTTTCTATTTTCATCGTGTATTGGATCATTTTCGATTACATGAAAGCGTTTCCAAATTACCGATACAATGCGGTGCACCTTGAATCACTTTATTCGCTGGAGAAAGGCCTGTTCGGCATTGCCAACGGAGCTTCAATTCTAACGCCTAATGAGTACTGGCTAATTCATCGAACTACGCTACTGGACGTATTGACTGGCTTATTTTATGTAAGCTGGATTCCAATTCCGCTCCTGTTCGCTACGTATCTTTTTTTTAAAGACCGGCCATCGTTTTATCCCCTGGCGCTGACGTTTGTGCTGGTCAATCTGTTAGGGTTTATCATCTACTACCTCTACCCTGCCGCCCCCCCCTGGTACATACAGCACTACGGCTTTACGTTTCATCCGAACACGCCTGGCAATACGGCTGGCTTAGCTAATTTCGACCGGTACTTTGGCATCAATCTCTTTAGTTCCATTTACGCCAAAAGCTCCAATGTTTTTGCCGCGATGCCTTCATTACACTCGTCATATCCGGTGATTGTTTTGTACTATGGTATAAAGAATAAGGTAGGCCTGATTAATGTATTCTTTTTGATTGTGATGGGGGGCATCTGGTTTTCAGCCGTCTACACAAGCCATCACTACGTACTGGATGTGTTGGCAGGCATCAGTTGCGCCCTGGTCGGCATTCTTCTGTTTAACCAGTTGTATAAAACACGCTGGCTAACTGCTTTTAATCGGCGATTGGTTGCTTTAACAACCTAACCCTACTGCTCCTCACCAAAGATAATGACGATGTCAGGGCATTTATCCAGTCGTCAGATGGCTGAAACAGATGGATATAACCCTCCTTTTTCATTCCATTTTAAGAAACAGGCACAATACAAAGCCGTGTTCATGTTCTTTAAACACGGCTTTGTACGATCAGGTAGCGTTCGTTTGTCAGCACCTATTTCCAGCCAAAGGGCCAAGCTCACTTATAAATTAGAGACGTCGTCGCTTCACAGTCTTTGTCCGTTTTGAAGCGAATCCAGCGAGCTTGAAAATCCTTCGGAAATTCGTAATCGACCGATTTTCCAGGAGCGACCGTAAATGACTTATACGTCATCCAGACGCCTGAACCGACCGGATCTGCCTCGATGGTAAAGGTTATGGGCTGAGTAGCTTTGTGCGTAAGTTGCAGGCTGCGTTGGTCGTAGAAGCCGATCAGGTACGGATCAGAGGTTTCATTGGCTTTCACCGATGCATTTTTCCAGGGGCCACCGTGACCCGTTGGCTTGCCCAGCTTCCACAGATCATCAATGGCACCTGCCCAAATGGCCGCCTTTTTGTCGTCCGAAACAATGATGTGTTCGTTCTTTCCGGCCTCATTTAAATTTATACCGGTCATAACCAAAAGCCCACGATACGACGCATAATCATTGATGCGCAGATTATGAGACGAAACGGGGCGCATTTTAGCGTAGCCATCGGCATTTTCGGCAGGCAATTCGTAGAATGTGCCGTGGCAGTTGAGCAGGTCGCGTTCGGTGGCTACTTCCCGACAGATACGAAGAGCGGCCTGATTGGTCAAACCCGTATAGGCATCATTGCCGAGGGGTAACCGCCAGCGTCGTCCTTTGTCGTCAACAATCAAAACGCTCGATTCATCAATCGTTACTACGTTCTGCGGAATGGCAAACTTGGACTTAATAACATCTACCGTTCCGGCATCCTCCTTCCGAACGAGCTGCATGTCGGCGTTCAGTTCATAATACCCAACATCCGTGGCTTGTCCACCTTTGTAGGTCGACGCGGCCATGCCCAACGCCCGTCGATTAGCCCCTAATCCGTACATCAAACCACCTGATGTATTAACGGCTGCTACGTTGCTAAGCCCGGCAAATAATGAACCGGCCGTCGTATTGCGTGTATCGTTGGCTGAATATGAGAAGTGAGCGGATAGATTGGCCGCTTTGTCTGCCTTAATCCGAATCCACTCGCCGAGGACCTCTGCGCCGAAGGGGACATAGGTAGACTTATGCGCCCCAACGGTCACGGTTTGCTGCGAAGCCCAGCTACCCGTTCCAGTTTTATCGACCTCGAACGTGATCCGGACATCCGTGTCGCTGTTGTTTTGAATCCAGGCTGAACGGTTGGCCCAACCAGCAAATAAAAACGGCTCGGAGGTCTGATTCGCTTTGATGGGTTCATTGAGCCAGACGGCGCCTTCGGCTGTAGTTGGACCAAGTTGATCAGGTAGATTCAGGGAGGTGAACCACAGATTTGAATTCGATTGGCCGGGACCTTCCAGGCTACCCTTTACTTTTCGTTTATTCAGAAATTCTTTTTGCGCGGAATCATCGCAGCCAAAAACCAACTGATCATTCCAGCGGGCGTAATCACCAATCACTTTCAGATACGCAGATCGGGGCCTGATACCAGCCGTATTCGTTGCGGTGAAGCCACCGGGAAACCGCCAGAACATACCGTGCATGGTCATCAGATAGTCAGGTTGCTGGGTCGTACCAACATCCCGGATGCGGGGCCACTCGGTATTCCAGCCATGAGCGCCGTCGTATGAATGACTGGCTTTAGGAAGCCGAAAAAAATGCCAGCCCGTCGTTTTGTCACGCACGCCCAGCAGCACCGATTTATGGTCCCAGCCGGTGGCCCAGATGGGGTCCGTTTCCGGATTTTTGTTGCCGTAAATGCCACCCGGACCTGTCACCTCAACGAACTGATTTCGCCGGACTACTTTCCAGTCTTTGCCGTTCCATTCTGAAAGAGAGCCCGCATCCACATCGAACTGGACCAGCGCCTTAGCCCCCGGTTCGCCATTATTGGAATACACCATAACGCCCTGCCCCGAATAGACGCCTTTGCCGTGCGCACCGGGCAACAACGTGTTTTGCAGGTTATTCGATTCGTCCGATTCTTTTTTCCGATTGACATTGCCATCTTCATAGAGCATTGTCGGAGCCAGCGTCGTTACGTCCACTTCGTAAAACCCTTCTTCCATCGTTCCGTAGTAGATTTTTCCTTTCGGATCGGTCAGATGGCGCGCATTCCCCGTATGACGCCCAGGCATCGTTTTGTACGGAATAACCCGAACATGTGCCTTACTGTCAATAGCATAAGGGCCAATGAATAGCTGATTACTTTCGGGATGAATCATTCGGTTGGCGGGGGTGCCCCCAATGCTTTCAGCCCGGACGATCTGCTTTTTATCAGAGGTTATTTCGTATAATTTATCGGACGATCCGAACGGCAAATGGGGTCCATAGGTGACAACCCAGAGATTACCCGCCCAAGGAACAACGGCCCCCGTGCCACATTCACCTTCATTATTATACATGGCCAACTGCGGGTAAATTCCGCTGTAGGACGGCACCTTTTTAGACTGAGCGACGCCTAAATTACCGTGTGCAAGCAGCCATCCAATCAGGCCAACCGAAAGAAAAATCTTTTTCATTGCATTAAAAATAAGTTGATTACGGGACAGTAGCCGGAGTCGATCTACTCCCAGCCAGGATTCTGTGTTAACTTCGGATTGGCCTGAATTTCTTCCAGTGGAATGGGATAATACCGGTGCTTGGCCTGTGGCGTACGAGTGGGATACACATCGTTTACCGCTTTAGGAATTACGGTCAGGAACGTGTTCGTCCGGGTTAGATCGAACCAGCGGTCAGCCTCAGCAAACAGCTCCCACGAACGCTCCTGCAAAACAGCATCAATGAACGCGTCTTTGCTCAGGCCCGGAGTCAGGTCGCCTAACCCCGCCCGCTTCCGAACCGTGTTGATGTACCCGTAGGCTGCGGCTGTTGCTCCATTCTGCCGAGCTTCGGCTTCGGCGGCAACCAGATACACGTCGGCCAGCCGGATAATGGGAAAATTGCAGTTGTTGGCTTCGGCGATGGAATTTGGGTCGCGGTATTTACGAATCAAAACTCCTTTGGGCGTCACAGGCGTGATATCCCGTTGCGGAACGATCTTGCCCGACACATCACGATACGTCGTATCCAAGAGCTGTCGTCGTTTGTCGCTGGGTGAAAACGAGTTGAAGAAATTCTGATAAGCAAACCAGGAACCGAAGGAGACTTTGGCATAATCCGGGCCAGAGCTGTTGCGGGGGCCAGCAATACCCATGACGGTCAACCAGCGGCTGGGCGTTACCCGATCTGCTTCAACGGCCCACATATTCTCGATACGGGCCGCATCTTCTTTGTCCACATCGAACACATCCAGTACGTTCGGCATTAGCGAATACTTGCCTGAATTGATCGTTGCCTGCGCCATCTGCAACGCCTTTGTCCAGTCTTCGTTGTACAACGCCACTTTGGCATAGAGCCCCTGAATCGCTTCTTTGGAAGGTCGACCTTTTACCAAACTGGCTGAGTAAGATGGTAACCCGGCAATAGCCTGGTCTAAATCGCTGTAAATCTGCTTATAGATGTCGGCCCGTGAACTTTTGGTGATGAGCGCTTCGGCTTCACTGGAGCTGGCTTTTGTCTTCACTGGAATCTCGTTAAACGTTTTCGTAAGCGTCCAGTGATATAAGCCTCGTAAGGCATAGGCTTCAGCAACGATTTCTGTCCGGCGCGAGGCATCCATTGGAATGGCAGGAACCTTCTCAATCACCCAGTTGGCGTTTTCGATACCCTTGTAGCTAAAGCGCCAGACACCCTGTGGCCCTTCGGTTTCATGGCGTCCCGAGTTCCGTTGGGCGGTGTAATACGGATCGTAGGAAAACAGCGTAATGGTATTCCGGCCCACCACGGCACGCGGATACGCCTGATCGGCCGCGAAATCAGACACGGCCACTAACGGAAAGCCATACAGGTTGATGAGTGAACCCGCCGAGGATGCAATTCCCGCTTCGGCATCGGACACTGTTTTGTAGAAATTGGTCGTAAAAATGGATGAATACACCGTTTCATCTAGTTTGCTGCACGAGATCGTCAGGCCCGACATAGCCATCAGCAGCAGAATTTGTTTCTTCATGGTATTCGAGAGGTTGTCAGAACCGCATCGGCGGCCCGGCGGAATTAGTCTGATTTAATTGACCGACTATGATTTTTGAGTTCAGTTTTCTGAAAACAAAATCAGTGTAATCACTCAAATCAAAAAAAATCCCGGTTTATAAAGTGATTTGAAGACCGCCCAGAAACGACCGGGCAATTGGATACGTACCGTTGTCGACAAACTGCGTCGTGGCATTCCCGAAATTGTTCACTTCCGGATCGAAACCCGTATAGTTGGTGATGGTGAACGCGTTGTTGGCGCTGACATAAACCCGAATCTGGTTGATGCCTTTAATTTTAGGCAGGGTGTAGCCCAACGACACATTTTTCAGCCGAACAAAGGACGCATCCTCCACGTATCGATCTGAAATAGGCAATCGCCCGCCCTGAAATCCGCTGGAATACTCATTGTTCGGGTTCGTCGCCGACCAGCGATTGGCCATCCCCGCCAGTACATTCTGCTGACCAAGCGCCGTTTCGAAGGTATAGCGGAACAGATTCATGAGTTTGTTTCCCTGCACGCCCTGTACAAACATATTCAGGTCGAAGCCCCGATAGCGGAATGAAGACGAGAAACCAACCGTGTATTTCGGTTGGGAGTTGCCCACGATGAGCTGGTCAGCTGCCGTGATCGTGCCATCCCCGTTGACGTCTTTCACCTTTTGGCCACCAATACGTCCGTCATAGCCGGGTAGAACTGTCTCTCCGGTTTGACTGATTCCGTCGAAAATATAAGTCCGGTAAAGGCCCATCGGATACCCGATTTTGAGCAGCGCAAACGCCGAGCGAGGTAATTCATCCAGAATGCCGTCGAGGGCCAGCACTTCGTTTTTGTTGAACGTGATATTTGCCGACGCGTCCCATTGAAGCCCTCGTTTACCACCGGGCAGAATACGGCCGTTGACGGCCAGCTCAACGCCCCTGTTCTGGATTGACCCAAAGTTACCAGTGATGAACGTATAGCCCGATGACATGGGTAATACTTTCTCGAACAAGAGGTTATCAGTGCGTTTGTTATAATAATCGGCCACAATCGATAGGCGGTTATTAAACAAACTGACATCAAGCCCCACATCGACCTGCGTAGAGCGTTCCCATTTCAGATCCGGGTTCGGAATGGCGATAGGATTGATGCCGGTGACCGGGTTGTGATTGTAATTATAGTTCAGACCCGACGCGCTAACGGTAGCCAGCGATTTGTAGGGATCAATGGCCCCCGCGTTGCCGGTAATGCCCCAGCTACCACGTAGTTTCAGATCAGAAATAGCTGAAACCGACTTCATAAAGGGCTCTTCCACAAGGCGCCAGGCACCGGCGATAGCCGGAAAAAAGCCGTATTTATTGTTCTCGCCAAATTTGCTGGACCCATCGACCCGTGCCGTCAAATCCAGGAAGTATTTGTCTTTGTAGCCGTAGTTGATACGTCCCAGGTACGAGTCCAGTCTGGATTTGCTTTTTTCGCTGCTCAGGCGCTGGTTCACCGCCAGGCCAACGGAATTATTTTCGGTAATGTCGTTCGGAAAGTTAGTCGCGGTCTGCGTGTAGCTCTGATTTACATTGGCCTGGGTGGCTAGAACTGCGGTAGCCGCCAGGGTATGATGCTCCGCCAGACGGGTCCGGTACGTAAAAATACTTTCGTGCAGGAGCGTCCGGGCATAAGCGCTAATATTCGATGCACTACCACCTCCTGACGCTAACTGCGACTGACTCAGGAGCGACAACGGCGAGTAAAATTCAGATAGCGTGTTGCCCAGATCGACGTTGAAACTAGGCCGGTACGTGAAACCTTTGAACAGCGAAAAGTCAACGTAGATATTGGCCAAAATCCGCTGGCTCGTTTGTCGGTTGATGGGCGTGATGAAGTTGAGCGGGTTGGTTACTTCCTGATATTGCCCATTCATCTGGTCCTGAAACGGATACACGCTGCCATCGGCCCGATAAGGCACCAGCGTTGGTGGAGCCGCCACAGCCGCTCCGAGTACACCCGCCCGGCTGCTGGTTACGTCGGAACCCGTTCCGCCCACACTCACGCCATTACTAACCGAATAGCCATAGTACAAACTGGTGCCAATCTTCACCCGATCAGTCAATCTATGGTCGATGTTGGAGCGAAATGAGTAGCGATCGAAACTTGAGTTTCTGATTATCCCATCCTGATTGAAGTAATTCAGGGACAGGGCTAATTGTGTTTTCTGATTACCTCCCGTAACCGAAAGCTGATGGCTCTGGATAGGTGCTTTCCGGAAAATCAGATTCTGCCAGTTGGTGCCTTCACCAAGGGTCGTCGGGTCAGCATAGATCGATCGTTTGTAGACCTCATTTTCGAGCTGGGCAAACTGCCGGGCGTTCAGTACGTCCAGCGTTTTGTTAACCTGCTGTACACCGCCGTAACCGTCATAACTAACACGGGTCGCCCCATCTTTGCCGCGCTTGGTCGTGATCAGAACAACGCCGTTGGCTGCCCTTGCGCCGTAAATGGCTGTCGATGAAGCGTCTTTCAATACTTCAATCGATTCGATGTCATTCGGATTGATCTGGGAAAGCGGACTTACGTCGGTGATGCCCCCTGTGTTCGCAATCTGAATACCGTCAATGACATACAACGGCTCGGAGCTGCCATTAATCGAGTTTGTCCCCCGGATACGAACGCTGACATTACCACCCGGAGCGCCTGAATTCTGCGTGATCTGCACGCCAGCTACCCGAGCCTGTAACCCCTGCGCTACGTTTGCAACAGGTGTTTGCAACAAATCGGCAGCTTTGACAGAAGCGATGGCCCCTGTCGTTTCAATTTTTCGCTGTGTGCCATATCCTACCACAATAACTTCTTCCAGCGCTTTCGTATCGGGGGCGAGTTGAATGTTAATAGTCGACCGACTGCCAACCGCTATTTCCTGGGTCAAATAGCCAACAAAGCTCACAACAAGCGTGGCGCCATCGGGTACGGCTAACTGGAACATGCCTTTGGCATCCGTAACGACGCCACGTTGCCGACTCGTCGCGGCTCCTTTAAGCAGAACACTCACACCCGGAAGCGTAGCTCCTTTTTCGTCGGTGATGGTCCCTGTGATAAGCCGATCCTCTGCCTGAATCTGAGTGCTCTTTGCAGCTTGGGACAGGTCTTTTCCAGGCACCTGTTTCGCGCGGTCAACGATGGCGCTGGCACTAAGAAGACCTTTTGACGTTTTGCCTGGACCAAAACCAAACCGCTGCTGACCCTGCGTCAACAGCGGCAACAGAGACCCGAACAAAACGACGTAGTACAGTAAACGCTTTTGTCGCATATTATTGAGATATTTATAGAGTAAAGGACTAGTGTTCCCGAGTGATACTTACACCAAATGCGAGTATACAAAGGTAATTTTGCATTATACGACGATGGCAGGAGGTGCCTGACCATTTTGCTTGCCAAAATTTTGGACAATTCAACTTACTGGTTGACAGATCGTTACCTTGAATGATCACCGAGAATGGACAACCCGGAAAAGCCGAAGTCTTTGCGCTTTTAGATAGTAGCTGTCGACGGGTTAGCGAAACTTATGGCAAGCCCGACTGGGACACGTGGACGAACAGCGACTACGTTAGCCTGAGTCATATCCTTTTTAAGCAGACGCGTGTACGGATTAGCCCGAATACGCTGAAACGTATTTTTGGTAAAATCAAAACCGATTCCCGGTATTACCCCCAGAAGGCCACCCGGGACGCGCTGGCTACTTACATCGGACACCCCGACTGGGATCATTTTGTGAAAGTGCAGGAATGGACGACCCGGCATGCCGGGCGGATACCCGATGAATTTAGGCCGGAGGAGGCCCAACCTCCGTTAATTACACCTGTCAATTCATCTGTTCTCACTTTGGGGGGCAGAACGAAGCGTAACCGGCGACTGCCTTTATTGATTGGTGGCGCTATTTTGCTCACTATCGTCATACTGCTCATACAGCAGCGAAGCACAGGTCGCAAATCAACTCAGCTCATCTGTCGAAATCCGCTTGGGGAAAACCCGCATTCAGCCGTATTTCAACTCAAACACCCAGGTTCAAAAGTCGAAACAGGCACGTATTCGATTCTGTTTGGCGATGGCAAACGGGAACATCTTAACGCTACCGACAGCATTGCCACGCACTATTATGAACGGCCGGGCCGTTATTTTGCCATCCTGCAACGGGACGGCGTAAATATTGATACGTCAACTGTCTACTTGCAGACGAAAGGCTGGACGGTTACGGCCAACATGATGCACGATACCAGTCGGGTTTACCCGATTGAGGTTGAGCATTTATTCACCAAAGGACGCCGGAGTGTTAGCGCCCCCGAAGCCGCCCGCGCCGGTATTGACACGAACCGCACGTTTTTTATGGAGTTTATCAATAGCCATCCAACTCAGATTGATGGCGATAATTTTGAACTAACGACCCGTATAAAGACCTCTCTGGATAGAGCGGGGGTTCGCTGCTCGCAGGTCGGTATTACGGTATGGGGGGAATCGTCACAGCACATGTTTGAAGTGATGAGACCGGGTTGTGCACACTGGATTCTGATCCAGAATTCTGATATTCAGAAAAGCGGACAGCGCGACGATTTGAGTTTTATGGGTGCTGATTTGCGGTCGGGCGGCACATTGACGTTGCGGGTTGTCGATAAACAGGCCGTTATTTTTATTAACAATCGACAAGTTTACAAGACACGCTACACCCAGCCTCTTCACAAAATTTATGGCGTCAAAATCCGTTTTGCCGGCGTCGGAACCGTTGACTCCTTTTCGTTAAACGATTTAAAAACACGGTCTATATTCGATGGAAGCTTTTAACGTACGGATTAGCTGACTCTCAGATCGTGGCAGATTTTGGCACTTATGAAAACCATTTGTTTCGGGGATATATAAAATGTATGGGGGCGAAGGCTTATCCCTTTACACTTTTTAGGCCATTGGGCCTTTCTCAATGAGTCGTTGAATACGTTTTAAGTAAAGTCCTGGCTTCCTCAGGGGTTAATAGCGAAACGCAACCATGCCTGGCTTCAGACGGGAAACGTACATCTTCTTCCACTGTCCAGTGAATTAAATCAGGTGAATAGGAAGCCCCAAAACGGTTCGTCATGCAATAATCATATAGCAATAACCAACCCGGTCGGAGCGGGTCTTTTATAACCGTAGGCCCTTCGGTGATTACCGGAACAATTTGTCCCTTATTCAAGGGGCCCTCCACAAGGCTATAGGGCCCCTCAATGTTTTTCGATGTGGCTACTCGAATGGCCCGCCGTTCACCCGTTTTGACGCCAAATTCCTCCTCTTTATGAAACAGATAATAGGTTCCTTCATGGTCTAGCAATGTTCCATCGATCACGGAGTAAGGCGGAGCAAAAAATACTTTCGCCGGTGTAAATGTTTTCCAATCCCGTGTCCTGCAGGACCAGAGCCGACTTTCCTTCCAGCCCGCATCTTTAAAGGACGACGACCAGAGTAAGACATACTCCCCTGTTTTAGCATCGTAAAACCATTCGGGAGCCCAAATATTTCCAGCTAAGGCGCCTGACTCATCCCGTATGCCTTTCATTAAGGGCAACGAACCTTCAGGCTGCCAATGAATCAAATCTTTAGAGGTGATATAGAGACAGCTTGGTCCCACGTTCTCCCGTTCTTTACTTCTTCCGCCACCCGTTGATAGTATCCGCCAGAGCCCATCCGGCCCCCGACGAACGTATGGATCACGAACATGCTGCTCCCACACGGGTTTATTGTCATTTAACGGTGTCCAATGGCGTCCATCCGTAGATAAGGCTATGTGCAACTTATTAATCAGCATGGGATCTGGTAAGGGAACTTCAACTGTATTTCCCTTCGCATCAATCTCAATACGGGTTGGGTACCGCTGCCGAAAGTAAGTCAGCATCCAGACGTTTTTAGTATCGTCAATTTTAAGCTGTTCCTGGCCGGTTACGGCCTGGGATGCTACGTCGCTTTTAGGTTGTGCCAGGGCTTCCCCAAAGAAAATAAGCAAGGCAATAAATACTGTTGTAAGCCGCATCATTACTAAATTTTAACCTAGAGTCCTTTATCTAAACGAATGTTATCAATGGCCATAAACCGCCGTTGCAACACCTGAAGGGCGCTTTTGGGGCGTTGTGGTAGGCCCGTAGATTGTTATTTTTCCGTTTTTCACGTCCATACGATCAATACAAACCACTCGTTCTTCTCCGGTTTTTTCGGTCCTTGCGTGGTAGACACAGAACATTTCTTTACCGTCCGGCGAGTAAGCAATGCTGTTGTGCCCCGTGCCCGTTACCGCTCCTCCCTGATCGGTATTTTTCTGCAATACCGGATTATTGGCTGCTTTTTTAAACGGACCTAAGGGCGAGTTTGACGTAGCATACCCAATGGCGTAGTACTGACCACCGAAGTGATTAGCCGAATACATGATGTAATAGGTGTTGCCTTTTTTGAACGTAACCGAGCCCTCCGTCCAACGGCGGTTGACTTCGCGAGCCGTAACCGATCGACTTTCCCATTCGGCCTGTTTGTCGCTGAGGGCAACGGGTGGCCGTAGTAGTAAAACGGGTTCACCAATGACGCCGGAAAAATCGGGTTTGAGTTCGATGCCGTATACCCAGCTCTCTTCGATTTCGCTGAACCACCCTTTTTCCCGGGCTAATGTGGCCACTTCACTTTTGACCGGATGTTTGTAGCAGCAACGCGAGAAGTATAAATACGCTTTGCCACTGGGCTCAAACAACACATTGGCATCAATAACAGGGTATCCCGGATCGAAAAGTGGTTGGGTAGCCAGGTCAATAAACGGGCCGGTAGGCTTATCGGCCACGGCCACGCCAATCCGGAAGTTTTCCACTTCCCGGGTTGGGTTTTTCCGCCACTGGGCGCTGTAAAAAAGGTAAAACTTTCCCTTTACCTCATATACCTCAGGTGCCCAATAGGCACCATCCCATTTGGCGTTTGGATCGCTCCAGCCATTTTTATTCGTATGAAAATATACCTGTCCCTGCGGTTTCCAGTTCACCAGATCTGTTGATGAATACGTGACAAAACCCTTATCGGCCCCACCGCCGGTTCCGTACATATAATAGGTACCCTGGGTGTACAAAACGTAGGGGTCACCAAACTGGACGGGTAGTGGATTGGAATAGGTGGTTTTGACCGTAGTGATACGTTGTGGCGTTTGGGCCGTCAACTGGCCAAAAAATAGGGGTGCAAAAAAGCAAAGCAGGAGCCGTGAATAGTTCATGATACCGATTTTTTTAGTCGTGAGCCCGGGGCAAATACCTTCCTGAGCCGCTCGTCTGACAAGAAAGACATGAACGGGCTGTAGCCTACTACTTAAAATTGGCCCTAATCAAAACATTCACCCACTCTTCATCGAGTTCTAAATACAATCAAGTATCGATAAAAAAGTGAACGTTCGTAAGGCCACTGATTAGCAGGCTCAATCCTGTCAAATCAACTTATAACTTCGGTGCAACAGGCTTGCTGGGTTTTTCCCAGGCGTTAGCACCTTTGACATTCAGTTTGCGTTTGTACACGTTATCACCGCAGGTCGCATAGAGAATATCGAAGTTTGCTCCGCCAAAGCAGATATCAGACACGTTTCCATTGGGAGTCGGCAGGATGGCATTGACCCGTCCTGCCTGGTCGCATACCTGAATGCCCAGTCGTGAAGCTACATACAGTCGTCCGTCGCGGTCCGTTTTGATTCCGTCCGCACCCGCATCGTCGGCCGTATCCGGCGAATGAAGCCAGTAATATTTCTGTTTATTCGCCAGCGTCCCGTCGGGCTCGATTGAAAAACTGTATACCCAGTGCGAGCGTTTATCGGCAACATATAACAGCGTTTGGTCAGGTGAAAGCGCTACACCGCTAGCCCAAATAAGGCCCGTATCGACCTTAACTTTTTTACCACCGGGCCGAATCAACCACACGTTACTCCGCTCATTGGCATTCGGAGACGAGCTGGTAACGTAGCCGTTTCCCCGGCTGTCTACAACACGGCCATTTCCCGTAAGCCCCCCAGCAATAGGAGTAACTTTTTCAATGGTCTGATCAACCCGGTTTAGTTTACCGTCCAGGTCAATCTTCCATCGTCTAGCGCCCGCACCATCCTCAAAAAAAACGTCTCCTTTAGCATTAGCACGAAGCCCTGCTGACAGTCGATAGCCTTCGCCAACCAGTTGCCAGCCTTCATTGGGCACCAGAATATCGGTAAGCATCTGATTTTTAGACACTCCCGTTTTGATAGGCTCGGGCCAGCCTTTCCATAAGTAGCGCATGGCATCCGGAAAAATGGCCGTTCCGTGTTTGCCGTTATGGCCGCCCTCCCCCCAGACATGCTGCACATCGTAGCCCGCAAACGTCAACGCTCGTTCCATGGTCTGGTTCGCCATCCACCAGTCGCCCCCATAAATATTGAGGTCGTTGGCACCGTCCTGTAGAAAAATACGTAGTGGTTTGGGTTCAAACTTTCGTATCAGTGTATGATCCCGATCGGCCCCGCGCAAACCCACATATGTACCAATCGTGCTGAACACCCGGCTAAAGGCATCGGGACGTTCCCAGGCGGCCGTGAACGCACAAACGGCCCCACTGCTCGATCCGCCAATGGCACGATCATTGCCCCTGTGAGACAGGCGAATGGGGCGTCCGTCAGCCGTTTTTTTAGTTTCTACGTCGGGAAGAAGCTCCTCGAGCAAAAACCGGACGTAGTTATCCCCCAATCCGTCATACTCATAACTACGATTGAATCGGTCAAGGGCAGCGTCAGCATTGGCCGCTTTGACGCGCCCATGCATGACGAATATTCCAATCGTCACGGGCATTTCTTTTTTATGAATCAGATTGTCAAAAACAACAGGGGCCTGCCACTGAATACCGTCCTGATTGACATACACACAAGCCGGTTGGGAAGGCTGATACTGGGCGGGAACATACACCCAGTACTCACGCCATGTGCCGGGAAATATTTTGGACGTTTCAAACGTAAATTTAAGAACTTCACCTTTGGGAGTTCCTTCCTGTGGCTGCGCATCGGGATGAACCGGGTAGGTATCGGGCGTTTGAGCCAAAAGCCAAACCGGACAGAAAAAGAAAAGTAGATGAAGGACTTTCATGGACGTATGAATTCTAGGCTTGTTACAAGCCTGAAGTATGCAGGAAGGCATTTATACTTTTTGGGTACAGGCCGTCAGGCTGATCTGTTCAGCACGTCCCCGCCGATGCTTTAGTCCATAGCGATTACATAGGTCTCCCGTGAGACGATGAAAGACTATGACTTCCTGGATTTTTACTAACGCTTTTTATGAAGGCATTAGGATCCGCCCCGTTACCTGAAAAGCACTTTGCCCAAGCGGTCATCTATCCCCGTCCAGTGTTTCTCCAACTTTCGTTACCATGCTGCTCGTAGTGAATGTAGATGATTGGGTTCCTATGACATACGTACCTTGCGTATATAGTCCATTGAGGTTTGTGCCGTTACGCTGCCGTCCGTATACACCTTATAAGACGTATTGAGTTCGCCGGCAAATCATACGCACTGGCGGCCGTAGTCGTATTCCCTTCCGGCATGTAAACCGACGTAGTGGTACTGTCACTAGCCATGGGTGTACCCGTTGTTGCGCCAGCTCCGGCAATTACAGTATCACTTTCTTTGGAACAGGTAAAAAGCGTGGTCAACACAAAAAAAGAACGGTACTCATGGCTTTCATTCGCTTTTTCACCCTTCCGCCCGATAGGCTAGTCAAACTTTTTGTCAGGAATTCGTTGCCTTTTCCTGTCGTATGGCGCCTTGGTCGGTTATCTACGGATTAGGTCGTTGATCAGGGAAACAGGCTTGCGGTAAATGGCCCAATTGTGTCGGTGACGGCTGCGCACAATCAATCGGCGACCAGTCAATTTCACTTTCTGGCTCAGTAGTACCCTGATACGTTTTGTTTTTACTTTTCTTTGCAGGACTTTCAGTTAGGCCGTGCCACGGTTTCGAACCGTGGCACGGCCTAACTGAAAGTCCTGCTTTGTTATCAATACCGACTTTTCACTCCCTGTATGTCTCGTTTACGATTGGCTTTCGCCGTTTCCGCTTTTGCGTTCACTACGTTTCCCGGCCTGGCTCAAACTGCCGAAAAAGCGAATAACCCCGTCTTTCCGGGGTGGTACGCTGACCCCGAAGCAACCATCTTTGGCAAGAAGTACTGGATTTACCCAACCTTTTCGGCTCCCTACAAGCAACAGGTTTTCTTCGATGCGTTTTCGTCGCCGGATCTGGTAACCTGGACCAAACACAGCCGCATTCTGGATTCTACGGCGGTAAAATGGGCAAAAAAAGCCATGTGGGCTCCAGCTATAATCGAAAAAGGTGGTAAGTATTATTTGTTCTTCGGCGCCAACGACATTCATGACGGCAAGAAAGAAGTGGGCGGCATTGGCGTAGCCGTGGCTGATAATCCGGCGGGTCCTTTCCGCGATTATTTAGGCAAACCGTTGGTAGGTCAGATTCACAACGGTGCCCAGCCTATCGACCAGTTTGTTTTCAAAGACCAGGATGGGAAATATTATTTGATTTATGGCGGCTGGAGCCATTGCAACATCGCCCAACTGAACGATGATTTTACCGGCTTTCTCCCCTTTGCCGACGGCGCTACGTATCGGGAGATTACGCCCAAAAACTACGTGGAAGGCCCAATCATGTTTGTTCGCAATGGCCAATATTACTTCATGTGGTCGGAAGGCGGCTGGACCGGCCCCGATTACTCAGTAGCTTATGCCGTATCTAAATCGCCATTCGGGCCGTTTGAGCGGGTGGGTAAAATTCTCCAGCAAGACCCGACCGTAGCAACCGGCGCGGGCCATCATTCGGTTATTAAGGTACCCGGCACCGACGAATGGTACATCGTTTACCACCGTCGTCCACTGGGCGAAACGGATGGCAATCACCGCGAAACCTGCATTGACCGAATGTATTTCGATGCCAATGGCACCATCAAACCCGTTAAAATTACGGCTGCCGGTGTGAAGGCCCGATCCTTGAAGTAAGTAAACTGAACAAATACAGTCTTTTATCTGTACTACCTAGATAACTAAACGAATCTTCGATCATGGGCAAAGGCGATATAAAAACCCGCAAAGGAAAAATTGCAAGGAGTTCATACGGGCTTAGCCGTCCTCACCCAACCAGAAAGCTGATCGTCTCTATACCGGAGACAAAACCAAAAGACTGATTCGTTACAAAGCAAAACGCGTCGCCATCTGATTGATGGCGACGCGTTTTGCTTTGTAATCTACTCTTCTAGCGCGTTTTTACTTTTGCTCCTTTTGTGTCCGGTTTCAGTACGTCTGGAGCCACAGGGACAACGGGCGACGCAGGTGTTGATTCGGAACGCGGACTACGCCCTTCACGGAAGCCAACAAAACCAATCAGGGCAATCAGCAATACATTGCAAATCAGATCAATCGTGTCGCCGGTGTGCGCCAGGGGCGGATCGAACTTGAACTCAATGGTGTGTTTACCGGCCGGAACTTTCATGGCCCGCAATACGTAGTCGGCGCGTAGGTGTGGGGCTGGTTTGCCGTCGATAAAAGCCTGCCAGTCTTCATGCCCCCGGTAATACACTTCGGAGAAAACCACCAGGCCATCTTTAACCGCGTTGGCCTGATAAATCAGTTTATCGGGTCTATAGCTCGTGAGTTGGATCGTGCTGCCCGTATGGTCCAGGGTACCCGGCAAGCCATTTAGCTCGGCCGCAAACCGTTTGTCAACTACCGCCGAATCGCGTGGGTTCAGCGTCTTCATGGCCGCCATTTCTTCATCGGCATTGCCTACCTGCTGCACCGTTCCGACAAACCAGGCCGCGCCCATCACTTCAGGATTGGGTAACGCAACGGGTCCCGTTTGCTGTTGCGGATTTGCGGGGTCAGGCTGCCCCGCCTGAATCACGTATTTCGCATTCAGCATATTCAGGATCGGGTGTGTATTACTCTGGAAGGCGAAGTTGATTAGTTCGTTGTAGCGCCGTAAGCGGGTCGTATTGTAGCCGCCAATTGACCGGTGGAAATACGACGTCCGGTTGGTTTCCATGAACGAGCCACCCGACTGATCGAACACGCGGTAGCCCAGCGATTTATCCTGTAAAATCTGCTGGTCGGCGGCCGTCGGCTCAAAAATCTGGCTGGCCTGTGTTTTGGTAATGAAATCAGCGTTATTCAGGAACCGCTTATCTACGCCAAACAGGTCGAAAATAACGACGGCCAGCAACACGGGATAGAAAATACCGGATTTGATTTTGCCGGTTATAAACGCCCAAAGAGCCCCTGCCGTGATCAGGATCAGGATCAATGAACGAAAGGCATCACTACGTAGCATACTCTGCCGGTCGCTGATGAGCGCCGTCTGGAAGTCTTTGGCCGCTTCCCCAAAATAGGACGCTAGCCGGTCGAGGTCAACGGGTGTCTGAAAGCTAAAGAACGCACTACCCAGCAAGGCCAGTAGTAAGGCCGAACCGCCTGTCAGGCCGAAACTGATGAGCAACGGCTGCCGCAATTGCGCGAACGTTAATTTCTGGTTTACAATCGTTTGTATGCCCAGTGCCGCTCCGATACCCAGGAATAACTGCGCCAGGCAGAGCGCCATTGTCATGGCCCGAAACTTGTTCAGGTAGGGCAAAAAATCAAACAGGAATCCGTTGAATGCCAGCAGGTTTTTACCCCACGCCAGCATGATCATGAACACCGTGGCACTCAGCAGCCACCACCGGATCGGGGTTCGAATCACGAACATACCCAATACAAACAGGAAGATCAGGGCCGCACCCGCGTAGGCAGGACCGCCCACCATCGGCTGATCGCCCCAGTACGTTGGCGCACCCAGTTCGGCCATCTGCTTGGCAGCCGCGGGGTCAACCCCTCGGCTCGTCATGGCTTTGTAAAATTCGGAATCAGTACCCAGGCCACCACCCGAAGCGCCCCCAAATGCATTGGGTATGAGTAGCGTTAAGGTTTCGGCCTTACCATAACTATACGTGAACGCGTAGTCTTTATCCAATCCACCTTTCGATTCGCTACTGGCGGATTTCCCATCGGGATTAGTCGTTTTGGCCGTTAGCTCCGACGTACCGCGGATTGTTTCTTTGGTGTATTGATTAAGCACCAGCAACCGCTTGCCGAAGCTTCCGGCCGCCAAGGCACCCGCCACGGCCAGCGTTGCCAGACCCAGGGCCAGTTGGGTTGTCTTTCCCGCCCGAATCAGTGCAATACCCTCAATGAGCACATACAGCCCAATGGTCAGAAACAGATAATACGTAATCTGGATGTGGTTGGCTCCGAACTCTAAACTCAAAAACAGGCCCGTTACCGCAGCACCAAGCCAGTAACGACCCCGTAGCGCCAGTATTACGCCTGCCAGCAAACCCGCCCCAAAGCCCATAGCATAGAGCTTGGAAATGTGACCGGCCTCCAGACTAACGATACCCAGTGTACCGAAGCCATAAGCCGCTGCCCCTAAAGACGATAGCCACGGATTACATCCCAGTACAACCAGTAGCACATAGGCGCAGAGCATGACGACAAACACCACGCTCGCTGTATTGGGAAGCAGGCTAACTACCGCCATAACAGCCTTGTAAACAAAAATATAGGGATAATTAAAGTCAATCATGTAGGCCGGCATACCGCTGAAAACAGCATCCGTCCAGAGTGGCTTTTCGCCCGTTTGCCTGGCAAAATCACGAATTTCCTGGGCGGAGGCCATGCTCTGCTGCACATCGGACATGGAGAGTGTTTTGCCCGAAAGCACCGGCGAGAAGTAAATAATGGCCAGCACGAGCAGCCCCAGCACCGCAATCAGGTGCGGGCGTAGACGTTGGAACAGGGTTGGTTGATTCATATAACAAAGACAATACGTAGTCCAAAGATACGGCTTTGTGGTAAAACGGATAGACTAGGCATGCGATTGTTGGTAGGGAATTACCTAACAAAAAAAGGAACGACGCAACCGTAATGCCGCTCTTCGCGTATATAGTGATATGCGCTACATCGTTGTTTTCGCTCAGCAGGAAATTGGCTACGCCGTGGGGTTCGACAGCACCTCCGACGCATATGATTTTTTGTTCTGGGGTTACGAAGAATACGATCTGGTTCCCTACGGGATTTTCGACGCGCTCACGGGGGAGGTATGGCCTTACGAACATCGGGGCGAGCGCACATCTGATGTGGATGAGCAAATCATCAGCCGAACCGCCCTCGATTATCTGAAGGCCGCGATTCGACATACGACCTAGCATTTACCAACCTATGATGAATATAAGTGAACAAGCCCGACCAATGTGCCGGGCTTGTTCGATTATTTCGTATCGTGTTCGATGCGTTCGATCCTTATTATCCCGGAAGTCAATCATGTAGCGGCAAATTTTGTAGTTGAAACGAGCTGACTAACCTGCTTAAAGTATACGACTTAAACGTCTCGACTGCTCATGAAGAAGCAGCTTAAAACCAAAAAGCCGGTCACATCGAAATATGACCGGCTTTTTAGTTTTGTACACTACGCAAGCAACCTGCGTTACGTTAATTGCTCGGCAGGGCGCCTACTCGTCCCGCATAGCCGGGCTTTTCCCAGGCAGATTGCGCAGCAGGCAACGCTTCGTAAGTTTGATTACGATCGGCCGACTTGACTATAAACTCGTAGACCTGGGCCGCCGGACCCCGTAGCTTAACCTTGAACTGATTAGCGTTTAATCCGCCACCCGGTACGCGCACAATATCGATACGTTCTTCGCCCCAGTTCTGCACCATACCGCCCATGATCAGCACACGCCAGCCACCCGGAACAGCTTTGTAACGCAGCATATAGGCGGGTCGTTTGGGCCCATGAACTCCACCATTATTGTTTACCGCAGCCACGCCATTATACGCCACAAAACTACCCGTCTGATTAACCTGTACCTCCGGGTCTTCAACCAATGTACTGCCTGGATAATACGTCTCGTAAGGCTGCAAATCAGCGCGCGCCTGGAGCATGGCTGAAACCGGGTGCTGATAGAAATTATAGTAAGCCTTTGTATCGGGATCTGCCGGATTGCTCAGGTCTTTGGTAATGTCGGGCGGATCAGTAGGGAAGAGATAAAACCCCCAGTCGGGTTCGTCGCCCGCGAAAAACCGCGTGACCACGTAGCGCGAATACTGTTCGTAGGGAGGTTGCCAGAGTTTTGGCGTATCCCGGAAGTTATCATTTCCGTAACGGCGAATATTCTGAACCTCTGCGAACGGCGCGTGCCAGTCTCCTTCATAGAACGGCTCGATCTGACGCCAAATCGGACGTACCTTGCCATTTCTAAGCCGCATCAGCCGTCGGTTTTCCTGAATATATCCCTTCTCATCGCCCACCATGTGACGGGGCTTAATTTTACTCCAGATATACGGATACGTTTGCGTTCCAGCTTTTTTCTTTTTGAAGATATCATCCTTATCCCACTCGTCCATATCGGGATCCCCCCGATACCAATAGCCCTGATCAAAATCTTCGTGATCGTAAAATCCACCATTGAACCGAAAGGTTTCAGTACCTCCTCCCGGTTTGTTGAGCGTAAGATTTCCCTGGCTGTCACCGCCGATATGCGACACAACGCAAATTCCCTCCAGAAACAATGCGTTTTCCTTCTCAACGTCTACGCGGGGTTCACCCTGCGCCATCGAAGCGCCTAACGCGACTTTACTACCGGGTTTTCCTTTCCGGCGAGCAATTTCCAGGAGTAAGGTAAGTCGGTTAGCCCGGCGAACGAACATCTCGTTCATCCAGGCCGCTTGCCCACGTGCCGCCAGTTGCTCAATCGTAATTGTTTCCTTTGATCCTTCTAACTGAATAAGCCGCTTCTTGATATCGTGCCAATTGCCATTACTGCTTCCCTGTTTTGAGAAAAAGCCCGCATCAGTCCAGCCAGGTAATGGACCTTCTTCCCGGTTACCGGCATTGAGCCAGAGGCTACTTTCTATGTCGTAGACAAGGTACTTTGTATTGGCCCACCCACCATACCCCATGGCGGGAACGGCTCCCCAGACAAAATTAAAAAACGATTGTAAGGAGTTGAAATAGAAGTTCGCATTGCGCATATCTCCCAGGAAATTCTCGGTAGCATAGTGCATCTCATCGCCAAAAACCAGTTGCGATTTATGTTCAGGCTTAACCGACCAGTTTGTGAACGTATTGATACCCACTGCCTTTCGCTCCGTCACCGATTTATTTCCCAGTATGTCAATGCAGAAATGAAAGTTTGGCGAGAAATACTTTCCCGTACCGAACTGTGTCATATTAATCTGGCCTTTCGGTTCTGGTGCATAGGGTAATAACGAGCGCCCACCCGATCGTCCCTGCACAGCGTCTGACGGCAGGGTGCTGACTACCTGGTCAAAGACATTGGAGTTGGGTTTCGATTCTTTTTTAATGACCTGCGTATTATTAGGCCCCTCTACTATCGAATAACGATACGGCTGTGCTTCGACCGAATGCAGGATGGCGATTAACGTAACCCACTGCCCAAAAAGAAATTTACTTGCCTTCATACTGACCTTAACGCTTTATTCCCCAATTACGTCTGATCCCTGAATCGCTACGACAGGGAAGATACCGCATAATTAACGATTAAAAACTAATTCAATCAACGTAAGCTAAGCCACGAAGTAAATGTCACTATCTAGCCAATTATTCAGCATAAGCGTCTGATAGTAGTTTACATCACTTCGTACAGCATCTGCCTTCGGTTTATTGTACTATTCACTTGTATATATAGGCTACCCTTCAACAAATAACCATTTACTGAAGGTCTACTAGTAGTTACATTTGAGATACATATAATAACTGTTACTTTTTAGTTAGTTATATATCTATTACGTATGAAAAAAAATCGTTCCTCCTTATTCCAGACCCCTGGACACTTATTTTTTTATTTCAGGTACGCTCCTACTCTTCATCGCCCACTGGATTATAGGGCTGTTTTAAGCTAATTACTGCACTACATATATCTCACCGATTACTATATAAAATGCGCAATGCGAGTACATGTCATTAAATGATCTCGTTACAGGTGAAACAGTGCAGGTGAGATCCACTCAAAGACAAAAATAGGCGGACTTGATTCAACCAGTTACTTAGCTGGAAATTTATACGAAATGGGAACGAAAAATCCCGGCCAGCACATGCCAACCGGGATTCCAATAGTTTATCTAGCCCAATGACTTGGGTATTGCAAGGTAATAATTTGACTAACCAAAATATAGAAATCGGTGTCAAAAGCCGTCACAATCATCATTTGGGAGGTATCCTATGGCATAAGCAGCCTTGACATCTCGAAAACCTTACTTACACACAAACGCCGACCCTTGACAGGATCGGCGTTTGTGTAGTCAACAAATAAGTGGTATCGATACCACACATTACAGAGATCATTTGCACGTAGTGACAACGGTTACGCTGCTATTACTGGTCGTGTTAGCTACAATATGCGCGGCCACTTCGTCGTCCCCACAAACATCATTTGTGATGCGCGTTGGCTGCGAGTTTTGACCGGTGGTCACGGTTTCGCAGCTTTTACAGTTCTTTTTCTTGAAACTTCCTCCCTCGCACGACCAAAACCCGATGGCGCCAAGTACAATAAGTGTTGCTATCTTCATCGCCAGTCGTATTTTGTTGATTTGCAAGGCATTACACCACTAAAATATCCCGCTCCTTGGCCACAAACGTCTCGTCAACCCGGGCGATGAACGCATCGGTTAATTTCTGAACACGCTCTTCACCCACTTTCACCGCATCTTCCGATACGCCGTCTTTCACCAGTTTGCGAATATCATCGTTGGTGGCTTTACGGATGTTACGAATATTGACTTTAGCCGTTTCGGCCTCCTGCTTCACCTTCTTCACCAGATCACGACGACGTTCTTCGGTCATGGGCGGGATACTCAACCGAATCTGCTCACCGTCGTTGTTGGGGTTGAGGCCAAGGTTGGAATTACGGATCGCCTTTTCTACCTCGCCAATGAGTTTCTTTTCAAAAGGCTTGATCACAATGGTACGAGCGTCGGGTGTGTTGATGGAAGCTACTGTATGCAACTGCGAGGGCATCCCGTAATATTCGACCTGAATTCCATCAAGCATGCCAGCGTTGGCCTTACCGGCACGAATTTTGGTTAATTCAATGGACAAGTGCTTAAGTGCCTTTTCCATCGTGTCTTTTGCATCGTCGAGAAACAGCTCGATCTCTTCCATTTTTTTAATTTGTCATGCTGACGAAGGAAGCATCTTCTTTCAGCTATTTTTAGTCACTAATGAACCAAGGCTACCGAAGATGCTTCCTTCGGCACCGGGCTGGTACGGACCGCCTTTGCGGTTCCAGCATGACAAATTTTTACGCAGACTCCGACGCGCATTCGGATGAAATCAACGTACCAACGTCTTCACCCTGAATCAGTCTTACCAGACTTCCACCCTGATTCATGTTAAAAACAATAATTGGCAAATTGTTTTCCTGACAAAGTGTGAAAGCGGTCAGGTCCATAACACTTAGTTTCTTCTCGTAAACGTCGTCGAAGGTAATGCAGGTATACCGCGTGGCTGTTTTATCCTTCATGGGGTCGGCGGTATAAACACCGTCTACCTTGGTGCCCTTCAGCACGGCATCGGCTTCAATTTCAATAGCCCGCAGAGCCGCCGTCGAATCCGTTGTGAAATAAGGGTTACCCATCCCCGCCCCAAAGATAACGACCCGGCCTTTTTCGAGGTGTCGTACAGCCCGACGACGTACGTAAGGCTCACAAACCTGTTCCATTTTAATGGCCGACATCACACGCGTGTACATGCCGTGCTTTTCGAGCGAACTCTGGATGGCCATGGCATTGATGACCGTTGCGAGCATACCCATGTAGTCGCCCTGGACGCGGTCGATACCCGAGCGTTCGCCCGAAACACCCCGGAAGATGTTGCCACCGCCAATAACGATAGCTACCTGTACACCCATGTCGACTACTTTCTTAATCTCTTTGCTGTACTGTTCCAGTACGGCGGGGTCAATGTGGTAGCCGGTAGGCCCAGCCAAAGCCTCCCCACTCAATTTGAGCAGGATGCGTTTATACTTGGTTTGCGATGTCATGAAGGGAAATTTTGCGGGCAAAGATAGGTAAAAAGGGAGGAAGCAGGAAAGAGCAACGGGCGAAGATGGCCTAAAAGGTTGTTGGAAGACCTTTGCTTATGGCCGCTTCCTTTTGTGTGACAGATGTTATTAACGCGTGTAAACTCTATCCAGCATCAGGCGTTATACCTGTACCTCCGACGCTATTTTTCTTATGAAAGTACTATTCGTCACTACGTTCTTCCTCTGTATCAGCCTGATTGTCAAGGCGCAACCGACTCAATCGCCGAAGCTGGAAACAGTGGTCGAGTTTGGCAAACATCAACCCATCGGCCTTGGTGTCTCGGCCGAAAACCGAGTTTTTGTTACGTTTCCAAAAAACCCGGAAAATTACGATTACGGCCTGGTGGAAATTATTGACCGGAAAGCTGGTAAGGGAACGCGACGCCCTTACCCCAATGCCGAATGGAATCAATGGGATTCCCTGAATCCGCAGCATCGATTCATCAATGTTCAGGCACTCTTCGTCGATCAGACCAATGCGCTCTGGGTACTTGACCCGGCCAGCCCTGCGGGCATGAAGGCCATGCCCAACGGCATTAAACTCCTGAAAATCAACCTAGCTACTAATAAAGTGGAGAAAATCTATCGCTTCGAGGATTTACCCCGCGACCGTACGGGGCTGAATGATGTACAGATCGACACGCGTCGGCAGTTAGCCTATTTATCGGACCCAGGGCGGGGCGCCATCGTTGTGCTGGATCTGGCGTCGGGCAAAAGCCGGACGGTGCTGGAGAATGATAAATCCACAAAAGCTGATCCGACTTTTGTGCTGAACATCGACAATAAAGAGGTGCGCGACAGCAAGGGAAACCCATTCAAGAGTAACGTCAACGGCATTGCCCTGACTCACGATTTTAAGTACCTCTACTTTCGACCGATTACGCAAACCAAACTGTTTCGTATCGCCACCGAGTACCTGGCGAACCCGGCCCTCAACCCCGCTGAACTGGTCTCGCACGTAGAGACGATGGGTGAAACGGGCGTCTCGCACGGCATGATCGCGGATAAAGCTGGCAACGTTTACCTGACCGATTCGCCAGACAAATCAATACGTTATTTTACGCCCGCCCGCCAGCTTAAAACGTTGGTGCAGGACGATCGACTACTATGGCCAGACAGTTTCGGCATTGGCTCCGATGGGTATCTCTACGTAACGGCCGCCCAGATTCACCGTACCAAACGCTACAATAACGGCGAAGATAAAGTTAGCTATCCGTTCGGATTATATCGGGTCAAATTGCCAACTCCATAACGCTACGTTGTACTTTTACAGACATTCCTGAAATTACATGCGCAACGTACTTTTACTATTAGCTACTTCAATCCTTGGAGCTTCCTCAACGGTTCTTCTCGCCCAAACCCCTACCCCAACCTCTTTAGATGACACGCTCCAGCTCAGCGAGGTCGTTGTGCGGGGGTACGCCACCAATCGGCGGTTACTGGAAACGCCCGCTTCGGTCGGGTTGCTTACCCGGCGGGATTTGAACCAGCGGTTTGGCATTCCCACGCTCGTACCCGCGCTCAATACGTTGCCAGGTGTTCGGGCCGATGAGCGGTCGCCGGGGAGTTACCGACTGGCCATCCGGGGCAGCGCGATACGTTCGCCGTTTGGGGTACGGAACATTAAGACCTACTGGAATGAATTACCACTTACAGACGCGGGCGGCAACACACCCCTTAATGCGCTGGACGTGCGGGCGCTGGGCCGAATCGAGGTCATCAAAGGCCCCTCAGGGAGTTTGTACGGCGCCGGAACGGGCGGAACGATTCTATTTAGTGGACTGGCCGTTCCGGCCAATAAAAGCAGTGTCGAAGTGTCGGCGTTGGGGGGAAGTTACGGCCTGTATGGCAATGGAATCTCGGTGCAAACCGGCAAGAACAACTCCGCTATTTCGCTTACCTATAATCATTTGCAGTCGGATGGCTATCGGGACCAGAGTGCCGTAGTGCGCGACAATCTGAGCTTGATCGGTTCATTTTCAGTTAGTCCAAAACGGACGGTGTCCGTGCTGGCCTTATATTCAGATTTGCATTATCAAACACCCGGCGGCCTGACCGAAGCCCAGTTCAGAGCAAACCCACGCGCGTCGCGACCGGCCACCGCAACGCTGCCGAGCAGTGCCGCCCAACAGGCGGGCATCTATCAGAAAGTAGGTTACCTGGGGCTTTCGCACGAGTATAAGTGGAACGACCGAATTCAGAATACAACGGTCATTTTCGGTTCCACCACCGATTTTGCCAATCCATTTATCACCAACTACGAAAGACGTACAGATCAGGGACTTGGCGGCCGAACCGTTACGCAAGTTCGGTTTCCAGATGGCCCGCTACCAACAACCGTTACGTTCGGAGGAGAGTTTCTGCGCACGTTTACAGTAGACCGCAACTTTGGCAATCGGCTCGGCATCGCTGACACGATCCAGACTGACGAAGAATTAATAGCCCGGCAATCGACACTTTTTGCCCAGGCCGAAGCGGAACTTCCCGCTCGTTTCCGACTGACAGCGGGTCTGAGCCGCAATAACGTTAGCTATGATTTCACCCGCTTTCCAACACGGGCCGTTGGTGCATTGCCCGCTACGTTGCTGGCCCGAACCTTTTCGCCGGTATGGCTGCCGCGCGTCTCGCTGCTCCGCACCTTTGGCCAGAACGTATCAGCTTTTTTGAGCATCAGCACCGGGTATTCTGCCCCATCGAGTCAGGAAGTTCGACCGTCGGCGGGCGGTTTTAATACGACACTTAACCCTGAACGCGGCACCAGTTATGAGGTGGGCGTCCGTGGCTTAGCGATCAACAGCAAGCTTCGTTTTGACGTTGCCGTATATCAGTTTCAGCTCCGCGAAACCATTGTCCGTCGGTCAGATGCCGCTGGGGCCGAATACTTTGTCAATGCAGGACGTACTGATCAGCAGGGTCTGGAAGCCCAGTTAGCCTATGATTTCGTTTCACCTTCGGCTACCCCGGCTTCCTTTTTCTCACTGGTCAGATTCTGGAACACCCTGACGCTCACGAATTATCGGTTTAAAGACTACCAGCAAGGCACAGCCGACCTGTCGAACAACCGGGTACCGGGCGTAGCGCCAACCACCTACGTAACGGGCCTGGACGCCGAAACCCGATCGGGATTTTATGCGCATGTGACGTTCCAGTTCCTGAAAGAATTTCCACTCAACGATGCCAACACCGCGTTGTCGGACCCTTATCAATTGCTACAGGCAACGGTGGGGTACCGGCGGTCGCTGGGCAAAAACTGGGGGCTTGACCTTTACGCCAGTGGCGACAATTTACTGGACCGAACCTACTCACTGGGTTACGACCTGAATGCTGTTGGCAACCGCTATTTTAACGCAGCTCCCGCCCGTAATGGCGTCGGTGGCGTTCGGTTGAGTGTGAAATGGTAACAGGCATGATGAATTATAAATGATGAATGATGAATTTTGCCCATAATGCTAAGCATTACAAGAGAACTCATTCATCACTTATAATTCATCATTCCTGTTACCATTGCTTACCGTCACTAATTTCACCAAATCATACAGTGGCCGCACTGTTCTGACGGTACCGGAACTGCATCTGCCGCCCGGTATCCATTATTTTCGGGGAGGCAACGGCTCCGGGAAAACCACGTTTTTTCGAACCGTAGCGGGTCTGTTGCCATTTTCAGGGGAAATTTTACTGGAAAATCAGTACGAAATCAACCACGCCCCCGTCGCCTACCGATTTCGCGTCAATTATGCTGAAGCAGAACCACTTTACCCCTCCTTTCTAACCCCCCGAGACCTGGTCGGATTCGTTGGACAGGCCAAGAAAGCGCCAACTGGTCAAGTCGATACGTTGCTGGAAACGTTGGGCGTAGATAAATTCTGGACACAAACGACCGGTACGTTTTCGAGTGGGATGCTCAAAAAACTATCCTTACTGCTGGCCTTGCTCGGAGAACCCCGGCTTGTATTACTCGACGAACCCCTGACGACTGTAGACGTAGCAACAGCCGCAAAGCTGTTTGACTATATCCGGCAACTCCGCACCGAACAGAACGTATCATTTCTGCTCACGTCGCACCAGGATATCAGCCTGACGGGCCTCGACCTAACCAGCGCCTGGCAAGTTGGTGAGGGAGTTATTACAGCCGTAAACTGACCCAGCCAATGCTGACTTTTTTATACCGTATTTTCGTTGGTCCGTTTTACGCCAAAAATGCCGGTACGTTTCTGGTTATCTTGTTGCTGGCGTTTGGCTTTCTGAGTGCCCGTGAACACAAAGCGCTCATTACTGCAGCTCTCGGCTCGCCGTTCCTTTTAGGTATCGTGTTCGTTCTGTGGGGCCTGTATTTGCTAAAAACTACCTCATTTGTCCGGCAGATGTTAAGTGCGCCTGAGCATTTGTTTCTGCAATCCTTCTGGCTCGTGCCGAACGTAACACGCTTTACGCTATGGCTGGCGGTACAAACGGCCCTGTTATTTCCTGTCATTGCCTATGCAGGCTGGATGGTTCAACTTGGAATAACCTATCAGAAATGGGATTCACTGAGTGCTATTGTTGTATGCGTAGTGAGTTTGGTTTTGACAGGGGCTACAATGAACGATTACCGCCTGCGCCATCCAAGCCCCGATACGTTCCGCTTACCGCATCTTAGCATCCGGCTGCCTTATGAGCTGTTCTTTCCGACGTACTGGCTCCGATACGAACCGCTCTCGCTCGTGCTGACAAAAGCCTTCTCTGGTCTATTATTAGCGGGCGTTTGTCGGCTCTACCCAACCGACGATTATGATCAGCGATTGTTACTCATCGGCCTGATGCTAGCCATTTTAGGGCATTCTCAGGTGAGTGGGCAAGTCAGCGCATTCGAGCGGCAGTATCTACTTATTCTGCCGAACCTGCCGCTATCCTGGTTACAGCGTTTTGGCCGATACGCACTCACCTACGGCCTGATCTGGCTCCCTGAATGGCTGATTCTTCTACGTAACTGCCCCCCTGACGTCCGGCTCGACTACATCAATTGGCTCTGGTTGACGGGCTGGGGCTGGCTGATGTTGATGCACAGCCTTGCATACGGTCGCGACATTGTGCCCGACCGCTGGTTAACGGGCGTGTTTGCAGGCTTCATTATTGGTTTGATGGCCATTATGTTCGGGCTACCCGCTGGTGTATGGCTGGTGTTGGGTTGGCTGGGGGCAGTGGGATATTGGTATAGATCGTTTACCACACGTAGCAGTATATAACAATCAACTTTTCTGATTAAAAAATTGTATCTTGGATGATATTAATCACGACAACGATGGAAACGCAACAGCCAACAACCAAAGATCGGGAAGCGTACGAACGTTTCCTGAAGGGTGTCAAGCGGATGGTCGCTGAAAAAGAAGAAGAGCGCAAAACCGCTGCCGAACGCTATCAGAACGACCCTGAAAAACAGGCGCTTGTAGCCGAACTAAAACGCAAACAAAAGGAACGTGGCACACCCTACATTAATTTATGAGTTTGGCTTTCCTGGAGATGACAACAATACCTATAAATTCACAACTGATGTAGGCTCACTACCAGTCTCTACACGACATCATCACTGAATTTCAGCGCGTCGCCAACGGCTACAACGACCCGAAGTAATCATTCGCTTTTCAATACGTTAGCAGGGTTCTTACGGGCGGCTTTTAGTGTTTGTGAGCCAATCAGTAAGAAGGCCAGGAACATCACGATTACGACGCCCGCCAACAATTCGCTCAGGCCAATGGGCTGGTGGTAGGCGAAGTTGGTTAAAACCACTTTGTCGAAGAAGAAGTAGGTAGCCGGAAGCGCCACGAACGTAGCAATCATGAGCATACTCAGAAATCCTTTGCTCAATAAATAAATCAGCCCTTCTTCGCTGGCTCCCAGCACTTTACGGATACTGATCTCTTTCAATCGGGTTTCAGTTGTGAACACCACCATGCCAAATAAACCCAGCGAGGCAATGCAGATGGCCAGAAAGGCAATAAAGCCAATTACCTTCACCATGACCACAAACTGACTGTAGGCCAGTTCAATCTGATCGTCGTAAAACTTGGCATCTAGGGGGTGAATCTTGTCAATCCTGCGCCAGGCATTGTCAATACTTGCCATCGTGGACGACAAATCGGTGGACGAAATCTTGACATTCAGATACCCCCAGGGTTCGTCGGACGAATAGCGGAACATGACGGGTTCAATCTTCTTGTCCATCGTTCCATAATGGAAATCCTTTAGTACACCCACAATGGCCAGCTTCTTTCCGTCTACGGTTATCATTTTACCAAGGGCTTTTTGCGGGTCTTTATTGGCAATATTGAACCGTTTCAGTACCTGTTGATTCACAATAACTTCGCTTTCTTCACCCTTCTTCGGACGTAAGGTGAAATTTTTTCCGGCTATCAGCTTATGGTTGTGCACGGGTAAATAATGTTCATCAACCAGATTTAGCCAGACCATCGCCGAGTCGTCCGGATTTGTGTATTTCATGCTGGTACCATGAATGCTCCCCAGGCTTGTGATCATCATCGATTGAGAGATTTCACGTACTTCCGGAATTTCGGCCAGCTCTTTTCTCAGGAGATTTCCTTTATTCTGCTGCAATCGGATATTCAGAATATTTTCGGTAGTGAACCCTAAGTCGAACGAGAGAAACCCCCGGTATTGGTTATACCCAATTAAGGTGGTAGCAATGAAAATCAACGAGATGGTATACTGAATGACAATCAACGCTTTGCGCATGCTGACATGCCGGAATACTTTCATCGTTGATACGTCTTTGATCACCTGTAGGGCGTTGATGCGGGAGAAAAACAGCGCAGGAAAAAAGCCAGCGACCAAACCAACTACCACCGCCATCACGACAAAATAGAGAATGATTTTGGGTGACAGGTTGAGCGAAACCAGATCGCTGATATGTGAGTCGAGTGCCAGAAACTGAGTCCGCAGGAACAGAAACAGGCCAAATGAAAACACCAGCGCCAACAGGGCGATAAGTACCGATTCGGCCATAAACTGGCCAAGCACGTGGCTTTTCAGCGCACCGATAATTTTGCGAATGCCTACTTCGCGCGAGCGACGCAACGAACGGGCAATGGAGAGATTGGTGTAGTTAAAGCAGGCCGAGAGCATAACGATGAGTGCCAGACCGCCCAAAATCCAAATGACCATGGGCATCATGGTTGGCCCAATGGCGTTTTCAAGTTTCCGCCCCAGGGCGGCTTCTTTTAGTGGCTGTAGCGCTACTGTATATTTTCGGTTCTTTATAACGGCATTTTCCTGCGTGTTTAAGGTAGCCAGCGTAGCCTGCACCGATTCAGGGGTCTGCGTTGAGGGCAGAACGATGTACACATAGTTCTGCCAGATATTGCCCCAGCTATAGAAATTGGGGTCTTTCCTGGATTCCAGTATGTCGGCGGTAGCGAACGAAACTAAAGCGCCAAATCGAAGGTGGGACAATTTAGGCACCTCTTTGGCTACGCCGGTAACTGTATAAGTCAACGTATCAAACCGTACGATTTTCCCTAGCGGGTCGGCCTCGCCAAATAGTTTTTGGGCTGTTTTCTCGGTCAATACCAACGAATAGGGCTCTTTCAGGGCGGTGGCCGGATCACCTTTTAGTAAGGGGAACGTAAATACCTTAAAAAATGAACGATCCGCATAAAAGGCGTCGATCGGTATAATCGTCTCGCCAACGTGCGCATCGCCCGAAAACCCATTGCGGAGAATCGTTACGTCTTCCACGCCCGCCACCGTTTCCCGAATTTTCTGGCCGACCTTAACCGATGTAGACGCCAATTCCATAGCGGGTTGATCCCGGTCCTGATACGTCGTGATGACGCGGTACGTCCGGTCTTTTTTTAGTTGAAAATCATCGTACGAACGTAAATCCGTAGTCAGGGCAATGACGAGCAAGCCCACTGACATGCTCACGGCCAGCCCGAAGATATTGATAAAGGAGAATAATTTGTTGCGCACCAGGCTGCGCCGGGAGGTTTTAAGGTAGCTGCCAATCATGATCCAATGGATGAAGAGGTTAATGAAATCGGGTTTGCGAACGGTATACGGCCTGAAAAATTTCAGCGCATCGAGGCAGTAAATCAGCCGGGCTCGTTTGACTCCTTTGGTTTTCAGGTTGCGGGCAAAGTATTCATTCAGATCCCCCTGCAAGTCTTCGAGCAGGTCGGGCCGACAATACCAACGGATCAGACGCTGCGCCCAGCGGGGTGGCTGTGGCGACTCAGCCTCTGACCGATCGTTCTGGCTGTCAAATCGTTTCATATCGAGCCTTCCAGATTAAAACCGGGAATACTATTCCAGAGCGATTCACGTACTTCTTTGGCTTTGGTGATGGCTACTTTTCCAGCGTGCGTTACTTCGTAATAGCGCTTTCGTTTGCCTCCGCGTGCGCTGGTCGATTCGCCCATTCTGCTTTTCACCAGTCCCTTCTCTTCCAACCGATTCAGCACGGCATGGACAACGCCCAGCTTTGCAGCTCGGCCTGTGTGCTTTTCCAGTTCATCGCAAACGGCCACGCTATAGGCGTCATTAACCAGCGCGGCAATCGTCAGCAGCACCAGTTCTTCAAATTCTCCCAGGTTAGTCCCCTTCATGGGCTAGTTCAATCAGTAGTCAGAATCCATTAATTCACCAAATGTATGTAAAATTGCTTTTATTAATTTAGTATTTGTATGTAAAATATATTTTCTGACAGAATTATAGAATCCGACTCGTTGGTTCAGTACTTAAGAACCATCAGGGCCATTGTACCAGAAATCCTGAATACCGTTTAGTTACTTCGCAGAATTACTGTTTGGAAGTTATAGCGATAAAGCATTCCTTTAAGCTATAGTCAAGTTTCAACAGATAAAAGCTTATGAAACTAAGGGTGACTTATAATATGAGAAATCTAGTTCTATAGCACGTAGCTCTGCTACACGTCTAAGTTTGTAGCGACTAGTAAACACTATTTACTTGTAAATTGAAATTAGACAATCTTTTTTTCTACAATACAAATGCAAGATTGATTTAACAGCGTGAGTATGTATTTATTTACTAAATACGCTACTTACATATTCAACAATAACCCTTATAAGTTCAAACATATATATGAATATCTCAGAAGAGCAAAAGTCAATTAAAATCAAAATACCTGTATATGTTTCCGAATTGACAGAAAAACCTACTGGCTTATTTGGAGCAATTACGCAACACGAAATGATAGATAAAATCAAGAAAAACATAGATGATTTTAACAGAGAAGCAATTATATTAAAATCTAAAAGGAAAAATAAAACGTTCGAAAAAGGCATACAGGGCATTTCCTATGAGGAAATTAAAATAAATACTGAACCTACTTTATTATTAAAAATCACAGCTTTCAACACCAATTATAGCGATGGCTATTTTGAAAAGGATAATAAAATAGAATTTACCAGAGAATCTAAAATTGGGAGTGAAAACAACTTTGTACTTATATACCCTCTTATAGAAGGAAATGATTTTCATTCTTTTCGATATCAGTGGGTGATTTTAATTTACGAAGACCCGAATAAGGAGAGCTCAGATATAATAAGTAGTGCAAAAATAGCGTTGAGCAAAATTCTTAAAATAAAAATAAAAAACATAAAATTAAAATCCGCACTTGAAGCTATTGAGAGAGAGGAAACAATACCTGATGTAATCATAAGGGTATCCTCTGTTGATTACGACTATGAGTCAGATATGCCAATATTCAGGACGTATCTGGTGGGTAGCCAAACTAGAATAATAACTGAAAGCCATTATAAAGATCTACCTGCTGAAAGTGCAATCAATCTTATCTCAACGTCAGCGCTTAAGAATGTGGCTTTTAGAGCGGTTAAACGTTTTATTAAAGGGAAAAAGGAAATAAAATTCACTCAATATTCTAATGAAGAGGTAGGCGATTCTATTAAGCAAATGGTTGAAGAAATATACAACTCTGAGACGGAAATTACCGAAGAAGACTTGAAAAATAATATTTATAATATTAACTTTATCATGAACACAATGCAGCCAGTATTATTTGAGTATTTAAGCCAAATCGATGGAAAATAAAACGATTTTAGAGCTGCTATCTGATGTAGCAAATTTCAATTTAACCATGTTTGGAATATCAATGTCTATTTTTACTGTTTTGTATGCGTTCATATTAAGTAGAAAAGATAGTTTAAGAGAGTTGAGTGACATTATAAAAAGTACCCAAGCCTCCCCTAGTCAAATGCGCAGATCATCACTTTTTATAATGCATACCAACAAATGGACGCAATTAAATAGTCATTTACGAAATATAGTTGCGACTTCTTTTCTTTTATATTGTACAAGCATAATATTAAAATACCAAAAAATAAGTGAGCATATTAAATACATCTCCTTTTCAGTATTTGGATTGACAAGTATTTTATTTATCTACATTGTCATTATATTAATCTTAGTCTTTAACAATTATAAGAAAAGTGTATTGGTAGTTTGATATTGATACTTCTAATTCCGAACACTTCTTTAACTACCTTCTTAGCAATAACACTTTTTTACTATTCAATACCAGACATAGGCTCGTTAGACTTTCTACTACGCCGTTATCCAGTCGATTAGTTCGTTAGCGCGAGCGCCGGTTTCGCCTGTGCTGGGGCTTCTGCTTTCACCCCGTAAATCCCTCACAATCAAATCGATCAGAGGCTGTTGTACGTGCTCTGGAAATGGAATGTCGTAATTCTCCACGCCCATTTCTGTTTCGACCCGGATGAAGTATTTTTCGAAGAACGAAAACGTCAGTTTCCCTTTGGAGCCAATGAACTCGGTTTGCTCAAGACGTTGCTCTTTATTTACGGTGAAGCACCAGCTTCCGGTGCCGAGAGCGCCGGATTCGAATTCAAAATTTGCCATGACAATGTCGTCGGCCTCATATAAACCAGCCTGATTCCGGGAAATTCCGCTGGCCGTTTTGATAGGGCCGAGTACGTATTCCAGGAAATCGAACTGGTGAGAGGCTAAATCGTGGAAAAGCCCACCCCCTGAAATGTCTGGAGACACCCGCCAGTTTGGTTCTGGCCCTTCCCCTAACTCTCTGGCGGCTGGTTGCCAGTTCAACTGAACGCGCACGTAGCGAATATCGCCAATGGCGTTCGTGTCAACCAGCTCTTTTATTTTCAGAAAATAGGGAAGCGCCCGACGATAAAACGCGACAAACAGCGGCATGCCCGTTTCCCGACTCACCTGATTCATAGCCTCGCATTCGGCGGCATTCCGCGCCATCGGCTTTTCCACGTAGACCGGCTTGCCCGCCCGCATCGCCCGAATGGCATAGTCCGCATGACTACCGGGGGGTGTCGCTACGTATATCGCGTTGACATGGGGGTCATTAATCAGGGCGTCGGCATCGGCATACCAGGTTGGTACGTTATGCCGTTTGGCATAATCGGCGGCCTTTTCGGCATCTCTCCGCATCACCGCTACCAGCTTCGAATGCGGCACTTTATTAAATGCCTGCCCACTTTTCACTTCCGTTACGTCTCCGCAACCAATAATTCCCCAATTTATTTGATCCATACTGTTCGATACGTAGCAAGCGCTGTAGCCTGTTACGCAAGAAGGATCAATCGGGAATTTTCTACCAAAAAACGACCTCTACATTAATCGGCTTTTTTCTGCTTGCTGGCCACGGCCTGTTTTTCGGATAGGGCGGTAATGGCAGCCACCAGTCGGTCGAGGTCTTTGGGCGAATGATACACGTGGGGCGTTACGCGGACGCCGTGAATATTTTCCCAGTCAATGCCCGTCGTATGGATTTTGTACTTGTTCAGCAACACACCGTCCACTTCGCTGGTTTTCATGCCGTCGATGGAAAACAGTGCAACGGCTCCGGCAAATTCGGGTTTGAGCGAGGTATGAATTTTTACACCGGGCAACTCCTTGACCTTCTCCATCCAATAATTCTTAAGGTAGTGCGCCCGTGCAAACTTTCGGGCCGTTCCAATGCTGTTATGAAAGTCGACAGCCGTGCCGATTGCCATTTCGGACGCAAAAGAACGCGTACCCAGACTCTCGAATTTGCGAATATCAGGCCCGTCGGGTTCGTTGTTCGACAGTAACGCCCATACGTTACGTATCTTGTTTTGCCTGATGTAGAGCATGCCACTACCAAAGGGTGCACAAAGCCATTTGTGCAGGCTGGTCGCGTAATAATCGGCACCGAGATCAGGAATTTTGAAGTCGAATAACGCAAACGAGTGCGCTCCATCGGCAATCACTTCAATGCCGCGCTTGTGAGCTTCATCCGCAATTTTCCGAACGGGCATGACCTGCCCAATCCAGTTGATCATGTGCGTTACGTGGACCACTTTTGTTTTGGCTGTAAATGCCTTAACGTACTGATCGACAAGTGCATTTTCATTTTCGCTGGGCAGATCCAGGTTTAAATACACCAGCTTGATGCCATCACGTTTTTCGCGCTGTTTCCAGGCGTTCAGCATGTTTGGGTAATCCTGTTTCGTTAAAACAACCTCATCACCGGGTTTGAGATTCAGGCCAAAAATAACGGTATTCAGTCCTTCGGTGGCATTCCGGTTAATGGCGATTTCTTCGGCAGAACAGCCGCCTAAATCAGCCAGTTTCTCGCGTAGCGATTCGCGGCCCTGATCCAGAATTCGCCACATGTAATACGACGGCGCTTCGTTGGAGTACTGATAAAAACGGATGTGCGCATCCTGAACAACTTTCGGCTGCGGACAAACTCCTCCGTTATTGAGATTCAGCAACGTTGGCGATACTGTATATTCTGACTTTACCCACGACCAGAAATCCTCGTCCTGCGCCCACTGAGCGGCCGATTTCAGTCCGGCATCAGCAAAGGCAGCGGGTCGGGCAAACGTTTCGGGTAAAAATTGTGGGAGCGTCAGGGCACCGGTTGCTGCAGCTGCGGTTTGGCGAAAGAAGGTTCTGCGAGTCGACATGGCTGTATGTACGTGAGGATGAACGAGGTAGGGTAAAAATACATGTTTTTAACCCAATAGCAAACAAAACCTAGGGCACTAGTACGTTTCGCCATAGATAAATTTAAAATCACTTTCTTAGCAGTATGAAACAACGTATCGCCCATATCACCCTTGTCGTCGATGACTACGACGAGGCCATTACATTTTATACTGGGAAGCTCAATTTCACGCTTATTGAAGATACAATCCTCAGTGAATCAAAGCGCTGGGTATTGGTTGCGCCTGCCGGTAGCGAAGGGGTATCGTTATTGCTTGCCAAAGCCGACGGAGACGAGCAGCGAAGCCGCGTTGGCAACCAGACCGGCGGACGCGTTTTTCTGTTTTTGTTTACGGATAATTTCTGGCGGGATTATTCCAATATGGTCGCTAACAACATAAACTTCGTACGACCGCCGGTTGAGCAGCCCTACGGCACAGTAGCTGTTTTTGAAGATTTATATGGCAACCTGTGGGATTTTATTGAACCCAGAACGGCTCTCTAATACGTGTAAAATCTCTCTCCATCAACCTACTTATGTATCGAATCATCAATTACCTGACTGCTTTTTTAGTCACTACGTCTGTTTGCGCACAGCCAACGCCTAAAATCAAAATTTTACTACTCGGTACCTTCCACTTTGCTGAAACCGCCGATAAGGGCAAAACTTCCTTTACGGATCTGTTTTCGGCGAAGCGGCAGCAGGAACTTCAGCAACTGACGAGCCAGTTGGCCCACCTGAAGCCCGATAAAATATTTATTGAGAACGAACCCGATCAGCAGGCACACTGGGATAGTCTTTATAGCACGTATCGCCAGGGCAAGCTCGACACAACGGCGCTACGTAACGAGATTTTTCAGGTGGGCTTCCGAATTGCGCGTAAAGCGGGCCTGCCACGGGTAGTTTGTGTCGATCATCAGCAACCACTTCCGTACGACAAACTGGCTACCTTTGAGCAACGGACCAGTAAGGATTCGGTGGCGCTACGTAAAATGGCTGGGTACAAATTGCTTAGCCTGCCGTATCCATACCCAAAGAAGACCCAAAAGTTGGCCAGCTCAACACTCCGGGACTACTACACCTATATCAATTCGGCTGAGTATGACGCCGGAAACCGAGCCGATTATTTCGTTTATGCGCCCGCAGGAGGCTATGACAATGACTATACAGGCGTTGAGTTTATCACGAGCTGGTATGATCGTAATGCCAAAATTTTCACCAATATTTTACGCCAGGCCGAGCCAACGGATAAGCTACACATTGTGCTGTTCGGGTCTTCACACATGCTACCTCTGCGGCACTATTTCCAGACGCACCCGTTTTTTGAAGTAATCGAAGTCGCAGACGTATTGAAATGAGTACAAACCAATAGCGTGTGTTTGAGTTGGAGGAGTTGAGCATAGTTTTTAGCTATGTTCGAGTGTTATCCGGTCTCCGACCGGCGTAAAACGCAGCTAGTAGGCCGGTCGGAGACCGGATAACACGCCGACGAAGTTGAAAACTTCGCCGAACCACAGCTTAAAAGCCTACTCAAATACACTTATAAGGTTTAGTTTAAGGGTTGTCAAATTTCAGATTCTGGACCCGCACCGCATTCAGAATGGCCAGCATCGCTACGCCCACGTCTGCGAATACGGCTTCCCACATTGTAGCCAGCCCGCCAGCGCCCAGAATCAGCACAATGGCTTTGACCACGAAGGCCAGCGTGATATTCTGCCAGACAATGCGCCGGGTGGCCCGGCCAATCCGAATGGCCGTGGCAATACGTGAAGGCTCGTCGTTCTGGATCACAATATCAGCGGTTTCGATGGTCGCATCAGACCCCAGGCCCCCCATCGCGATACCCGCATCGGCCAGGGCAACTACCGGCGCATCATTCACGCCATCGCCGACAAAAGCTAATTTTGCTTTGGGTGTATTGGCCAACTCCGCTTTCAAAGCTTCGACTTGTTTGACCTTGTCTTCGGGCAGCAGATCGCCGATAGCCGTATCAATGCCTAACGTATCACCGACGGCTTTTACTACCGCCGATTTATCGCCGGAAAGCATCACCGTTTTCAGTCCCAGTTCATGCAGTTGCCGAACGGCGTCTTTCGCATCGTCTTTGATCTGATCGGCAATAACAAAGTGGCCCGCAAACGTATTATCCACCGCCACCAGCACCACCGTATACGGAATCTGGGTTAGTTTCTCATCAAACGCAACCCCAAACTGTTGCAGCAATTTAGCATTTCCCGCCAGCATCGACTTCCCATCCACCGTACCTTTCAAACCCCGTCCAGGAATCTCTTCGACGCCTTCGACGGCGAGTGATACGTAGTCTTTAGGGGCATACGCCAGCACCGCCGTGGCAACCGGGTGTGTCGATTTACTTTCCAGCGCAGCCGTTAGTCGGGCAAATTCAGTTTTGTCCATTCCCCCGGTTTGCACGTCGGTAACGCTGAAAACACCTTTAGTCAACGTACCGGTCTTGTCCATCACGACGGTTTTGACCTGCGTCATAATGTCCAGAAAAACCGAACCTTTAAACAGAATACCGTGCCGCGAAGCCGCCCCAATACCACCAAAATAGCCTAGTGGAATGGAGACAACCAACGCGCAGGGGCAACCAATCACCAGAAAGACCAGTCCCCGGTAGAGCCATTGACTGAACTGGTAATCGGCCACAAAAAAGTAGGGCAGCACCGTAATCAGCAGAGCTAATGCGCAGATAATCGGTGTGTAAACCTTAGCAAATCTGGCAATAAACTCCTGGGTCTGCGCTTTCCGGCCCGTAGCTTCCTGTACCATTTTCAGAATACGCGACAGCTTGGAATCGGCGTAAACAGCCGTTACATCCATATCCACCAGCGACTGCCGGTTGATCATTCCTGCCAGTACCGACTCACCTTTTCGGATGGTGCGCGGTACGGATTCTCCCGTTAGCGCAGCCGTATCGAACGAGCCGCTGTCGGAGCGCATGGTGCCGTCGAGCCCCACCTTCTCCCCTGCTTTTACCTGTACTACGTCGCCGATGGCCACGTCAGCGGCTTTCACTACCGTCGCTTGCCCATTTCGCAAAACCGTCACCTGATCGGGTCGCACGTCCAGCAACGCTTTCACGGACCGACGTGCCCGCAAGACGGCCGCATCCTGAAACAATTCGCCAATGGTATAGAACAGCATTACAGCGACGCCTTCGGGATACTCGCCAATACCAAATGCGCCTACCGTGGCCACGCCCATCAGGAAAAATTCAGTAAATACGTCGCGTTGTAAAATGCGGCTCCACGCCCGACGCAAGACCGGCCAGCCGACAGGCAAATAGGTGGCCAAATACCAGCCCAGTCGCAGCGGCCCAGTGAACCAGGCTGGTTTCAGATTGTCCAGGAGAATGCCGATCAGGAGTCCGACAAAACTCAGCATCACCGGCAAATAGGTCATCCAGGTTTGTTCCGGGCCCTTTTTAGAGGATGCCTCCGCTGCCGGGGTAGTTCCTTCTTCGATCAACTCCACATCGTCGTGGTCATGATCATCATCGTGCGTATGCGCCATAGGAATATCAGAGTTCAATAAAAAAAGTAAGAATGCCGAGAACGATCAGAATACCACCCGTGATCCGTTTCTCGTGATGGTCGAGCCAGTGCCAGTTTAAATGCGCTAAACCCTTGAAAGACACAGCCGTTAAGGCAACCATGCTGGCGATGGTAACCAGCGTATAAGCGATTGACAACGTAATGATGGCCGGCCATCCGAGCGTACCGGCCGTAAAGAAAAAGGTCTCGATTTCCAGACAGGGCGAAAACAACATGGCTACTGACAAGGTCGTCACAATGGCTCGTTTGGATCGGCCGGGACGATCCAATCCTTTAGGAATATGTTCATGAGGGGCGCTGGCATTGTGCATGGCGAAATAAATTAAGCCCATAAACACCAGCAGCACCGACGCAATGAGCCGGGTCTGGTCTTCCAGCCGGGATGAGATTTCCAGGCCGATAGCCCCAATAAGCACGCCGATCAATACCGTACTCAGGGTATGAAAAAATCCGCTCAGCGCCACCACACCCAGCGTTTCCCGCTCCGACCAGCCTTCCGCCCGTCCAATGAGAACCACCGGTAACCAGTGGTTGGGAATGGCCGCGTGAACGGCTCCCAGTAAAACACTTCCAATGAGCAGATTCCAGAGCATACTTTCGCCAACGTTTATTTATTCTTCTTCCTCCACATTGTTCATGACCGACAGCAGGTCATAGGCACCGGCGATTACGATTTTCCAGTCGGGTTTGAAATCGGTCGGCAACGTAACGGCCCGGTAGCCATTTTCAACAATACCCGCCCGCACGGGCACCGGCCGAAACCGGTAATGCGTCGCGCCGTCATGGGTTATCTTTTGGTCAAACACGAATACCTGCGATTGATTCCCGGCCTGTACGATAGCGCCTTCGGGCAAGGCTGATTCAGGCGATGCGGTTGTTTCAATGGCCGCTTTGAGGAAGGTGCCCGGCCGAGATAAACCGGAGCCATCCAGCGATGCGTAGACTTTGACGGTGCGATCCGTACCCGTCTGGCGGTTAATGAGTTTGATACGTCCCATCCGTTCCTTCGTTTCGCCCACAACGGATATTCGAACCCGTTGTCCTATCTGAACTTTAGCGATGTCGCCCTCAAAAACGGCCAGTTCAGCTAGCAGGCCACTGGTACCGACCAACTCAAAAAGCACATCGTTGGCGTTAACGTAGTGCCCCCGGTTCACGTTGGACTCGGTGATGGTGCCATCAATGGGCGAACGAATTTCGACCGTACGGCTGATTGTCCCGGCCTGCAACCTAGCCATTGAAATACCCAATAAGGCGAGTTGTTGCCGGAGCCCTTCGGCGCGGGCTTTGAGAAGGCCTAGTTGCGCGGTGGCCTGCTGAAACGTTTTCAGCGCGCCCACGTTTTCGCGGCTGAGTTCGCGCTGCCGCTCGTATTCCTGCTGCTGGAACGTCAGTTGACTCACTGTTTCCAGATATTCCTGTTGCAGGCGAATAAATTCGGGGTTTTCCAGCACGGCCAGCACCTGCCCCTTCCGCACGGACGTACCCGCCAGATGATTGGCCGTAGCCAGAATACCCCCGTAATGCGTCGCTACCGATACCTGTTGCTGAGGGGGCGCATTCAGTATCCCATTGACCCGGATAAGGTTGCTCAGCGTTCGGGATTCAACCGTGCCCAGCTTAATACCCACCGTCTCATATTGGGCTTCGGTGAGTTCAACCGTGCCTGCTTCGGCTTCCTTTTGGGTGGAATCTCCCGAGGTTTCCGGGTTTCCCGCTTCCACTGGCTTATCAGTTTGCTGGCAACCGCCCAGATAAGCCAGCAAAAGTGTAGTTATAAAGAGTCGTTTAGAGAACGTCATGGTTGGGTAATGCCTAAGAGCAGTTCAATGGTGATAACGGTTTGATTCAGTTCGTTGAGAGCCGCCAGGTAGCCCGTCTGGATATCGCTCACGGTACGCAGATTTTGCAGTACCTCGACGTAGCCAATCTCGCCAGCTCGATACGCCTTATCAACCTGCGTTCGAATCTGAACCGCCTGGGGAAGAGCCGATGTCTGGTAATAGGCCAGAGCTTGCTGGTTTTTGGCATAGGCTTGCAGGCGCTCGGCTAATTCGCCCTCCAGACTACGCTGTCGGGCTGTCAGGCTGGCTTCCGTTCGTTGCTGGGCCAGTTCACTGGCCTGTACCCGCGCCCGCAATGGCTTGGAAAAGATGGGGAGCGAGAGCCCGAACTGGCCATACGTAAAGCGGTTGCCGAATCCGTAGAAACGATCCACGCCATTCACCTGCTCCACGCCCTGCAACGACTGGTTGGTCAGGCTGACGAAAAGATCGGGTTTGAGCCGGGCCCGCTCGACGTCCGTTTCGCGCCGAACAATCTCAATCTGCTGCCGTAATAAAGCCAGTTCTGGATTCGCAGATAACATCATCGAATCAACGACGGGCAGCGGACGAGCCCTCAGCACCGAATCACCCGTTGCAGGCAAAGCAGGAAGCCCCAGCAATGTTTGCAGTCGCCGACGCAGTATCTGTTGATCAGCTTCGTTCTGTTGCTGCAATAAAGCGGCCTGCCGGGCGGCTGTTTCGGCGGCCGTTTGCTCCAGTAATGTTCCTTCGCCCGTTCGTCGGCGCACAGCCGCTCCGCGTGCAACAGCCGTTAGCAGACTATCCTGCGTAACCAGCGTTTGCCGTAAGGCTTTGAGGTAGGTCAGAACGTAGTAGGTGGACTTGATCTGGTAGGCCAGTTCCTGCCGACTGAGTCGGCCTTCGGCCTCGGCTCCATTAATGCGGGCATCGGCTAACGACCGCAGGCCCCGCACCAAGGCAGGCGCAGGCAAACGCTGCGCCACCGTAATCGAGCCATCGAAATACTGGCTATTGTACTGTCCCGCCGAGACGGAAATATCCGTTTTCCCAACGTCGCCCGCCGTACCGCGCAAGGCCCGCTGATACCCCACACCAAGCGCCGACACACGGAGCGTTGGATTGGCCTGATACGCCTGATCGAGCGCTTGTGAAAGATTGAATGAAGCCGTTTGTCGTACAGGACTTGGCTGATTCGTAACCTGCGCGTGGACTGAACCACCCAGCCCCAGCAACGTACCCATGAATAGCCAAGGCCACCAACCAGCCGTTTGCGTGATGGGAACAGGGGGAGCCTGATTTTTGCCAAACGTCTTTTCTTCCAGATAATACAGAACCGGCAATACGATCAGTGTCAGCAACGTAGCTGTGATCAAGCCGCCGATGACGACCGTGGCCAGCGGCTTTTGTACTTCGGCTCCCGCCGACGAAGACAGGGCCATCGGCAGAAAACCCAGCGACGCAACGGTCGCCGTCATCAGCACGGGCCGCAACCGGATGTACGTTCCGCGGAAGATAACTTCGTGCAGATCAGACTCGTTTTCTTCCCGTCGGATGCGGTTGAATTCGGCGATCAATACGATACCGTTGAGTACCGCTACGCCAAACAGGGCGATAAACCCGACACCCGCCGAGATGCTGAAAGGCATATCGCGGAGCCATAACGCCAGCACGCCCCCAATGGCGGACAGGGGAATGGCGGTAAAAATCAGCAGTGCCTGCCGCACCGAATTGAACGTAACGAACAGAAGCACAAAAATGAGGATCAGGGCTACTGGCACGGCCACGGCCAACCGATCCCGCGCTTCGATCAAATTCTCAAACTGCCCGCCATATACTACGTAGTACCCCATTGGAAACTTGATTTTCTCATTGATTTTTTGCGATAACTCATTCACTACGTGCTCCACATCACGCCCGCGCACGTTGAAACCGATCGTTAACCGTCGTTTGGCATCTTCGCGCTGGATCTGATTAGGGCCAGGCTTTAGCTCTACACTAGCCAGTTGACCTAGAGGAACCGGCGTGCCGCCGGGGATGGCGACCGTCAGGTTCCGTACGTCGTCGATACTTCGGCGGCTCTGATCGCCCAGGCGCACGACGACATCGTAGCGTTGTTCACCTTCATAGACCAGCCCCGCACTCTCGCCCGCGAAGGCCGCACTGAGGGTATGGTTGATATCATCGACTGCCAGACCGTAGCGAGCCAGTGCTTCACGATCAGCCTTTACCACAATCTGGGGCAAGCCTTCTACCTGTTCGACATACAAGTCCGTCGCCCCTTTGACGCTGCCGACCAGTCGGCTGATACGGGCGGCTAGCTGCGTGAGTTGATCCAGGTCTTCACCAAAAATCTTGACGGCTACGTCCTGTTTGACGCCCGAGGCCAGTTCATTGAAGCGCATTTGAATGGGTTGTTGAAATCCGAACGTAACCCCCGGAATCGCTTTCAAAGCCTCCGCCATTTTATCAGCCAGTTCTTCCTGTGTATCGGCGGATGTCCACTCAGCTTGAGGTTTTAGGATTATCATCAGGTCGGCCGCTTCGACGGGCATGGGGTCGGTAGGTATTTCGCCGGAGCCAATTTTTCCGATCACCTCCTTTACTTCGGGAAACTGCCGTTTGAGAAGCCCCGATGCCTGGAGTGTTTTATCCACCGTTTGCGAGAGCGACGAACCGGTCAGTACACGCGTTTCAACCGCGAAATCGCCTTCTGAGAGTGTAGGGATAAACTCGCCCCCCAACGTAGTAAAGAGCCAGATTGCGCCGACCAGAAACCCGGCCGCCACCAGCAGAACCAACGTTTTAGCCTGTAATGACCAGCGAATGACAGGCGTATAGAACCGGTGGGCGGCCTTCATCAGTCGGTCGGACAAGGTCTGTTTGTGGGTTCCGTTCTTGCTCAGAAACAGCGCGGAAGCCATCGGCACGTAGGTTATTGACAGCAGAAAGGCCCCCAGAATAGCGAAGCTTACGACCTCAGCCATCGGCCGGAACATTTTGCCTTCGGTGCCGATCAGCGCCAGAATTGGTAGATAAACGATCAGGATAATGATTTCCCCGAAAGCGGCCGAGGTACGGATGCGGCTGGCCGATACAAAGACCTCCTCGTCCATTTGAGGCTGTGAGAATCGTTTCAGTTTGCTCTGTCCCAGATGATGCAGGGTAGCTTCTACGATAATAACGGCTCCGTCGACAATGAGGCCGAAATCTATGGCCCCTAGGCTCATCAGGTTACCCGATACGCCAAAGACGTTCATCATCCCAATCGCAAAGAGCATGGCCAGCGGAATAACGGACGCTACAATCAGCCCGGCCCGGAGGTTTCCCAGAAAGAGGATCAGGACGAAAATAACGATCAACGCGCCTTCAATGAGGTTTTTGGTCACCGTACCAATCGCGCGATTGACCAGCTCCGAGCGATCCAGATAGGCATGAATATCGACGCCTTCGGGCAATGTCCGGCGAATCTGGTCCATGCGCGCTTTCACCCGGCTAATAACCTGACTGGCATTTTCGCCTTTAAGCATCAGCACCAGGGCGCCCACGGCTTCGCCTTCTGCGTTACGGGTCAGTGCCCCATACCGAACCGCCGAACCAAATTGTACCGTCGCTACGTCCCGAATCAGCACCGGAGCCCCGCCCGATGTTCGCCGGACGACGATGCGGCCAATGTCGTCCAAGCTCCCCACTAAACCCTCAGACCGGATAAAGTAAGCATTGGGTTTTTTATCAATGTAAGCGCCCCCTGTGTTCTGGTTGTTACGGGACAGTGCCGTAAACAAATCATTGATACCCAGACCATACGCCCGAAGTCGGTCGGGATCAATAGCGATTTCGTATTGTTTGACAAACCCTCCAAAGCTGCTGACATCCGCTACACCCGGCGTACCCAGTAGCTGCCGACGGACTACCCAGTCCTGGAGCGACCGCAGTTCCATCGGCGAATACCGTTTCTCAAAGCCGGGTTTGGCGTAGATAACGTACTGGTAAATTTCACCCAGACCCGTACTGACAGGCCCCAGCGTCGGTTCGCCCGTACCCGCCGGAATCACGGTTCGGGCATCTGCCAGGCGCTCGCTCACCTGCTGGCGCGCCCAATATAGATCGGTCGATTCCGTAAATACAATCGTGACTACCGATAAGCCGAAACGTGAGATCGACCGTACTTCGACAACCTGGGGAATGGTCGCCATCGTCTGTTCGACGGGAAACGTGATCAGTCGTTCGACTTCCTGTGCCGCCAGCGCGGGCGATCGGGTAATGATTTGAACCTGATTGGTGGTGATGTCGGGCAGGGCGTCGATGGGAAGCTGACTAAACGAATAGGCACCCCAGGCAATCAAGGCTAGTGTAAAGAGCCCAATAATGAGCTTGTTGTGAATGGAAAAGCGGATGATAGAATCCAGCATAAAACCAGGTAGCTAAGATGAACAGATGAGTAGCGCGCGAACGAGATTCCATACGCAACATGGTTGCACAGGTTCGTTAAGACGCACGTATCCAGTCTTAGCTTACTTTGGGTGGCTGCCAGGTGGTCAGCGAGGGGGAAGGGAAATCAGATTCAACCAACTCAAAAAGGGCACGTTGCCAATCTGACGGTTGGTCAACGTAGTGAAAGCTGAATACAGGCGGGGGTGTATCGATGGGCAACCCACAGCAACTACAAACACAAAAAGGAGAGCAGGAATCACCCGTGGCTGAATTGATCGGGTGCTGATGACCATCAGCCGCAATCATTGTTGCCTGCGCTGGCAAGCATACCGGCTCGCATTGGTCGGCGCAGGGAAGCATCGACAGCGCAAGCAGATAAAGGCCCAACAGCAGACACACAGGGGATTTCATGTGTCAAATATACACCATTGATTGATGCAACCGGTAGTCAAATAGGCTTCAGGCACTCAAAAAAGGCCATTATACTCATCTTCATTAGCTATTTCGTCTTACTCCCAACCCCCTGAAGGAAGGACGGTCGGCCGCTGCCGGACTCAGGTTGAGAATAGTCGAGCTAAGCCCCTTTATTGAGTTGTATTAAATGACCTGCGGTATTGTTTCGTTCTCGCCGGGTTAAAACCCGGCGCAAAAATATAGAATGGATGAACTGCGTCGGGCTTTAACCCGGCGAGAACGAAATAATACGCAATAAGGGGGTTGGGGTGTAATATACGTTAATTCGGCACGAATAGCACGGCATCGGCCACGACAATGCCATCCGCATCTTTGGTGGTTACGTCAACGTAGTTTTTCTCCCCCGGCGACAGTTTATAAGTTCCCAAGGATACCCACTCACCCGACGTTTGCCCCTCCACCCGAATGTCGGCTTCCCGAATCGTTATGTCTTTCGTCTGGCTGCCCGCCGACACCACCAGATTTGTTTTGCTCGAAGCACCGGCAATTTTCGGAAAATAGATATACACCTGATACGTAGCGGCTTTGGTAACGGTAGGGCTGAAACGTATCGTTTTGACATCCCCGCCAGAGGCCAACGCAGTAAAATAACTGGGACCATACGCCCCTTTTGGGTTGTTGTCACGCGTCCAGTCAGTTGCGCGGGTCACCTGCGTGGGGTCGTCATTGTCCACCAGTATTTCGGGCGTACTGCCATCGGCTAATGGATTGGTTTTGAGTAGGCTTTGCAATTTCTTAACGTCGATGGCCTGCACGGATGTTTTTCCGTCAATGGCCATGCTGGCCGCAATCGCCGACGATTGCGCGAGCACCATGAAGACCGGTTCCATCCGGATGGAACCGTAGGCAATGTGACTCGCTGACAGACAAACAGGCACCAGCAGATTTTTGCATTCCTCGGCTTTGGGAATCAAACAGCGGTACGAGATTGGGTAAGGCGGAAAGCCTCCGATCTGCACGTCGCCTTCGTTTTTGACCATTCGCTGACCGTTTTTCTCCACCACGAGCCGCTGGCAATTGTGCGAATCCATCGTGTAGGCTGCCATGCCAACGCCGTCCTTCACCACCTCTTTACCCTGGCAGTTGGCCTGCGTCATGACGTAGTCGCCGATCATGCGCCGGGCTTCGCGCACGTACATCTGGGTCGACCAGTTGCCCGAATCGGTATATTCATCTTTCGGATACCCAAACTTCAGCATCTCCGTTTGAATGTCTTTGCGCATCCGGGGATCGTGCCCAATGAAATACAAGAGGCCTTTGTTATACAGTTCGTGCTCCCGCTGAATTTTGGCCCGGCGTTCGTAGCTGCCTTCGGGGAAGTCCTGATTTTCACCAATCATATCGGTTGAAAACGGTCCATTGTTGTTGATGTCCGTCTTCTGATTCGGCATGCGGTCGGGTTTTAGAATAGTGTTGAATGCCAGCTTGGGATTCTTGTCGATGGCACGTAGCAGCAACTCATATCGCGTGGAATCGTAGCCTTCGGGCTTTGTAATGGGAATTATGTTAGCGGGATCGCTACTCAGGCAAATTCTAAAATTATAGGCCTGCACTAGTTTACTGCCTGTACCATTGGCCAGCACGGGTGCCGTACTGATGCCCCATAACAGCCCGCTTTCGGGCTTGCCGGGCGTTTTGTACGGATCAACGCCGTCGGCAAATTGGTGTTTGTCGAGCAGTTGAAAGCCGTTGTAGGTTTCGTTATACGTCTTGTTGTCTTCACGTCCAACGGTGTATTTAACCCCTGCTTTAGCCATCAGATCGCCCTCGTAGGTGCAGTCCAGAAAAACTTTCGCGTTGATGGTACGTAGCGTTTTACTGGCTGCCGACGATGGCTCTACCGTAATGCTCTGGATAACACCATTCTGTTTATTTACCGATGCGAGTCGATACGAATAAAGGACGTTGACGTCGGCCCGTTTGACGTATTGCTGAAAAAGGTCTTCGGCGACGTGAGGTTCAAAAATCCACTGTTCAAACTTGCCGTAATGTTTCCCGATCTGGCGGTAATAATCGCGGGCGATGCCTGAAATCGCGTATTTATTACCAATGTCGGTGTAGCCTAAACCGCCCGTCGTTAATCCGCCCAGATGACGGCCGGGTTCAATCAGAATGACGGATTTCCCCATTTTCTTCGCGGTATAAGCCGCAATGACACCCGCCGATGAACCGCCGTAAATGCAGATGTCTACGGTAGTTAGCGATGATTGAGCAATGGTCAGCGTATTGAAAAAAGGAAGGCAGGCGAAAAGAATAAGCAGTTTTTTCATACTGATTGACTGGGTTAATGATATAAACCTTGTGGGTGTAGTTGCGTAAGCTTTAAGGATGTGGCTCGGCGAAGTTGAAAACGATGCTCAACACCTCCAATACACTCTGTAGGTTTCAACGACCTTATAGGTTTGAACGACTACTGCTTAATACCCCGGATTCTGATCCAGTTTGGGATTTACATCGCGTTCCGTCTGAGGGATCGGAAATAGGTAATGCCGTTCTTCGACCACAATCGTCGGGTTTTGGGCTTTCATGGCGCTGATCAATCGTTTCGTACGCGCCAGATCATACCAGCGATGGCCTTCAAACGCCAGTTCCAGCCGACGTTCCAGCAGCAGGCTGTCACGAAATTGGGCCTGACTCAGGTTAGCCGTTAGGTTCGGCAAGCCCGCCCGATTTCGAATGCGATTAATCGTCGAATACGCATCCGTGCTGTTGGCGGCCTGCTCGTTCAGGGCCTCCGCATACATCAGCAGTACGTCGGGATACCGAATAATTGGGTAGTTATTTCCCCCATCGCTCGTTCCGGTTGCGCTGGGGTCCAGGTATTTATAGACGTAGCAGGGAAACAAAACACTGGCCGGAGCCGCGGGTGTGCTGGTCGCCGAATACAGTTTCAGCGTTACGTTCCGGCGCTTGTCATCGGCACGATAGGCTCTGTACAGATTTTCGGTAGCGGGGTCATCACCGAAACCGGCCACTCCGTTGACGCGGTCAAAGTTCGGGCGCATGTACCCCTGCATCAGGCTTCCTTCGTTAAAACCACCGCTTAGGGCCTGCATCTCGAAGACGGCTTCTTTCCCATTTTTATTGGCGATCAGGAAGGCATCAGCGAAGTTGGCCCATAAGTCATACACACCCAAATCGATCACTTCCTTGGCTTTGGCCGAGGCTTTCGGCCAGTCCTGACGAGTCAGATAGACCTTGGCCAGAAAGGCTTTCGCAGTTCCTTTGGTAGCTCGCCCTCTATCGGCCGTAGAATAGGTCGTTGGCAGTACAGCCTCGGCATCGGTGAAATCCTGAATAACCAATTTGTACACATCATCCACTGATGCCCGGGCGACAGCTAAATCATTCAACGACGTTGTCTCAACCGTAATCAGTGGTACACCACCGAACAGCCGAACCAGGGTGAAATAATAAAAGCCGCGCATGAACTTTGCTTCCGCCACGTAGCGGGCTTTCAGGCTCTCATCCATCGTGATAGCTGGTACACGGCCGATCACGGCGTTGGCCCGGTTAATGGCCGAATACACAGTCGACCAGATCGACTGAAACGTATTGGTGGCCGGGGTAAACGTGTATTTATCGAGGTCGTTTTTGGGCTGGTTGGCCGTCGACCGACCATTGCCCCATTCGGCATCATCGGTTGCCTGATCCTGCAAGATCCACATGATCTGACCGTACAGGTTGGCGTTGTTCAGCGGATCATACACGGCACTAACGGCGGCCTTGGCATCGTCGGCGTTTTTATAAAAATTCGCGGGTGTAAAATTCGATTCGGGCTTCTGGTCCAGCACTTCGCAGGACGTCATTGCGCCGAGTAGAAGCAGGGTAAGGAATATGTTTTTTCTCATGGCTCAGGATTTGAAAATGATGTATGAAATAGAATACAGGATCGGGGCCGCCCGTGCGGTATTGCTTTCGCGTCAGCCACATCATACAGTATATATCATACCTCATATATATTTTTAAAAACCTACGTTAAGTCCAAACAGGATGGTTTTGGCGGACGGATAGCTGGCGTAATCAAACCCCTGACTTCGGCTGTCCTGACCAAAGCGGTTTACTTCCGGATCGTAGCCCGAATAGCTCGTCCAGGTCAGGTAGTTCTGCGCCGTTACATACACCCGTACGGATTGAATTTTCAACGTACTCAGAACCGCTGCCGGTAAGTTGTAGGCAAGCTGAATGTTCTTCAGCCGCAGGTACGAACCATCTTCAATCTGCCGGGTCGAGACGCGGTTGGCCGGGCGGGTCGTCGATGCCCGGGGCATATCGGTGTTGGTGTTCGTGGGCGTCCAGCGATTTAGTACGTCCCGATCCTGATTGGTGGTAGCGTTTAGGTACTCCAGTTCGTAGCGATTGGCATTCAGGATGTTATTCCCATAAACACCCTGGAAGAAAGCCGTCAGTTCCACCCCTTTATACGAGAACGTATTGCTGATACCACCCAGGAATTTGGGTTGCGCCCGACCAATGATCGTACGGTCATTGTCGTCAATCTTCTTGTCGCCGTTCAGGTCGAGGTATTTGCGGTCGCCGGGTTTGCGGGCTTGTGGATCGGCCAGTGCCGTCAGTTCGTCGGCGGTTTGATACAGGCCATTGGTCACGTAGCCAAAAAATGACCCCAGCGGCTCACCCACCCGAATAATACCCGAATTCAGGCCCTGACCAATGTTCGCTACACTACCGGCGAAAATTTGCGGTGTCCCCCCAATGTCGAGCACTTTGTTCCGGTTCAAGGCGAAATTGAAATCGGTACTCCATTTGAAGGCACCGTCGATGTTGCGCGACGAAATACTCAGTTCGACACCTTTATTTTCGACTTTACCAAGGTTTTTAATCGCGCTCGAAAATCCCGACGTACTCGGAACCGTTACGTTTAGCAGCAGGTCTTTCGTACGTTTCAGGTACACATCGGCGGTCAGGGTAATACGGTTGTTAAGAAAACCAACATCCACACCCAGATCAGCCTGGGTTGTCGTTTCCCACGACAGGTCAGGATTCGCAATCTGATTCGGTCCAAGGCCTGTTGATACGGTATTCCCGAAAACGTAATTCTGGGTAGCCAGCAGCGAATAGGCAGGGTAATTACCAACGCCATCCTGATTCCCGGTGGAGCCGTAGGTGGCTCGTAATTTCAGGTCATTTATAACACGATTATTCTTCAGAAACGCTTCTTCGGAAACCCGCCACGCGATGGCCCCCGATGGGAAATAACCGTACTGTTTGTTGGCCCCAAAACGTGAGGAACCATCACTTCGGAACGAAGCCGTCAGCAGGTATTTGTCTTTGTAGCCGTAATTAATCCTGGCCAGGTAAGATTGCAATCCCCATGTGCCAATACCGGATTCAGGCGTTAAGGGCACCGAACCCGACGCCAGGTTGCCTGATCCTAGATTGTCATTTACAAAATTCCGCGCCTGCGACCGGTTGCTTTCCGTCCGGTTGGCCTGCTGCGTGTAGCCCAGCAACGCCGTTACGTTATGAATGCTATTGAACGTGCGCGTGTACGTCAGCAGGTTTTCATTCAGCCACGTCATGGATTGACTATTAAAAATCGAAGCGGTCCCCCCCTGTGCCAGCCCGCTGGAAACCGATCTCGGCACGTAGGAATCCTGCTTTTGTAATATGCCATCCATACCCAGCGATACGCGCAGGTTCAGCCCGTCGATAATCTGATAATCACCGAAGACGCTCCCAAAGATGCGGTATGCCGTATTCCGGTTTTTATTGTCGCGGGCCAGCGCCACCGGATTGTCGGCGGTAAAGGGAAGTGCGGGGTCCGTCAGCAGATACGTACCGTCGGGGTTGCGAACGGGCAGAATCGGCGGAAATTGCAGGGCCGCGATGGTCACCAGACCGGCACTGCCCAGATCCCCATCCGAACGCGCCTGGTTGGCAACGGTTCGGTTAACCGTCAGGCTGTTACCTATTTTGATTTTGCTGGTCAGTTTTCGATCCAGGTTGATTCGAAACGAATACCGGTCGAAATCGGAGTTGACAATCAGCCCGCCCTGTTTAAAATACCCGCCCCCAATCGCGTACTGCGTTTTTTCGTCACCCCCGCTAAAGGAGAGCTGGTAATTCTGAATGGGTGCCTGCTGAAAAATTTCATCCTGCCAGTCGGTGCCTACCCCAAAGGCATCGACCTGCGCCTGGGTATAAACCGCCGGGCGGCCTTCGTTCGTATTGGCATCGTTCACGAATTGGGCATACTCTCGTCCATTCAGTAATGGATATTTCCGGCGAACAGTCTGAACGCCGTAATAGGCATCAAAGGTGATTGTTGATTTACCGGCTTTACCCCGTTTGGTCGTGATAATGACGACCCCGTTCGACCCGCGCGATCCGTAGATGGCCGTTGAAGACGCGTCTTTCAGGACCGAAATTGACTCAATATCACTGGGATTCAGCGTACTCAATACGTTGAAATTACCTCCGGAACTGGCGCCATCATTTTTGAAGGGAATGCCATCAATAACGTACAGCGGCTCGTTATCGCCCTGAATCGAGTTGCCACCCCGGATGCGTATGCTTGTGGTTCCGCCCGGTGCACCTGAATTCTGCGTAATCTGAACACCTGCTGCCCGACCCTGTAACGCCTGATCGAGGGACGTGACGGCCACTTTACGGATTTCGTCAACGGGTACCGTGGCCACCGCGCCCGTCAGATCGCTTTTTTTGACCTGGCCGTAGCCAACCACCACGACCTCGTTCAGGGATTTGTTGTCGGGCACTAACTGGACGTCAATAACCGACTTATTATTAACCGCCTGTTCCTGCGTAACGTAGCCAACAAAGCTGAATACCAATGTAGCACTCCCATTCGGAATGTTGAGTTGATAGCGACCCTGTGCGTCGGACGTAGTGCCTCTGGGAGAGCCTTTTACCACGACGCTCACGCCCGGCAATCCTTCACCCGTTTCGCCAGTGACCCGGCCGCTGATCCGTACGTCGGTCGGTACCGATTCGGTCAATTGAACGGTGGATAGATTTGTCAGGCCAGCTAATGGAACCGGACCGGTAGCTGCGGTTGTCGCTGGTTGTTCAGGTACGCTGATCGTGGCCCGATCGCTGTTTTTAGGCGGCAGGATCAGGTAAGCGCCGGACCGAAGTTTTTTAAACCGAAGTCCATGCGGTTTTAATATAGTATTGAGATTCGTTTCTAAGCGGGCGTTCAGATTGAGTGGTTCGAGCGGTCCAAGCTGATACGCCACAACCGATTCTTCGAACAACACATCGACACTATAATGCTCCTTAAGCTGCAACAAGGTCTGCTTAAGTGTCTGATTGGCAACGACAAGGTTATTAATTTTAGTAGGGTGCGTATTGTCGACCTGTTGAGCAGATCGGGCAAAGGCCAGAGTTTGAGCCACGGTGTGGCCATAACCCACACTTAACAACCAACTGGTTGCCAGCGCAAGGGGTAGCGATTTTCTCATTGAGTAAGTTGGGGTTCGGAAGCAGTTGAAAAAATTAGATTTTGATCACGGTGACTGACCCGCAGGTTGAGCAGTTCGGCCAGCGCTTCGGCCAGTTCGTCCGACGATCCGGCCCGTATGGTACCCGTGAGCGTTCGGCGGGCTAAGGCCGGATCGGTGAGTTGGACGGATACTCCGAATACGCTCTGGATCTGGTGAGCCACTTCACGCAGCGAGGTATTGTTGAAACGAAACAGTCGATAGCGCCACGTAGCAAATCGGGTGGTGTCGAGCCGGTCCTGTAGGCGCAGGGAGCCCTTTCCATCAACCATGACCTTATCGCCGGGCTTCATGAGCAGATCCTGGGTTGTCTGATTGTTCGTCTTGTAATGGAGATTTACTTTGCCCCGCTTCAGCACAACCTCCGCGCTGGCAGCCCGGCTACGTACCGAAAATTCGGTGCCTAACACTTCAACCGCCAGCCCATCGGTAGCCTGCACCACAAACGGCTGATTGGTCGACAGATGGGTTACATCGAAGACTGCATCACCCGTTAGCGACACGCGTCGCGACAGCCACCCATACCCGATACGTGGGATTTTCAGGGACGAATTGCTATTCAGCGCTACGGTCGAACCGTCGGGCAGACGTAGCGAACGAAGCTGGCGCGGCCCCGTCGTAATCGTTTTATAGACTAGCGGCTCCCTGACGAACCAGCCGCCAGCGAGCACCGTAACGGCAATCGTAGCTGCCGCCAGCCAGCGGCCCGGATGCCAGAATGGTCGCGGCTCGTCCGGGGATTGACGTAGTAATCGGGGTTGTTCGTCCACCGGGCTGTCGAGCCGTTGGCGAAACCGGTCCAGGTGGCGATCAACATCGGGGGCGTATTGGGGGACACTCCGCTCCCATTCGTCAAGCCATTGAAAATACGTTTCCCGGCTGGTAGGCCGGGCCAGCCACTCACCGATCACTTTCTGCTGAACAGACGTTGCCTGTCCGGCGAAATAGGTAAATAACAAATCTCGGGTAGGTTCCATGATGAGGTAGAAAGTCGTTGAGCGTTACGATAAAGCCGACAATAGCAACAGTCCCCAGCTAATCAATTTCTGTTGGCGAAGAATTTGCCGAACGGCCGAAATGGCACGTAGCAGATGATTTTCAACCGTTTTGGGGGATAGGTTCATTTCGGCAGCGATCTCTTTGTAGGACTTACCTTCAAACCGACTCAGCAGAAACACCCGCTGCCGTTGGGGCGACAGTTGCTGAACGGCCTGCTCCAGCGCCCGGTAGAGTTCGTCCTGCTGCAACAGCCGGTCGGGTTGGGTGGCGTCAAGATCGGGGCGGTCGAGGTCGTCGGGTAGCGGCTCCTGCCGGTTTAATTCCCAACGCAAACTATTGTAGGCACGATTACGCACGGCCTGAAACAGATACGCGCGGTATGACCCCTGAATCTGTTTATACAACTCTTTGGTATACAGCGCATAAAACAGATCAGCCACTACGTCCTCCGCAACTTGCCGGTCGTAGACAAACCGAATGGCATGGCTGCATAAAGGCGCGAAATACTGCCTGAAAAGCAACTCGCAGCCGACTCGTGGATCAGCCGCAAAGGCGTTACGGATGAACAATTCGCTATCGACGGGCGCGGGTCGGACCGACGTATCACTTGTCACTTCGGCATCATTCCGTACTAATTGCGTCGTTCCGGCAGGTGTCGGATCGGCCGATTGCCGAAAGAGAAATACATCTGAAGCCATCCAGTCTAAGGGTCTAGTATATAGAAGACAAGTTGGCGCAATAAATCCCCCAATCGGATTTTATTTTTTATGTATAAAATGCAAAATACCAGCAATGACACGCGCATAGTGCATGCTGGTAAAGATTCCGGGACGATAACGTTGGGGCAGAGCATTACAGAAAATCGGCGTATTTTATAACCGCCATACCACGGCGACACATAATTACACGGATGGTGCAACAAATAAGCTCGACTTTAGTGTCTGTCTTCCAGAAAGCTGCTCTTAAAAGTGATTTTAAGAACGTAGCAGGCAAAGCTGGCTCATACAGGCCGACGACCGTTATGGGTATAGAAATACTTTCTTCTTTTTTTGTTCGATGGATAGCCAAGTCTTCAGGTTCATTTTAGCAACTGGTATGAAAAAATTACTCGTCTTCTTCGTTCTAGGGTGGGCTGGCTTGGCCTGCCAGCACCCCGATTCGGCTAATCCAACGCCAGCGGAGCTAGCCCATCGCAGTATACTAATCTATAGCACCAATTTTCCCGGGGGCTTCGAGGTGACGGATTATGATGCTACGGGTATTCCAACACGGGCCAGAACGGCTATTGACTACACCATGGACGTGATTCCGGCGGGCCGGTATACCTCGACGATTCTCCTGAGTTACGATGACCAGTTACGAATAAAAAAAACGGTGCAAACCTATGATCAACGGGGAATCGCTTCGTGTTGCCCGAACTCCGTGGTGCACGATCCCGATCAGCAGATCATCAATGAGTATGACTATTGGAAGAATACGACTAGCCTCACCCATGAAGTTTCGTATTCAGTCAATGCTAAGAAAGCAGAAACCAGGATTATTTCCGAATCGTTTCGCACCTACACCGATCAGGGGCAGTTAGTCCAGGAAAAAAGGGGAAATAAAGTCGTCTACGAAGCTGCCTATGATGCCAATGGTAACGTCATTAGCGAAACACAATCCTCAATAGATGACCCTTCCTCTTTTACCCGACGCTGGCGCTACGACTACGACGCCAGTAAACGAATGCTGAGCCGAAGAATCGTGGACGCAACCGGCTTCGAAAACAACAGCTATGATGAACAAGGGCGCCTTGTGCGCCAGGTGAGCAATTTATTTTTGATTACACCCTTCAAACCTCAACCCGATGCCATAGGTCGGTTCATTGATTATGCCAGCTTTAGTCGGTCTCAGGAGCGGTATACGATGAGCTTCTCGTACCTCAACGGGCAATTTTGGTCGGATGCTCCCCGCGTTGTTACCTACGCCTATGAGGAAGATCAGACGTTGATCAGTTGCACTACGTATGCACTGGTCAACAATCTGGCTGGCCTTGACCAGCCGGGCTTTGATTTTGCCCAAATACCCAAAGAAAATCTTCTGTGGATCAGGCAAACCACCTGGCGACTCAATAAGGCCAACAAGCTACTTGAAGAAACATCGAGTTATACCTACCAGAGTGATAAAGTGACTGACGCCAATCGGGATGCCACCTATGCCTTTGGAAATAGTTATAGCTACGATGCGTCAGGAAATCTGGTGGGGCAAAAAGGCTATAGCATTTCGTCCTCCACCATGGCCCGGACCGATTTCTCAGGACCAGTGGCCCGTTACAAAACGTTCTAAACGTAGTAATTCTATCGCTATTCCAGGGACCATTAGTTTTCAACGTGTATGACCTCTTTCCGGTTTATGTCAATTCAACCCGTTGGCAGCTTACTTATCAGGTGACTATTGATCGATTGCCAGCCTTGAGCAGACTTGACACCGGCTCTGCAGCCCTTTCTAGATACGCCCCCTTGAGTAGATTTTAAGTCCTTGCCCAGATCATTCGCTTGCCAACTACCATCGGTTACCCTGATGACGTAACACATTAGTCCCGCTCGTGTATCGCTCTACGCTAACGTAGGACAGCCTGAATCGACTCCGGCCGATCCGGCATGAGCCGTCTATCCATCATCTTTATTGACCGACTAACGCTAATTTTTTGCCCGCTGCATCAATGTCCAGCCGGTTCAACTGTTTAATACCCAGTGAACTGAAGTCAGCCAGCTTCGTCCAGGCTGGTGTAGCGCCCGGTTTAAGCTGATATAAGGCCGTTCCCTGACACATGAGCAACGTACCATCGGGTGTCCAGACGAAATCTTCGCTCCCGGCTAATGTGGGCGCAATCGTCGTAAGCTGGTTCGACTTCAGGTCAAGCTGCTTTATGTCCCACTCGGTGGCCGTGCGTTTATGCACAAAACTCAGCGCATTTTTACCCGGAATTTTGTGAAGCGACCGCCCAATACTGCTTTCGATTCGGGTCGTATCACCAGCGCCGACGTGGGCCAATTGAAGTGAGTTCGGTGCTCCCAGGACGAACAGCGCCAGCCAGTCGGGAGTAAGCCAGCAGTGATACCCCACCGGTTTAACCTTTTCCAGTACCAGCGTTGGCTCACCGGTGCCGGAGATGGGAAATTTCCACAGGCGCTGGGTTTTATCTTTTTCCACCCGAATGACGGAAAAATACGCCTTATCCGGGGTCACCGTGGCCGAATATTCACTTTCGGCGGTTCGGGTCAGGGGTGAACTCGTTTTTTGCTGAAGATCATAGCGGTAGATGTCCGTCTGTCCGTCGTCCTGCATGGCGGTGTATAAAATACTCTTGCCATCCGGGGTAAACGAAGGCTGATTGTCATAGCCCTTACGCTGGGTAATGTTAACGGGATTTCCGACCTGAGCAGGCTGGCTTGTCAACGTAAGATCCACCAGGAAAATATCGGCGTCGGGTGGTGATTGCCCGAGGGCTAGGTTGACGCTGAAGATGGCGAAGGCCAGAGCCATCCAGCACAAGGCAGATAAGCGGTTTACGCTCTTGAAGAGTAGTTTTTTGAGGAAAGACATGATTTTTCTTTTTCAGGTTGAAACAACAGGCGCAGGGTGAACCAGAAACGATTGTCTGTCGGGTAAGCTCGTCATTTTTTTTGTATATTCCGCTTTTCAACCCCCTCCCTATGTCCCTGATCCAGGACCCATTAGCTATTTTAGCGTTACTGATGGGCAATATCCTCGTGGCTGACCAATTGACCAAACTGCCCGTTTTCCGTCAACTGGGCACATCGCTCACCGTCATTCTGCTAACCGCTGTAACGGCTAACATTGGGTTGATTCCCACGTCGACCAATGCCCCTCCCCTATACGATGGCATTTTTACATACCTGGCTCCGATTTCGATTTTTTACCTGCTCCTGACGGTTAACCTGAGCAGCCTGCGACGCGCCGGGACGCCGATGGTGATGAACTTCTTTCTTGGCGCAGCCGGTACGTTGCTGGGTGTGGTGGCGGGTATGTGGGCAGTAGCCGGGCCCAAAGGATTTGGGACCTTGTATTATGCACTGGGCGGCATGTTTGCCGGAACCTATACCGGCGGCAGCAGTAACCTCAACGCCATTGCCCTCCACTACGGAGTCAATAAAGCAGGTAACTTATATGCCGCGGCCATTGCGACCGACAATATCGTCACGGCAGTCTGGATGGGCGTCACGCTGCTGTTACCACCACTGCTCAACAAATACTTCCCCCGACAATTGGTGTATGACTGGACACCGGCTGAAAAGGAGCAGTTCGAGGTCGAAGCCAATGCCCAGATCAGCGATGTCGAAACCATGTCTCCAACCGACCTGGCCCTGCTCATCGGCCTTGGTGTGCTGGGTTTATTTCTGGCAGGACAGCTCGCCATTTACGTACCCGCTATCCCTAAAATCTTGACGTTAACGACTTTAGCCCTGATCTTGGCCCAATGGCCTCCTATTCAGAAATTGCGGGGTGTCCGGGTGGTCAGCATCTTTTGTATTTACCTGTTTCTGGCCGTGATCGGTGCCTACTGCGACATTGCAGCGCTCTTAAAAGACGGGCATTTAGCCCTAATGATGCTTCTGTTTGTCAGCATTCTTGTGGCCGTCCATTCCCTGGTTCAGTTTGGCGTTGGGGCCTTGCTCCGCCAGGATTGGGCCGTACTCAGCGTAGCCTCTCAGGCATGTCTGGGCGGCTCGGCTTCCTGTCTGGCGCTGACCAAAAGTCTGAACCGACCCGATTTGCATTTGCCGGGCATTCTGGCGGGTGCGCTGGGCAACGCCGTCGGTACGTACTGTGGTCTGCTGATTGCGGAGTACCTGCGCGGAGCAAGCTGGCTGATCGGCTAATGAAACCAGGCGAAGGGCCATCTGACCCCCGGCTCCTAAAGTGGTTTTTCTCATCTCGGACAAAGTCCCTTTTAGTGCTTTGGGGTTAATAAATGACAGGCCGTTCAGTAGCAAAGGGTAGTCGACTGGCTTTCTTCAGGTACCTTTTATGACCTTAGCCACAATTAACCCCATGCCCCATTTCCTACAGGCTGGCCCGCTTCGGGTTCGCTATGAAAACGGTTTCCTACGGTACGTTTCACTCGGTGATGCGGAAATTCTCCGAATGATTTATTTCGCGATTCGGGACCGCCATTGGGTTACGGCCGCGTTCACTATTACCGACGAAGTGATCGAGCAAAACGCCGATTCTTTCCAAATTCACTACGCCTGGCACATAGACGATCTCGGTATTCAAATGACGGGACGAGTTGAGATCCAGGGAAAGACAGATGGTTCCATCAATGTCGATTTTTACGGTAAAGCGCTGAACGCCTTCGAGAAAAACCGAATTGGTTTGTGCGTACTGCATCCACTCGATGGCGTACTGGGCCAGCCCGCAGAGGTGACTTCGCCCGATGGACGTACTACCAATGAGAACTTTCCGGTCTACATCAACCCGCATCAACCTTTCCTGAACATACAAACGCTACGTTGGCAACCAGCTTCCGGAACCGTCTGGCAGCTTGACTTTTCGGGCGATATATTCGAAATGGAGGACCAGCGCAACTGGACGGATGCCTCCTTTAAAACGTATTCGACACCGAACAGTCTGCCATTTCCGGTAGCGGTTTCTGTTGACGAGGAATTCCGTCAAACCGTGACGTTCGGGCTGTCAGAACAGGCTATACAAAATGACGTAACAGCCGTTGAAAGGCCGGAGCAGGTAATAGAGATTACTCCGACTCGTCCACGTATTGGCGTTGGGCAACGAACCGACGGACCACCGTTAACCACTTCCGAACTGGCTTTATTGAAAAAACTAAACCTGTCGCACCTGCGGGCTGATGTATTTTTTCGCTTCCGATTCTGGCAAACGCTCCTGACCAATGCCATAAAAGATGCGCAACGGTTGGGCGTCCCCCTTGAACTCGCCGTGTTCTTCGGCAATGAGCCCGCGAATGAACTGGGTGCCCTACAGGGTTTCCTTCAGAATCATGCCGTACCGGTTCGCTCAATGATGCTCTACAATACCGAAACGCTGACGACGTCGAATGAACTCCTACACACACTGGTACCAATACTACGCAGTGAGTGGCCGGGGCTGCTTATTGGGGGAGGCACCGACGATAATTTCGCCGAGCTGAACCGTAATCATTTTGATTTCGAGTTGGTTGATTTTGTATCTTTTTCCATCACTCCGGAGGCTCACGCGTCCGATGACCTAACGATACAGGAGAATATTGCCGGGCAGCCGGAAACGGTTCTGGCGGCCCGGCGGTTCAGCGATGGCAAGCCTATCCACATTTCGCCCCTAACCTTACGTCCCCGGTTTACGACACGGGCTGGAACGATCGTTGAACGCCTTAACGCGCTGGCTGATCCACGTCAAACAACAGCATTTGGGGCCGACTGGACGCGCCAGAGTCTGAGCGCCTTAACGAACACAGGGGTTGCCTCGATCACCTATTACCAGTCGCACGGGCCTGCCGGGTTAGTGAGTGGCGACATCGTTTACCCCGTGTTCGATGTCTTTGACGAGTATCAAAACGGGGTAAAATAAGCCAGGTATTTCTTGTCGCAAAGACCCTACATTTTGTCGTCTTCGCCCTCCTTTCCCTGTTTCGATCTGGCGTACATTTGTTTCGGCAATAAACCAGTAAACAACATGCAAAAGATCACGACATTCCTGACCTTCAACAACCAGGCCGAAGAAGCGGCACAGCGGTACACCTCCATCTTCAAAAATTCAAAAATCAATAACATCAGCTACTATGGCGCAGGAGCACCTGTACCAGCGGGAAGTGTCATGTCCGTTACGTTCCACCTGGATGGCCAGGATTTTTACGCCCTGAACGGTGGCCCGCATTTTAAATTTGCCGAAGGCATGTCGCTCTTCGTTACCTGCGAGACGCAGGCCGAAGTGGACGCATTCTGGGAGAAACTTTCTGAAGGCGGAGAACAGGGACCGTGCGGCTGGTTGAAAGATAAATTCGGTGTATCATGGCAGATTGTCCCCTCAGCCTTAAGCCGGTTACTAGGCGATAAAGACCGGGAGAAAGCCAAACGCGTGATGCAGGCCATGATGACCATGTCGAAGCTCGACATCCAGGCCCTAGAGGACGCGTAGAGGTTTATTAGTTTCGAAAGATGGCTTGTTTTTGTCATTCTGACGAAGGAAGAATCTTAAAGTTAAGTACCCTAAGATTCTTCCTTCGTCAGAATGACAAAAACAAGCTCTTCACAAAATCATACTTCTAATCGACTTTTGACATATACTATTGACCTAAAAAGCATCATGACCTTGGCAATAGACGAAAAAATCAGATTTCCTACGGTCGACGACTATATAGCGGACCAACCGGCTCCACTACGTGCTACGTTGACGCAGTTAAGAAAGGTAATTGCAGAAGCCGCTCCAGACGCTGAAGAATTAATCAGCTACCAAATGCCAGCGTTCCGGTTTCATGGCCGGTTCGTGTGGTATGCCGCTACTAAAAATCACATTGGGCTCTATGTGTTGCCCATAGTGCTTAAGGTCTTTAAAGAACGACTCGCAGGATATGAACTTACAAAGTCGACGATTCGGTTTCCGTTAAATGAACCCATACCTGAAGCATTAGTGACAGAAATTATCGAGTACGGCGTAAAAATAAACCTTGAGCGCGTACTGATGAAGAATGCAGGGAAAAGCCAAAAATAAATAAGTAAGTGGCTGGTTAGTAGTAGCTAACTCAAACCTACACGGTTCCCAAAACCTTACAGGTTTATAAATTGATCAGCATACGGGTGTAGAAACGCTGGCATTCGTTCGGCACGAAATTGCAGAAATCCTTTTGACAAGTCAGGTAGCGGAAATAGCTTTTTTGGCCTGCTGACCCAGGGAGCACCTTCGGCAGGAGCAGACGACTCCAGCCACTGAAGGTGCTTTCCGGGTCAGCAGGCCAAAATGTATAATTTAGGTTCGTCGTATTAAACGCATTGGTAGTGAAGGACCACAATACCACACGCGAACGACTTGGTTTCTACCAACTTAAGGTTTAACCTGCCGGTTAGGTCGCCAAATATGGCCATGCCTTTTCCTAAAGCTACCGGATTGACGAAGAGGTAATAGTCTTCGATCAGATTATTTTTGATCAGTGACGACGCGAAGTCGCCACCCCCGTAAGCAATCAGGTCGCCACCTTCCGCCTGTTTCAAGGCGTTAATTTCCTCAACTATATCGCCCCGGTTCAACGTAACGTTTTTGCCGTTGATCCGCTCCAGTTGCCTTGAAAACACAACTTTGGGCGTGCTATTCATTTTGTGCGTACCGGCATCAGCGGTTTCTGGATTTAAGGCTCTCGATTCCCAGGCACCAATAAATCCTTCGGCCAACTTTCTGCCCAGTAGAATCGTGCTGACCGGTTCGGTCAGTCCGGCAACGTAGCGGTTGATGTCTTCCCCCCAGTTATGCACTAACCAATCCATTTCGCCATTGGGCCCGGCAATAAATCCATCCAGCGTAATCTGTACCTGCAACTTTAATTTCCTCATGATCGACTACCGTTTATACTTAGATAGGTAAATATATTTTCTCAATCGGAATTCTTTATGCTTCTTCGCTCCTACGGGATAAATTGGTCAAAAGTCGGGACGACATTTTATAAGAAAGCCCGTAGCAACGTCCAGATTCAACATTATTGGCTGTAAACAGTTTTCAGGATATGGACGAATCGCCTAAATACTGGATCGTAGTAGCCTCGAAAGACCATGTGCAACGGGGTCTCACCGGTGGATTTATGCAGGCCAACCACGGAAAGCAAGCTCCGCTGAAACGCCTGAAGCCCAACGATTGGGTTTTGTTTTACTCGCCCAAACAAGTGCTGGAGCAGGATGAGAAATGTCAGGCCTTTACGGCAATCGGGCAGGTGAGCGACGACGCGATTTATCAGGTTACCCTGGCAGAAACCTTTACGCCCTTCCGGCGCAACGTAACGTTTTACCCCTGCAAAGAGGCATCCATCCTACCGCTTATCGATGACCTTGCGTTTATACCGAACAAGAAATCCTGGGGCTACCCGTTTCGCTTCGGCTTTTTCGAGATCGGCAAACTTGATTTTGACTTGATCCGTAAAAACATGCTCGACCATGACCATGACTAATTCAGCAAATACAACCGAACAGGCTGCTTTTAACCACCGCCAGGTACTTGTAGACGGCGTATCCCTGCACGTCGTTACGGCTGGTGAGGCCGCTAAACCCGCTATCCTGTTTCTGCACGGCTTTCCAGAAAACTGGCAGGCGTTCAGGCACGTAATGACCGGACTCAGCGATGAGTTTTATACCATTGCCATCGATTTACCCGGCATCGGTTCGTCCGGAAAAATAGAATCCAACGATAAGCGCACGATAGCCCGCTATGTGAAAGGCGTCATCGACGCGCTGAAAGTGAAGGATGTAACGCTGGTGGGGCACGACGCCGGCGGGATGGTTACCTATGCGTATCTGCACGCGTATCCCAACGAATTAGCCAAAGCGGTCATTATGAACGTAGTGATTCCAGGTATTGACCCCTGGGAGACCGTCAAGAACAATCCGCGAATCTGGCATTTCGCGTTTCATGCGATTCCTGAGTTACCAGAAGCCCTGATAACCGGCAGTCAGCGCGTCTATTTTGATTATTACTATAACACCATAACCGCACAGCCAGACCGGATTGACGAGCAGACCCGCAATAGCTACGCCGAAGCCTATTCGAGCCCCGATGCTCTCCACACGGGCTTCGAATGGTACCGCACGTTCCCGCAGGATGAGAAGGATAATGCCCGTACCAAAGGAAACCAGATTTCAATCCCCATACTTTACCTGAGAGAGGATCGTGAATACGGAAATATCGACGACTATTTGAAAAGTTTTCGTGAAAGCGGCCTTGTCAACGTTCAGGGAAAACTTCTTACCGGCAGCGGCCATTTCGCCCCCGAAGAAGTTTCCGAGGACGTAGTAAACAGCCTGAAAACGTTTATGACGACGACCTGAGGTTAGTTCAGTTCGCCGGGCGTCACTACGATGGTTATCTGACGGTTCTCCCGCAGCACGGCTAGTTTGGTACGTTTACCAATCGTTTCGTCGGTCAGTAATCGATGCAGATCATTCATGGTAGAAATGGACTGCTCATTGAACCCTACGATAATATCTCCCTGTTTCAGTTGGCTGTTCCCTGCCACACCATCGGCTTCAATACTGGAGACGATGACGCCCGTTTTGGTCGTTAGCTGGTTGTACTGTTTGATACGTTCGGTCAGGTTTATAAGCTGACCGGCAATGCCCAGATAGCCCCGACGAACCCGGCCATGCATGATAAGTTTACCCGCCACAAACGCAGCCAGGTTCGATGAAACGGCAAAACAAAGGCCCTGAGCGGGCAGAATGACCGCGGTGTTGACGCCAATCACATCGCCATTGCCATTCACCAAAGGCCCACCCGAATTACCCGGATTCAGCGCAGCATCCGTCTGAATAACATCGTCGATGAGCCGCCCCGATTCCGACCGTAACGTCCGGCCAAGTGCACTCACTACACCCGCCGTTAGCGAGTACTGAAACCCATACGGATTGCCTATCGCGATCGCAATCTGTCCCACCTGCACCTGTTTCGAGTCAGCAAATCGGATGGCTTTCAACCCATCGGCATAAATCTTGATCACGGCAATGTCGGTGGCCGGGTCGCGACCAATAAGGGTAGCTTCATAGTCCCGGCTGGGTTCATCGTTGCGGGCTGGCAGGGCCACCTCAATCTTACTGGCCCCGGCTACTACGTGGTTATTGGTAATAATATACCCATCGGTCGAGATGATAAAGCCCGATCCTGTCCCTCCAGCCTCATTACCCCGGCCCTGACGTCTTCGCTGAAGATCGACACCGGACTGACCGTTGGCCTGACCACTCACTTTGATCTGCACCACCGACGGGCTTACTTTTTTGGCTACGGCCACCACCGTATTGGAATAGGCATCCAGCAGAACGGCGTCCTGCTCTCCCCTACCGGCCGGTTGTGAGGCCGACTCGGCAAATGTCACAAAATTCGTATCCATTAGATTATTGTTTACTGTGAAATCAGCACCTGATCAGTAACTGTTCCAGAACAATCACTACAGAAATTCAGGGGAATTATTCCGCCAATCTGTCACCTATATCGTCTTAATTCGACCTATAGCAACCCAACCGGGAAGAAAATAGGGATAGTTTGCTGAAACTACCTGCTAAACTGGCAGTCATAGGTGGTTTAGCCTACATTCACGGATTTGATTTCAACAGTAAAATAGTTGCCATGCCTTGCTTTCCTGAGGCATGAGATACCTCTTTATCGCGGCATCCCTGTTGTTGGTGGCAACGCGTTTCTCGGCCGATCTGCCCGATACCAACTGGACGGAGTATAACGGTGATGGCGCCCGAAGTCATTATTCGCCATTGACGCAGGTCGACGCGTCAACCGTGCGACAGTTGAAGGTGGCCTGGACCTATGCGTCGGCCGGGGCTGATACAGTGGGCAATCGAACCCAGATGCAGTGTAACCCCATTGTCATTGACGGTGTTTTGTATGGCGTGTCGGCGAACACACAGGCATTTGCGCTGAATGCCGCTACGGGGCAGGAAATCTGGCGAACGAATCTGTCCGACAATGGCGGCACGACCAGCCGGGGCGTAACCTACTGGGCTGACGGCCAGGACAAACGTATCCTGTTCGGGGCGGGCAAATGGATCTACGCGTTCAATGCGCAAACGGGTAAATCGATTGTCAGTTTTGGAAAGGCCGGACGTATTGATTTGAAAGAAGGCATTGAACGACCAGGTGGCGATGACTACGTCCAGCCGAACACGCCCAATACCATTTACAAAAACCTGATTATTGTCGGTGCCCGCTTATCGGAAGGGGAAACCGCCTTGCTGGGCGATGTGCGGGCGTATGACGTTCGAACTGGCCGGAACGTGTGGACGTTTCACACCATTCCGCAATCCGGCGAATTTGGGTACGACACTTGGGCTCCCGCGAATCCGCGCCAACGGCTGGGCGGTGCCAATGCCTGGGCGGGCATGGCCATTGACCGGCAGCGCGGCATTGTGTACATCCCGACCGGGTCGGCGGCTTATGATTTTTACGGCGGCAATCGCAAAGGCAACAACCTCTTCGCAAACTGCCTGCTGGCGCTGGATGCCACAACGGGCAAGCGGCTCTGGCATTTTCAGTTTGTCCATCACGACATCTGGGACCGCGACCCGCCCGCTCCGCCCAGCCTGCTAACTGTTGTGCAAAAGGGTCCCGACGGTCGGCCCCGACGTATCGATGCCGTAGCGCAAACGACGAAGCAGGGCCACGTTTTCGTTTTTGACCGGGTTTCCGGAAAACCGTTGTTCCCGGTAGTCGAGACAGCCTTTCCGGGCGATGCCGTAGCGGGCGAGCAGACGAGCCGAACCCAACCCATTCCGCAGAAACCCGCCCCATTTACGAAGCAGGCATTCACCGAAAACGACATTAATTCCTGGGCTTCCAATCGGGATGAGATCGTCGCTACGTTACGAAAAGCCCGTACTGGAAGTCCGTATATTCCGCTGACGGCAGACATGACGATCTTCTTCCCGGGCACCGACGGAGGTGCTCAATGGGGCGGCTCGGCCGTTGACCCTGAGGGAGTGATCTACATACCCGCCAAACAAAATCCCTGTTTTTCCACGCTGGTCAGAAAAGAACAGCCCGCCGAAAATGCGTCTGTGACGGGCGCTCAATTGTACCGTTTGCGTTGCGCGTCCTGCCACGGGACTGACCGTCGGGGCAATCATGATGGTTCTTATCCATCGCTATTGGGTGTGGAAGCCCGACTCTCGACGGATGCGGTCCAACAGGTTTTGTTGAAAGGACGCGGCATGATGCCTTCGTTTTCGCACCTTCCCGAAGCTGAACGTAAAGCCATCGTCGATTTTCTATTTAATAAAGGAACAACGTCACAAACGGTCAGCAGTACCGGAAAAGGCGGGTTGCCTTACCAGCATACGGGCTATAACCGATGGTACGACAGCCAGGGCTATCCCGTGAGTGCACCACCCTGGGGTACACTCACCGCCATTGACCTCAACACGGGCGAACACCGCTGGCAGGTCCCGCTGGGCGAATACAAGGAATTAACCGCCAAAGGCATCCCTCCCACCGGCACCGATAACTACGGCGGACCACTCGTAACAGGCAGCGGCTTGCTGTTCATTGCGGCCAGTAAAGACGAACAGTTCCGGGCGATCGACAAAAAAACGGGTAACATTCTGTGGCAGGTTCAACTACCGGCCGCGGGCTACGCGTCGCCCAGTACGTACTCAGTTGGCGGGAAACAATACGTAGTCATTGCCTGCGGGGGTGGAAAATTGAACACCAAATCAGGAGATAAGTACGTAGCGTTTGCTTTACCATAATTAGGTGGATGGTTTACGGTTGTCCGTCGCAACGGTGGCCTGTCGCATTCAATACCGTAAACCAAAAACCGTAAACCAGATTCACTATGTCTAAAGTTCTCAACGTTGGTTTGGTTGGCTTCGGCCTGTCAGGACGGTATTTCCACACGCCGTTTTTATCCGTTAATCCAAAATTCCGACTAAAGAAGATTGCCAGCAGTCGCCCCGATGCGGTTCGCGCGTTCGATCCGTCAATTGAGTGGGTGGCTACACCTGCTGAGTTATTTGCCGACCCAACCATCGACCTTGTTTTCATCTGCTCGCCCAACGAAACCCATGTCGAGTATGCCCGTCAGGGGCTGGAACAGGGAAAACACGTAGTGGTCGAAAAACCCTTTGCCCTCTCCGAAGCGGGCGCGATTGAGTTACTGGAATTAGCGCAAAAGCAGGGCTGCATCGCTACGGCTTATCAGAATCGCCGATGGGATTCTGATTTTTTAACGATCAAACGTCTCTTGGCCGAGGGATCGTTAGGGACGCTGGTGGAGTATGAAGGCCGTTACGATCGGTACGCACCCGTCCCACCCGATTCCCAGAGCTGGAAAGAGTTACCGGGTATTGGCCGGGGCAATCTATATAATTTAGGACCGCATATGCTCGACCAGGCCCTGAACCTGTTTGGCAAACCCGATACGGTTGAGGCCACCGTTCGCCTGATTCGCCCGAACAGCCGGGTTACTGATTATTTTGACATTAAACTAGGCTACGCCGACAAGGTTGTCCGGGTGGAATCCAACTACATGGTCTATCACAATCAGCCCCGCTACAGACTGAATGGCACGGAAGGTTCCTTTATCAAAGGTGGTCTGGATGTTCAGGAAGAACGGCAGCGACTGAACCAACTACCGAATCTGCCCGACTGGGGCGTTGAGCCGCCCGATCGTTGGGGCACACTTTATCGGGATGGTCAGGCAGTCATCATAGAAAGTGAACGAGGAAATTACACGCCGTTTTACGATAATCTGTACGACGCTATCGTCAACGGAGCCGAACCCGCCATTACGCCCACCGACATTCAACAACTCGCCCGTGTGATTGATCTAGCCCAGGAAAGCAGCCAGACACTACGTACCCTCTCCTTTTAATTATGACCAATTACCGCTGGCGAATTGTCGTGCTGCTGTTTGTCGCTACGACCATAAATTACCTTGACCGGCAGGTTATTAGTCTGCTCAAACCCACCCTAGAAGTCGTTTTTAACTGGACCGAAACCGATTACAGCCACGTTGTCATGGCGTTTCAGGGCGCTTATGCTCTCAGCTACGTTGTTTTTGGCCGACTCATTGACCTGATCGGCACGAAGTTAGGCTATACCATTGCCGTTTGTTTATGGAGTATAGCGGCCATGATGCACGCCCTGGCGACCAGTACGTTCGGGTTTGGGGCGTATCGGGCGTTGTTGGGGCTGGGTGAAGGAGGAAACTTCCCGGCTGCCATAAAAACCGTAGCCGAGTGGTTTCCCCGAAAAGAACGGGCGTTGGCAACGGGCATTTTCAATTCCGGCACCAACATCGGCGCGGTGGTGGCACCCATTCTGGTGCCCTGGGTATTGGGCGTATACGGCTGGCAGATGGCTTTTTTACTGACCGGGCTGGTTGGCTTTATCTGGGTGATTTTCTGGTGGTGGAGCTACGAAAATCCACAGCGGCACAAAAAGCTATCCAAAGAAGAGCTAGTATACATCACCAGCGACGCAGAAAGCAATGCGGGCGGATCGGTGCCGTGGCTCGATTTGCTACGTTATCGCCAGACCTGGGCGTTTGTGCTGGGCAAATTGCTGACCGATCCGGTCTGGTGGTTTTTCCTGTTCTGGCTACCCTCCTACTTTGCCTCTTCGTTCAATCTGGACCTCAAAAAGCCAAGCTTGCCACTCATTTTTGTGTACACCGCAGCTACGCTTGGCAGCGTCGGGGGCGGCTACCTGTCTGGATATTTCATTCGCCGGGGCTGGACGGTCAACCGGTCCCGCAAAACCGCGATGTTTCTGTATGCGCTCTGCATTGTGCCGATTGCCCTGACCCGTTACGCGACCAATATCTGGGAAGTTGTTGGGCTGCTTAGTCTGGCGGTGGCGGCTCACCAGGCCTGGAGCGCCAATCTCTTTACGCTGGTATCGGACATGTTTCCTAAAAACGCCGTCAGTTCGGTTGTTGGACTTGGTGGCATGGCTGGGTCAGTCGGCGGACTCCTCTTCCCGATTGTGGTGGGTGCTTTGCTGGATACATATAAAACCGCGGGTAACATTTCGATCGGGTATAATTATCTGTTCGTGATTTGTGGCAGTGCGTATTTACTGGCCTGGTTATGTATTCATCTGTTTGCCCCCCGGATGAAGCCAATCGATTTGCCAACTAATTCTCCAGAAGTGCCTTAACAGGCCGTAGCTGTCTTTCAGAATCGATGATTCTGAAAGACAGCTACGGCCTGTTGATTTAACGGTGGCACCTTAGCCAGTAAATTTGTGTTAATTTTACGAGTAGATCAGTACGTATTATACGTCCTACTTAGACTTTTATGGATTGTAAATTCATCGAAAAAGCGGCTGGAGCCATCGCCGATAAATCACGATTGTCAATTTTAATCGAGTTACGGAAGAAAGAAACCCTGACCAATGCTGAGGTGATGGACCTTGTTGGCCTGTCGCAGCCCTGTGTGTCACATCATATTAAGTTATTGATCGATAGCGGATTGGTCAATTCGTCCAAGGAAGGTCGTAACGTGCACCTGCAACTGAATAAAGAAGCCGTTCAACAGTTGTCATCTTTTCTGGATGGCCTTGTTTAATTAGTTTTTTCAACCCATCCAAACTTTTAAATATATGAATCTGTTAGTCCAGAGAATTCAGGGCAAAGCCTTCACTTTGTCCATCACTTTAGCTACCAGATAAAATGGCACATAAGCTATTCGCAGAAGCCACACTCGGCAAATTAACCCTCTCCAATCACGTAGTAATGGCCCCCATGACGCGGAGCCGCGCGTTGGGCAATATTCCTAATGACATGATCGCCGAGTATTACGCCCAACGGGCGTCGGCCGGTTTGATCATTACAGAAGGTACGTCACCTTCACCCAATGGCCTGGGCTACGCCCGGATACCCGGTATTTATAGTGCCGAGCAAATTGAAGGCTGGAAGAAAACAACCTCAGCCGTACACGCAAAAGGCAGTAAAATTTTTATCCAGCTGATGCATACCGGCCGTATTTCGCATGACGCTAATTTGCCCGAAGGGGGCGAAATTCTGGCCCCATCCTCGGTGGCTGCGGCTGGCGATATGTGGACCGATTCGGATGGTATGCAGGCCAATGGTACACCCCGCGAAATGACTAAGGCGGAGATAAAAGCAACGATTCAGGAATACGTTCAGGCCGCTAAGAATGCCATCGAAGCTGGTTTTGACGGGATCGAACTACACGGTGCCAATGGCTACCTGATCGAGCAATTTCTGAGTGACCGCAGCAATCAACGGACGGACGAGTACGGTGGCTCTGTCGAAAACCGGTCCCGGTTTTTGCTTGAAATCGCCGAAGAGTCAATTGCCGCTATCGGTGCCGATAAAGTGGGCTTGCGGCTGTCGCCGTTTGGCGCTGCGGGCGATCTGCTGCCACACGCCGACGACACGCATGATTTATATGTGTATCTGACCGGCAAACTAAACGATCTCGGTCTTGTCTACCTGCACCTGGTTGACCACTCGGGCATGGGCGCACCGCCGGTGCCAGCAACGGTTGTTGAAGCCATTCGCGAAACGTTTAAAGGAACGATTATTTTGTGCGGCAGTTACAATGTCGATCGGGCCGAAGCCGATCTTGAAAGCGGCAAAGCTGACCTGATTGCCTTTGGCCGCCCGTTTATCGCTAATCCTGACCTGGTCACCCGGCTTGAAACAGGCGCGGAATTAGCTCAATTTGATCCCGCTACGCTCTATGCACCCGGTGCCAATGGCTTTGAGCAGGGCTTCATCGATTATCCTGCGCTGGCCGAAGTTCAGGCCCACTAGTCAACTTATTGCTTAGCTGCTTATACGATAGAGGCTCCCCGGACTACCAGGGAGCCTTTTTCATGTTTAAGTGATTCCTCAATCTATTGTAAATAGAAACTCTTTGATCCAGAGATGTTGAGCCTAGTTTTTAACTGTGCTCGAGCGTTATCCGGTCTCTGAGCGGCAAAAAACGCAGTAAGAAGGAAGGCCGGTCGGAGGCCGGGTAACACTTCGACGAAGATAAAAACTTCGCCGAACCGTCTCCACCTACACCAAACAGCATCTAGACTCTGTGCTACAACGGCGGATCGATGTGTAGATAAAAAGGTTTTCTGTGGTAGATGTGATCTAAAAATGCTTTTACGTTCATACCCCTTTTAAACGTATCGGATGGTCGAGTTCCTTAATCCCATGAAATACCACGCGAACTGCTTTATAGAACGGCTAAGCATCGTCTTGTTTTTGATGAGTAGCGTCACCTCGACAACCTTTGGCCAGATACCTAAAGATTATAAAGGCAAACCCTTCAAAGACATCGAATACACAAAAGGGCCCCAACTCATTCCTGGACGTGTGGAACTGGCTTACTATGATCTGGGGGGCGAAGGCATTGCGTACCATGATACCGATCCGATCAATAAGGGCAGTGGCGAACTCAACCGGAAACCCGATCATCAACGGCCGGGCATTCCTGATTATCTGGTGCATTTCAGGGAAAAAGAAGGCGTCGATATTTCATTTACCAAAGACTTTGCCGACTTCAACCATCCCAACAAAGTCGACCCTAAAGTGAACCAGCTATACATCGGCTGGCAGGAAGATGGCGAATGGACGAATTATACGATTGACGTAAAAGTGCCCGGTGTGTATAGAATCATTACTGTCTACGGCTATCAGGATAACAAATCAGAACTTTGGCTAAATAACAAAAAGGTGGTTAATCTGGTCATGCCAGAGAATACGGGCGACTTCCATCGCTGGACACAAGCGACGGTTGGCGAAATTACGTTCCCGGTAGCCGGTCCCAATCTGCTTACCTTACACTACAATAAGGGGTCTAATCTGGCCTATCTGGACTTTGTGCTTGTCTATAAAGAACCGTCAGCTAACAAATAACAACGTAGTACTTAGGGACGAGTCATTACGATTTGTTATCCAAAGCCGTTTGGCGCATTGACCAAATGCCCAACAGAGGACCGGGAAGCAAGATGTAAAATAACCAGTCTGAAATCCCGACCTGAGCAACCAGCCAGGCCATCAGTTGAATGGATAGTACCGTCAGGAAAAAACCAAAACAGGTAATAAGCGTTAGCACACTCCCCCGATTGTCAGTAGTGGCGCGACTGGCTACCAGGGTAGAGAACTGCGGTGAGTCGCCAGCCGCCGTAGCTCCCCATATGAGCAGAAAAAGCCCAAACAGAAAAGGTGGCGCACTTAGCATCAAAGGTGTCAGGGCAATACATAGGCCAGAGGCCATCAGTAACACCCGGGCTACACGCGTACTCCCAACCCGCAGGGCAGCGTATCCCCCACCCACACACCCGATTACACCAGCCGCAATTGCGCCAAACGTCCATAAAGGAATCGGTAACTCAGCGGTAGGATGTTGCTGTTTGTAGTAGGCGATCAACGTTGGGAGAAAAGCCCAAAGGGTGTAGAGTTCCCACATATGGCCGAAGTAACCCAACATGGCGGGCCTAAAAGCTGACGGCCTGACCAACGAAAGCAGCGCCTGAAAGCGAAAGAAATTCCCCTGGTTCAGTGCCGGTTTTGCGGGAACAACGGCTGTCAGCAAAACGCCCCCACTCATCGCTAAAAGGCTTACCGACAACATGAGTGTCCGATAGGGGAAACTTCCCCCTACGCCCCGAATCAGGTAAGGGAAGGCCGTGCCCAGCACCAGCGCACCCACCAGAAAGCCCATCGCTCTGCCTAATCCAGCTTTAAACAGATCAGCCGCAATCTTCATTCCAACCGGATAAACACCCGCCAGAAAGAAACCGGTCATAAATCGACTAACTAGCAGCGTTTCTGCTTCTACGAGAAGCAATAACCAGATCAGATTGACCAGGGCGGCCAACGTAACGGATACTAAAAAGACATAGGTGGAGCGAAACCGATCGGGTATGGACAATAAATAATGCGTAAAGTAATGTACCCGTAATGAAGCCAATCTGGACGGATGAGGTAATCCAACCACTAAGCTCTGTATCCTTCAGAAAAGGTTGCAGTTCAGGCAAAATGGCGTTACCGGCAAACCAAAGGGACGTACCGGCAAATTGAGCAAATACAATAACCAGCAATTGAAGATTGGTTTGTGCGGCAGTGGACATGTCCAAAGATAGGCATTCGATCCAGCTTGCTTGCCGTTGCAGGAAGCTGAGCGGCCTAATCAGTAACTAACAATCTTCATGAAAGAAGACGCACGTCTGTCATTTGATTGCCCTGTCGACCGAAATTGTCGTATTTGCTTCCGTATAGACTTGGACTGGTACCCAATGAAGTCATCCGGAATCAGGTATCGGGAATGACCATTTTTCCCGTCAACTCAGGGAAGCGAAAAACGATATGCCTACAACCCAGAATATATTGCTCGTCACCACCGCAACGACAACAGCCCTGATGGCCGGGCTTTTCTACGCCTATTCCTTTTCGGTAAACCCAGGGCTGAATCGTTTATCAGACGCTGCCTACGTAGCCGCTATGCAGTCCATCAACCGGGCTATTTTGAATCCGGTTTTCTTCGCCGGATTTATGGGAGCGGCCCTACTGTTACCCTTGTGTACCTACTTGAACTATGCACAGCCGTTATCCATGCGGTTCTGGCTTTTACTAGCGGCCACAGTGGTGTATCTCATTGGGGTAATGGGGGTTACGATGGCGGGCAATGTCCCCCTCAATGAAGCGTTGGATGCGTTTAATCTATCCTCAGCTTCTGCTTCGGAGATTGCGGCTCAACGGGTTGCGTTTGAAATGCCCTGGAATCGCCTGAATACCATCCGAACAATTGCATCAATTCTGGCCGTCGTTTTCACCATACTTGCCTGCCTTAATGCACCCGATCAATAAATACTACTCTTTTAAACAGGCGTATTGACAGGCAAAAAAACGCATAGCCGCATAATTCGTCTGTCATTCCTGACGGAGTTAAAGCTAAAAAAGTACAGATCGTGCGGTAAGGCGGCTAAATTATCAGGTAGATTTGTCGGAACAATAATGAGTTGGCATTTTTGCCGCTGTTAGTTTTTATTCGCCAAACGTCGGAATATCTCATGAACCAACCATCACGGAGAACATTTGTTAAAAATAGCGTTGCCGCCGGGCTAGGCGCGGGCTTGCCAGCCCTGGAAAGCGCCCCCAAAGAGTTGTTTGTTCACCACGTTTTATTCTATCTGAAAAACGCAGGGAACGCGGCCGATAAAGCAAAATTGCTGGAAGGCCTGAATAAGCTGGCGAGGTGCCCTACCATCAAAATGGTACATATTGGCACGCCTGCCGCCACAAACCGGGATGTAATTGAGCGAAGCTATGCCTACTCGTGGTTGTGTTTCTTCGATAGTCCCGCCGATGAAGAAGCCTATCAAAAACACCCTATTCACGATGATTTTCGCAAGAATTATTCGTCTTTGTGGGAAAAAGTTGTCATCTACGACGCCATCGGCCCAAAGCGATAAGGCTTTTTCAGTACATCCCCTTGCAAAACATCCCGTAGGGATTCAACAGCGTAGCGTCGGTAGATAACATGATTGTAGGAACTATTTAACGCGCCGTCAGGTACGTAATCAGTCGCGTACCTAATGGCACTAGGGATTAAACGATCTATTTTTTCACTACCGACGCTGCGCTGTTAAGCCGCAGTGGCGGACCATCCCTAAGGGGGCAAAAAAAATGGCTCTCCTACCCGGCGGCCCCGGCCATCGGACCATCAGGGACAACAACCGGTGGGGATGGCTGGCTGGTTTTGCCCCGCGTAAAGGAAATGATGGCGCCCGTTAGTACTAAACCCGTCATGATCAGGTACGCGTAATGCATGCCGAGCAGTTGGGCCGCCGTCGCTTCAGGCGATACGTTATGAGCCATCCCATAACGGTTGCGTGTGCTGTACCAGACGGCAGCCGCCAGCGCAATACCGACGACAAATCCTAAGTTACGCATGAAGGCAATCATGCTGCTGGCAATGCCGCGTTGAGCCAACGGTGCCGAATTCAGGGCGCTGCTGCTGTTGGGCGACTGGAACAGACCAAAGCCCAAGCTTACCAGTGAACTCCGCCAGACGACATCTTTCCAATCCCAACCGGCGTCCAGAAATGAAAAAGCAAAGTAGCCAGTAGCGGCCATCAACAAGCCAAAACTAGACAACCATCGGGTACTGACCCGGCTGGAAAGGTAGCCGCCAAGTGGCGCCACAATGCTCAGCGTTAACGGACCGGCCAGCAACACCAGCCCGGCCCGTTCGGGGTTTAGACCCAGTAACTGCTGCAGGAAGAAAGGGATAATGAACAGATTCCCGCCAGAAGCCACGAATCCACAAAAAGCCGCCAGAATAGCAGCGGTAAACGGTCGGACACGGAACAGGCTGAGTCGTAGCATCGGCTCACTGACCCGCATTTCCCAAAGGAGAAACAATACCAGCAGAATTGCTCCGATTGATAATAATCCAATGACGAGTGGTGCATCCCAGCCGTATTGGGGCTCCGGGCCGAAATCCAGCCCAGTCAGCAACGTAGTAACGCCAATCAAAAATAATCCTGCACCCACCAGATCGAAGCGTTGGTTAGCGGCTTTGGGGCTTTTAGGCAGTATCGTCCACGCCCGCCAGATAGCGATTAAGCCAATCGGTACGTTCACAAAAAAGATACTCGACCACCCAAATTTCCCCAATAGTAACCCGCCAATAACGGGCCCGGCACTGGAACCCGCAGCCACCACCGATCCCATGAGGCCCAACGCCTGACCCCGCTCCTGTGGCGAAAAGGCATCGCTGATAATGGCTGGTCCGATGGCATAGATCATGGAAGCACCTAGGCCCTGAAGTACCCGAAAGGCCACCAGCGACCAAAGATTCCAGGCTAATCCGCAAAGCAAAGAACCCAGCACAAACACACAGAATCCAGTGATGTAAAGCTGCCGACGGCCAACCCAATCCGACAGTTTGCCCATAATAAGCAACGTACTGGTTGTAGTGAGCAGGTAACACAACACAATCCACTCGACACTGTCGCCCGCGTTCAGCTGGCGCCGGATCGTTGGCAACGCAATATTGACGATGCTGCTGTCGAGCGTTGACATGAACGTCCCAAATACGACAGTGCCCAGAATAATCCATTTGTTGGGTGCCGACTGTTCGACGGCAGATGTGGGTATAGCCACAGGAAAATCAGGTTAATGCTGGAACGTAAACGTAAGAACAGGACGGTTGTTTAGCCTATTTTACACATAATTAGCTATATACCATCCGGGAAACTACCAATTGATTATCCGTTTTTTATCTTAGTAGGCTTATTGGCTGAGCCACTCAATCATACAACCTGATGAAAACATCCCGACGATCTTTTTTGCAAAAGACCACCCGAAATGGGCTGGCAATTATTTCAACAGGCGGCCTGACCGCCAACGTTCTTGATCAGGCAAAGCTCAATACGGACCAAGCCGAAGCTCTGCCTGGCAATACGTTATCAATTAAAGCTGACCATGTCGTTCGATCCCTGCCGGAAAACATGGTTTGGGGATATTTTGGTGCCGATGTGCCACCCGTGTATAAAGTGAAAGATGGCGATGTCGTTGAAATTCAGACGGTCAATCCGTCGGGTGTGAGTCGAACCAATCCAGAGGAGTTTTACACCAAAAACAACCTGCCCCTTGATCAGCATGCACAGGAAGTCATCGCGATTATGAAAAACGTGAAGCCCGAACCATCGGGCATTCGCGGACATATGCTAACGGGACCCGTATACATTGACGGTGCACAACCCGGTGATAGCCTGGAGATTCGCATCCTCGACATGACGTTTCCGGCTCCTTTTGGCGTTAACAGCGTGTGGCCGGGTGGCGGTGGTATCCCCGATGAAGTGAAGACCCGCGAAACGTTCGTCTATCGGTACGACATGAAACGGAAAACGGCGTCCCTCAAAGAAGGTGTCGAGATTCCGTTGAAGCCTTTTATGGGGGTGATGGCCCTATCGCCACCCGCCGATCTGGGTCGACAGAGTTCGATCCCGCCCAATTTTTTCGGGGGCAATCTCGATATTAAACATTTAACGAAAGGCACTACGTTGCACCTGCCCGTATCGGTGCCGGGCGGCCTATTCACCACGGGCGATGGACATGGTGCACAGGGAAATGGCGAAGTGAGTGGCGTCGCCATTGAAACGGCCATTACGTTAACCGTCAAGTTTATTGTTCACAAAGGTAAAGCACTCAAACAACCGCGCGCCGAAACACCCACTCATTTCATTGCCGTCGGGCTGGACAAAGACCTCAACAAAGCCATGAAAATGGCCCTTTCCGAAGCCTGTGCCTTCATTAAAGATGAGTTGGGTTTTACGTTCAACGAAGCTCTGTCCATTGCCAGCACCGCCGTCGATTTTGAAGTCAGTCAGGTGGTCGATCAGACATTGGGCGTGCATGCCATGATTCCAAAGTCAATTTTCACCAAAAAGAAATTTGACTACTGGTCGTAAACGTTCAAGAGCTAAACCGACTTTCCGAAAGCTGCGAGCCTTCGGAAATTTTTTACTCAATTCATCTTATGCAACTGCTAAAAGGCCTTAATCAGCTACTTTATTTTCTGCTTGAACTCGGCATGTTGGGCTCTTTCGGCTACGCTGGTTTTCAAAGTAGTCAACACCCTGTCTGGAAATATATCATCGCCCTAGGCCTGCCTTTGGTTGCGGCTACGTTGTGGGGACACTTTGCGGCTCCCCGTTCGTCCCACCGATTGGAGTTTCCCTTTCGCTCCCTTTTTGCCTTAACTATGTTTGGCCTTGCGTTCTTTCTTCTGTACCGCACTGGGCAAACTCGACTGGCCATTACATTGGGGATTCTGGCGTTGGCGAGCGAAGTAACAGCTATAGCGCTGAAGCAGTAGATTGACGTAGTATAAGGCGATCCGTTACGTTAAACTATGAAGAATTCTCTGTTGCGAGCGTCTGCTCAAAAGCACAATATTGCGCTATTGAGCAGACGCTCATGGGTTCTCACCAAGCAGCCAAAACGTATTCTCACTGAAGAGGATGCGCTTAATTGCTTTTTACTGCATATGAGCTAGATATGATTAAGTGCTTTTGCGTATAGTAAAATGTTGGGTGAACGCAATAAGATGGGAGTCAAAGGCGGGTTCCGGGCGACAGGCCGCACGACTTAACAAGTCAGCTTTATAAGCTCGCTTGGCGGGTTACGGCTGACAAAGTAAACGGACCGATTAGGTAAGTATAAAGTTGACAAGGGCAGTTTCGTGCGACAGGCTACGATCCCAAAAGGAAAATATGCAGACAGTCAAACCTAATTATATCGATTTGGGTCTCTCTCCCCCCAAGGGTCCTCAACTCAGGACATTAGTTGATAAGCAATTGGTAGCCGATTTAGCCAGTTATGGAATAGCCGGTTTAGGGCTAAAATTTGACTGGTCTAACAGTTGCATTGAAGGTCATGATAGCAGTTACTTAAATAGCGACTTAGAAAATTACTCTAGTATTTTGGTTTTTGATGAGCATGATAATTTGGTTGCTGATGGCTGGATGGAATTTATTCATGAAGGCGATTTCTTTCTGGTGTATTGGGACTACATAACAATTTGGCAGAATGGTGGAAAGATTTTTGTCAAATCTGAAGATGGACTTCCAGACCACGTTTGGGCTCAAATACCGGATAGTATCAAACGGAATATGAAAAAGAACGCTTAAAATAGATAAGGCAAGCTTTCCGCTGACAGGCAGCACGTCCCGAAGGAGAGTTTTCAGCCCAACATGCAGAGGGTGTAAAGGTTGTAACTTGTTCGTGGTCAAACATCTTGTGCGCTTAGCTATCAACCCTCTGGGCCGTTGGGTGGCCCGTCCAAGTAGTGCTTCCATTTTGGGGTTTCGTGCGACAGTTTTAACACCCCACAAAGACAAGTTTAGGCTTGCATTTCGGCGTTTCAGTCGACAGGCCACACGTCACAGAGGTTATGATTTTTGCTCGTTCGGCGAGTTTCGTCCGACAAAGCGAACGCCCCAAGCAGGTTTAGGACTCCTATGTCTTGGTCTTGGCCGATAGTACGCACGACCCGACAGGCAATTTATGGTTTGCTCCGTGAATTCTGTCTGACATGAGGCACTGTGGATTAGCGATGTCTTTAAGATTCGTTAGTAAACTGGCATTTTATTGATAGGGAAAGCACGCAGTAAAATACGGGAAAAACCACCTATTTATGATTCACTTGTACTATTAGCTTTGGACTGCTTTCGATGAGAGAGTTCTTGAAATCACTTCCCTTAATCAAGCAAATTCTATACAATTATGGACAAGGAAATCAACTTTAATCCAGCAGACGGAGCATTATGGGTTACCATTAATATGGAAGGTCTCTATTCCGTTACCTATACCTACCAATTGTGGTCAGCAAATCCTAATGAGCCGCCAATTCTAACCAATCCTTTACGAGCCGGAAGTAATGAAATTCCGCATCTTGATGCTTTTCAGGTAATTAATGACTTCAATGTTGATGAGCCAATCGCCAGCTTTAACGACCGAATAATCGACGTTCGATTCTGGGTGAAGAAGAAGGTCGATGATGACGGATATAATTTGATAGTTACTGTTCTTCAAGGTAATACCTTGAATGGAGCTACAGGACTGGGTGATGTTGTAATCTCCGGTCAAGTAGGTTCACAATCTTTAAAGGAAGAGTTTGTACTTATTCGTCTTATTTAAGGTATAGGTAAACCATGAGAAAAACCACTTACTTCCTCTGCACACTGCTTATGGCGGTATGTTTACATTCTACGGCTATATGTCAGACTCAACCGGACTCCACATTAATTGAGAAGTACTTGTTAGATTTCGTGGTACCCGACATGCCTGCTTTTAAAGCACTTGGAACCGACCCAAGTAACCTTCTGAGACCTTCAGATATCAAGAAATTCGCAGCAATGCTAACACCGTTTTATTCAAATCGCACCGGAGTCATTCCTAAGAATTTTGCTTTAGAATTTGCCCCTTGGAAGCTAGCGTCTAAAAATTGGAAACTTAATGATTATAATACCCAGATCGTAAAACGGTTTCTTTATCGTTCCTCATTCAGCTTTGGTACGATCAATGATACCACGAAATATCCCGCTAAACTGTCAGTTGGCTATAGAGTTTCTTTCCTTTCAAAAAGAGCCGATATATATCGCGCAGCAGAAATAAGAAACTTATTTGTGAACACACCCGCAACTATGGTTGCCTTTGTAAATCTCACTAATCATTGGGTTTTAAATGTGGTAAAACCTACCCCGAGTATAGCTGATAGACCCAGCTATTATCAAAAACATCGTGGCGAATTTAACGACTTTCTAAGTACCCTTGATCAGCGACTAAAATCCACACCCGATCCGGTTCTTCAAGGTTTGTATGATGCTCTTATTAATACTTGTAAAGGTCTTCCTGGTGGTACTACTTTTACAGATAAAGAATTGAAGAATTTTATTCAAGTACTTGCAGAGCGAGCGGATGACTTTATTGAAAAGTACAAAAAGAATAACTGGAACGCAAGTAGGTTGGATATTGCACTTGCTCTGGCCGCACAGTCACCAGATACACTCATTTCTAACGCGCAGTTTTCTTTATTTTCGGTTTGGGCAACTTGGGCATTACGTATTCATAAAGGAGGCCAACTATTAATCGGCGGAAATTTTACCTTGCCAAGAACCGATAATATTTCGTCTGAACCTGCGTCAAAGCAAGCTAGAAATGTAAGTTATAATGCAAATATAAGGTATTATTTAGGGACTCAGGATGTTAGAGGTTTTATAGAAACCCAGTACAAGTATAAAAATTTCACTGTAGCGAATGAGTCATTATTGTTCAACCTTGGAGCTGAGTTTAGATTAGGAAGTATGTTCTGGGTAGTGGCAAGTGCAGGAATTGATAATTACTTAAATGAACCCAAGCCGTTAAATAAATTCGTTTCAAGTCTTGATTTAAGATATTTTTTCAATAAACCGAGGTAAAAAACTTAGTAAACAATCTCGTTAATTCTGTATTGCCTTTTTTCATAGTTTAGTAAGATACCGTCGATCTCAGCTGACGAGAGTGAGCAGAGTTTCAAAAAAAGATTAGTGCGCTTTTGGTCGCTCCATGTGAGCAAGTTTACCGCTGACATGACGCTCGCCGGGTATACAAAGTCGGCAGCCCAATCGCCCGTGTGTATAAATGTCTCCCTACGGTCGTCATCAGCACACGGAGTCGTTGGGTGCGGGTCTATGATGGGCGTATAAGGCGGGTCACCTGCGACAGGCTACCTAGCTTAACTGGTCAGCTTTGGGCTCGTTAGTCGGGTTTCGGTTGACAGGCGAACGCCCCGTTTGGGAAAAATAACCAGTGAGTTGCAACACTTCTCTATGACAAGCCAACTCTCCCAGCTATGCAAACTGAATTATGGAAAAAGCATATAGAAACCATCTTGGCTAAAAATCACATATGCGTATTTCAATACTTTTTTTTGCCTCAATAGTATCTGTCTGTCTGGGTTGTACTCCGTTCACTGAGCAGGAGAAATATCAGGATGAAGAGTTTAATGCCATCGAATCTGTTGTTAATGACTACCTGAAAATTTACAGACTGCCTGAACTTCTAGATCAGAGAAATTATCCGATCTTGCCCCTGTTACCCAAACCTTCAATTGATACAATTGATGCAAAGGTTTATTTATCTGATGCACTAATGTCTTTAGCCCAAACAAAAGAAGAGGATGAGTCGACATACCACCCCGACAAGGCTAACTCATTTGATATAGTCTATAAAAACCTAATGGCTTCCTCTACTTTTTCTGAACTTGGCTATCGAGAATTTGATAAGAAAGAAATTATTTTACAAAAGCCGTTTCGGCAAATATTTCGACCAAATAGGGATGTAAAAGAGGAAGAACAATATTCAGAGCTAAGGCTGTCAAGAATATGTTTTGACGATAACCTAAATCGTGGTATGTTGTATTTATACTTTAGTCAAGGAAATAGTGGTGCCGCAACCAGCCACAGCACCTTACTCTTAATCGAGAAAAAGATAGATAAATGGGTTATTGTTGATGAGACATATGATAGAGATAAAGAGTAATATTTATTTCGTTTTAAATGGTGAGTTGTCTGGTGGCAGGAAGCCGTCCCGTAGGACAGTCGGCAGCCCAACCAAACAAGGGTATAAAGGTTGACACTATGCTTGTTCAGGCACGTAGGGTGCTCATCCATCAGCCCTCATATTAACAGTGAATAACGTAGCGGTTAGCTATCGGTCGAAAGGGGCACGGATGAGGCAGGTCAGCTTTGGGACTCTATCTCGGGCTTCATACGACAGGGAAAGCGCCCCGATTGAGTAAGCCTGGGGTTTCATTGCCGGGTCTCGGCTGACACCGAGAGCGCCCCCAACAGAAAGACTGGACATCCATTTCAACCTCCCAAGCGAGACGGTAAACGCTTGACGTATTTAAATTTTCTTAACCTAAATAGCCGTATGCTTTCAAGTAAAGACTACTCCAAGATGACACTGGACGAATTGGTGGCAGAACAGAAAAAAATGAAATCACAAAAAATTCTAACGGCACTCCTCATAGGTGCCTTGGTTGGCATTGCCGTTTGGTCAGCTACCCATAAAGGAAGTACTTTGCTAACTTTTGGTTTGCTGATTGTTGGTTTATTGATTGGGTCCAGATATTCGAAAAACCTAAAAAACGTCCAGACGGAAATAAGCCGCAGGGATACCCTTGGTTAATTTGCTGGTCTCGTGACAGAGCGGTTTTGGCTCGTTTACCAGCTTCCATTGAACCATCCCGCTTATTCGGGTTTAGGCAGCTTTCCTGCGATACAGAAAACGCCCCGGTTAGTCGGCTTTGGTTAGCAAACTATATACTCATGAAGCAGTTAAGTCATACTCTATAAAAGACAAAGAAATGGAAGCATTGGAAGTGTTAGCCAGATGGGCCTTTTGGTTATTCGATGCGTTTCTTGGGAGCTTGTTGCTAAAAAAAGTGTCCAACAAAGAATCGGAAGAACGTTAGTGATAAGTTCAACGTAGGCGGCTGTCTGGCTATGGGTCGCCGTCCCGAAGAAAAGTAAGCAGTTCAGTCAACCGGGTACGTAACGGTTGAGAGTGGCTTGTGTTCAGGGTAATCTGCTCTCATCCATCACTTCGGTGGAGGTTGGGTGAACAGCCAGCGGAAACACCTATTTGTCAGCGCTTCGGCAATAGAACGCATGTCGTGTGACACGAAGGAACAGCCGAATTTACCACATTTAGCAGGGCAGCGTGAACATCTATGGTAACTAGTCCTTTCGTTTGCCGAGTCGCCAAAGGGATCTCAGTCCTAGGTCATCCTTTGTTGATTTTACCCCTTGTCTTTACCTGTTTAGCTTTTCAACACCTGCCGGTTCGACAGGCAACGGCAATCTCGGCAGCACTCATTAGTCTGGTCATTTTGCCGATCACATGGCATACCTATCGTAAAGTTAAACAAGGGAAGTACACTAATTTTGACCTGTCTGACCAAGCCCAACGGTCTGGATTATATCCTATTCTGCTGATTTTAAGTGGCTTGTTCATTTTGTTTTTATTTTTTACAAATCAATTTCAGCCATTTAACCGTGGTGCCGTTTGCTTCTTTCTGCTACTGGTTAGCTCGTATGCAATCAATTTTTTCCTTAAAATATCTTTGCATACGTCAATCAGCTTTTTTCTGGCTTGTATCCTGTACAGCTTGAGTGCGCCCTTTGGTAGTCTGATGTGTATTTTTTCGGTTTTGGTGGCAGCCTCTCGACTCGTATTGAAACGGCACAGTTTATCAGAGATTTTATCAGGAATTTTGGTCGGTTTAATGGCGGGTGCCGGTCTATAAATTTAGTTGGTTCGCTCTGCCTGAGGTCGCTTTATAACGAATCAACCTTATAAGAACACCTGGGCAAACAAAAACAAGTATGCTTAAAACAGTGGCGGGGCGTTATACCAAATTTGGTACAACGCCCCGCCACTGTTTTGAAACTATAGTTTATCGTTCGGGATACGTAGTCAATTCCCCGGAAAGTTCATGAATAGCCTCTTTCAATTGATTCCGGCTGAGCAGAATATCGACTTCCAGCGGAAAATCCGGGTAAGCGTGCCAGGATGGTGTCAACGTATCAGCTAACTGAATTTGAAGACTATATTTATCGCCGGGCAACGCCTTTGCCTCCATACTCAGACCCGGCTCAGAAAACGTCAGGGCCACATGGTTGGTCGCTTTATTCCAAAGAGAACGCAGACCACTTAGCAGTCGGTTAACTTCCCAGGTTTGCAGGGGAATGGATTGCGTATCGGCTTTTTGTCGCCAAAAAGTTGAAAAACGACATTGCAACCGATTCCGATCCCGCCAAGTCGTAGTTGCCTTACCATAGCCTAAAATGGCTAATTCAAACGAATCGAGCGTGCCGGAGGAAGAGACTAGTTTCATACGTAAATAGTTTGGGAATCAGCGATATGTCTACTTAACAAATATACTAAGAGATTGTTAAAGAGTTCCATTAATTTATCACAGAATCTTCATACGTATCATTCATCATCTACAGGGCGTTCTACGCACGCACGTCCCGACTTTCCCTATATTTGCGGCCGAAAGAAATACACAATCAATTAAATTCAGTTAGATGGCAAACGTGCTCATTATCGGAGCCGGTGGGGTTGGCAGCGTTGTCGCGCACAAATGCGCCCTGAACAGCGATGTCTTCACAACTATTACGCTGGCAAGCCGCACCAAATCGAAGTGCGATCGTATTGCAGCAGAAATCAAGGAGATGCACGACGTAACGATTCAGACGGCGCAGATCGATGCCGACGTCGTGGCCGACATGGTTGCGCTGATCCGCTCGGTCAATCCGGTGCTGGTCATCAATGTGGCGCTTCCCTACCAGGATTTGCCCATTATGGATGCCTGTCTGGAAGCGGGCGTGCATTATATGGACACGGCTAATTACGAACCGAAAGATGTTGCCAAATTTGAGTATAGCTGGCAATGGGCTTACAAAGAGCGTTTTGAACAGGCTGGGCTGATGGCCTTATTGGGCTGCGGTTTCGATCCCGGTGCTACACAGGTCTTCACGGCCTATGCCAACAAGCATTATTTCGACCGGATGGATTACCTGGACATTGTTGACTGCAATGCCGGTAACCACGGGAAAGCCTTCGCTACGAATTTCAATCCCGAAATCAACATCCGGGAGATCACGCAACCCGGTCGTTACTGGGAAAATGGCGAATGGATCGAAATTCCGGCCATGAGCATCCATAAACCGATCGAGTACCCAGGCATTGGTGCCCGAGAGTCTTACGTGCTTTATCATGAAGAGCTGGAATCGCTGGTTAAAAACTTCCCGACGCTAAAGCGGGCGCGCTTCTGGATGACCTTCGGCCAGGCATATTTAACACATCTAGAAGTACTCCAGAACGTAGGGATGACCCGTATTGATCCGATCAAATTTCAGGGAATGGACGTAATTCCCCTTGAGTTTCTGAAAGCAGTGCTCCCCGCGCCCGATAGCCTCGGCGAGAATTACACGGGTCAAACCAGCATTGGCTGCCAGATTAAAGGGGTGAAAGATGGTGAAGAGCGCACGTGTTTTATCTGGAATAACTGCGACCATGCCGAGACTTATCGCGAAGTGCGGGGGCAGGCCGTCAGCTATACGACTGGCGTTCCGGCCATGATTGGGGCCATGCTCATGCTGACGGGCGTATGGATGAAACCGGGCGTATGGAACTGCGAAGAACTGGACCCCGATCCATTTATTGAGCAGATGAACAAGCAGGGACTGCCTGTTAATGAACGGATTAACGTACCACTGCCCCATGAGTATCCGGCCTGACTACCGGTCCAGTAAAATTCAGAAATCCCGCTATGTACCAATAGCGGGATTTTTCGTTATTTAGCCAAACGGCAAGCCTGCCCTAACCCATACGTCCATGAGATGCCTGCTCTTTACTACATTGTATTGTTTCTCATTTGTCATTGCGGTTGCTCAACCCCGCGATTCGACCAGAACCAGGCCAGCCTTTAACCCGAACGCCCAACGAAATGGCTATGAAACATATCAATCGACAAGCCAGATTGTCGGTGCAGGCCCCTACACAATGATCAATACCATCGATCAACGCTATGAAGGTCTCCGGGGCACGCCCTATTTTCTGCCGGAATGGAATAAAGGGTTAATTGAAATGGCCGCCGGTCAGAACTACAAGGATGTATCCATCAAATTTGACGCCCTTCGGCAACAATTGATTCTGCTACGTCCCTGGGTAGGCAACGATTCAATCATTGTCAATGCGAATCAGGTAAAATCATTTCAGTTACAAAGCGCTGACGGCCAGTTCTATTTATTCAAGCACATACCAACGGCGAAAACCGATGATGAAACATTAAAAGAAGGGTACTTTATGGTTTTGTATCAAGGCCAATCGTCTCTCCTTAAGCGAATTACGAAGACACTCAACCAGGCTGACTTTAAAAATCCGTACTCCAATGACGTGCGTTACGATGAGTTAAAAACGCTCTCTTCCTACTACGTCCTCAAACCTGATCAAACGCTGCTCAAAGTAAAGCTTACAAAAAAAGCGCTGCTGGATGCACTGAAAGACAAAAGCGACGCGCTGAAACCAATTGCCGATAAGCTCAATGTCAAGTCAGAAGCCGACGCCGTTGCCTTGCTAACTCAGTACGATAGTTTATAGATAACCCCTCACTCAATGACCGAAACGATCACGTAGTTGTCGTTACGCGTGATGCCATAAAGCACCTGTTTTTCTTTGCTACTTCGGTCAATAGCGAATGCCTGCCCCTCACTTATAGTTGGCACAGTTTTGACGTAGTGCAGCGTATGTCCGCGCTCTGGCAATTTCAGTACGTAGAGTTCAGGCTTATCGTGACCGGTACAGTAAATCAGCCCATCTGGGCCCCAGGTTCCGCCCGAAGTGCTGTAAGGAGAAAACGCCTGTAATACGTTGGCGGGAAATGCCCAGGACTCTAGTTGCTGCCAGGTTGAATTGAATTTTACCAGCGTTGTCCATCGGTTATCGCGCCCTTCGGCCATGGATTTATTTGAATAATTGGCAAACGCAACCCACCAGTACCCCTCATAAAAATCGGCCCAGGTAACGGAACCCGGAAATAGACCAAAGCTATGATTACCAACGTGACGTAGCGTTTTGGTATCAAAAATCTCGATGGAGCTGGCCATCGGTACGTCAGGGTAATTGGAATGCGTACAATAGAGTTTCTGGCCAACTACGACGCCACTATTCATGTGTTTCAGTAAGCCGGTCGTATCCTGCCAGGATGCTACCTCCCTCCCATCGGATTTGATATGTTTCGTTAACGAATGGTTGTTGATGACATAGAAATGCGTTTGATCGACCGCTACCCCCTGCTGAACTTCTTTCGGCTGAAACCGCCGGATTTCAGTCACCTTCTGGGCCTGGGTAGCTACAGAAAAAAGCAGGAATAACAATAGACTGGCATTCGTCAGTGAATGATGTGATCGCATGGTTTTTGAGTTAATCTGGTAATGAGAGCAAGTTAAGCCTGCGTTTATCCAAACGTTACGTATACACACGTCACGGCGTAAAAATTTGCTGGAATGGCATGGATCTCGAACCTTTACTATCTTATAATTTTTGCAAAAAATGATTTCTTCATTAATAGATCAATAATTATAGCAAGTCACTGAAAAATCATACCGGCCAATTGGGTAAATTTCGGCGGATATTCTCTTATCAGTCAATACAACTCCAATACGTTTCTCATGAACCAATCAGATAACTCAACGCCAACGCCCGAGCAAACTAATCCGGTCGAATCCACCGCATCGGCGGACCGGACGGGCACGACCCGACGGCAGTTTATTCAGGCTGGGGCTTTGGCTACAGCGAGCTTCTTTATTGTGCCCCGTCACGTACTGGGCGGCAAAGGCTTCATTGCCCCAAGCGATAAACTTAATATTGCCGGTGTTGGCTTTGGTGGCAAAGGCTTCAGCGATACCAACAATTCGTATAACAACGGGGCCAATAATATTGTCGCGCTCTGCGACGTAGATTGGGGCTTGCCCAGGGTCAAAGAGAACTTTACCAAACATCCCAACGCGAAACGCTACAAGGATTTTCGGGAGATGCTGGATAAGGAAGGCAAAGCGATCGATGCCGTCACGGTGTCGACTGCCGACCATACCCACGCCGTTGTCGCTATGGCGGCCATGCAGCGCGGCAAACACGTATACGTGCAAAAGCCCCTGACGCATAACATCTACGAAGCCCGAATGCTAACCGAAGCTGCTCGTAAATATAAAGTCGTTACACAGATGGGCAACCAGGGGTCATCGAATCCACAGCAGAAACAAATGGTGGATTGGTTCGATAAGGGTCTGCTGGGTACGGTGCACACCGTTAACCTCTGGACTAACCGGCCCGTTTGGCCACAGGGTATTCCCGTACCACAGGCCGTTGATCAGGTCCCCGTTGATCTGGACTGGGATCTTTGGCTCGGACCCGCCCAGAAAGTTGGCTATACGCCCGCTTATCATCCGTTCAAATGGCGCGGCTGGTGGAATTTTGGCGCTGGTGCGCTGGGCGATATCGGTTGTCACATCATGGATACGCCCTTCCGGGTGCTCGGCCTTGGCTACCCAACTGAAGTGGAAACCAGCATTGGCCAGGTATTCCTGAAAGACTGGACACCTGAATACATTCCCGAGGGTTGTCCGCCATCGTCGCATGTGGAATTAAAATTCCCGGCCACGGCGAAAAATAAATCGGTGGTAAAAATGATCTGGGAAGATGGCGGTATTCGTCCCTTCCGTCCGGATATGCTGCCAGAAGGCGAGCCGATGCCTGAAAATGGCGAAAACGGTGTACTCATCCACGGCGATAAAGGGCTACTGATATGTGGTATGTACGGCGAAGATCCGAAACTTTATACGAAAGACGGGCAGAAAATAGTAGGTGATCCAAAGCCAAAACCGGCTGATGGGTCCAAGCCCCTACCTGAGAACGGACACCAGGTACTGTGGACGGAAGCCTGCAAAGCAGGGTTCAACAGCAAAGAACACAAGGCGCTTACTTCCTCGTTCGATTTCGCAGGTCCGTTAACAGAGTCTGTGCTGATGGGTAATTTAGCCATTCGTAGTTATACGGTTCGCCAGCCCAAAGCCGACGGCAAGGGTTTCAACTATCCTGGTCGTAAACAACTGTCATGGGATGGCAAAAACATGAAGATCACCAACTTCGACGAAGCAAATCAGTTCGTTAAGCGCGAATATCGTCAAGGCTGGTCGCTGACAGCGTAGTTTTTTACTGAGAAACACAAAGGCCACAGAGACGTTTCTCTGTGGCCTTTGTGTTTAAAAACTTTTAGTTATTTACTCGTTCTTAAAAACAACGACTGTACCATTGTCCGCAAGCGGCTGTGGGCAACATATGCCCAGATCAGCAGCATATACATCGAAAAATCCTGGTAGGATACAGGAAATGCAGTGCTGTTAAAGTAGTATTGCGTCGATGTGAAATCGAGGGTGGGTGTGAAGCCCACCAAATTTTCGTAGCCCAGTACAAGCGTGAGGCCGAGGGCATAAAATAGATATTGTGGCTTACGAAAGGCCCATAGAACGGCCGCTAACGTAGTAGCGCCAAATCCTACATAATGTTGCCAGGTTAGTGACAAATCGGTTGTGGACGCGACATAAATCGAATAAACCTGAACGGCTGTCAGCACGGAAAGTATAAGACCATAGCCGTAAAACTCCTTTAATTGAGCACGTTGCATACTGAGATAAGTTACGGAAGAAGAAAAAACGAAGAATAAAATTACAAGAAAAACTACTATATAGATAGGCTAACGTACATTATTTTTTAGGCATCCCTTCATTAAAAAAGACATACAGACCATCTTTTCCGGCCACAACTATGTCTTTACGGCCCGTTTTACGCAAATCCGCCAAGGCAAAATAAATGCCGGTTCCTTTCCCAACACCGGGTTGGCCATACGAAATGTCGTGTTTCACAAACTTCTTCTGCGACGTATCCCAGGTGAAATAATACAGACCTACCGGATCATACCCACCGGCATCACCGTCGTTATGGGCACGGAAACGTTTGCCCGTTATCAAATCAGGTCGGCCGTCTCCGGTAATGTCTATCCATTCCAGGCAATGATACTGGGAGTTTTTATCGTCGATCAGGTGCTTTGTCCAGCCTCGCTGGCCATTGGCATCACGGGTTTGTTCGTACCAGTGCAGGCCATAGCTATGGCCCTGCCCTACAATCAGGTCATTACGTTGGTCGCCATTGACGTCGGCGACAATGATCGGAACACTGGCCGTTCCGAGGGCAAACTCTTTGTGTAACGTCCAGGGACCAGCGCTGCGATCCTGCGGGGCTTCGAGCCAGCCATCACTCACAATCAAATCTCCCCGGCCATCGCCGTTCACATCCCCAAAGCCCAAGCCGTGACCCTGCGTTGGAGCTACCGTAATCATTTTGAAATTACCAGGGCTAACCAGTTTGACGTATTTCAGCGGATGGCTGGGATTGTTGGGCACAATATCAAGTTTGCCATCACCGTCGATATCCCAGGCACGGGTGGTTTCCACGTTCCCTACGTTACCAATCTCATGCAACGGCCAGGTAGCTTTGCCATTGCCCGGATTCTCGACCCAACGTAGTGTTTGATCGAACCAGCCGCCGGTAACGAAATCCAGCCGACCGTCGGCATTGACATCCATGGGAATGGTCGAAAAATCGTCGAAATACTCATTCTTGCGCGGCTCGTTCCCGATCAAGTGCCGACGCCGAAAGAGCGGGCCTTCATACCAGAAATCGCCCGAAACGATATCGAGCGTATCGTTTTTATCGACGTCGAATACGCCCACCGATTCATAGCTTTCGGCGGCTACAAAATAGCGATTGAAGCGAATGGTTGGTTCAGGAGCAGTCAGGCCAGCCAGAAGAAAACCCACAACGAGGCTACTTATAATACGAAGCATAAACGCAGGTGTTTTTGCATCATAAGTCTGGTTGCCAGCTTGCCTACTCCCCTACGTGACCTTCTTTGATGGGCACACTGGTCACCTGATAGATTTTGATGCTATCAATCGGAAATTTGGAATATGCCCAGGAGGCTCCCCGGCCATAAAAGCAGTTGTAATAGCCCGTAGAGACAAAAGTCAACCAGGTAAACGGAGCTGTCAGCGCGTTGACGGGCCTAAGCTGAACACCGCTGGGAATTTCCTGGCTATCGACTCCCGAAGGCCTGACCAGGTAGTCGCCGGTGTGAAATTGCATCGAATCGGTCTGTACTTCCCGGAATCCATTTTGCTGAGCGTACCACTGCCATCCCCAATGCCCTGCTGTCCAGATACGACTTTGAGGAGGTAGCACGCCAGCAACTTCTTTCGCTTTGCGACGGTAAAAATCCGCAAATTGCCAGTCAGAAACTGCCAGAATTAACCCAATAGACGCTGCAACAAGAATCGCCTGCGCGGCATTAACTATTGAAATAGTATCTAACCAACGTCCACCTAAGAATAATATGGGTGGAATAATCAATAAAACGTGTCGGCTGGCAATAAAAGGAGCGAATAAAATAACAAATCCACTTACTGCAGCAATCCACACAACGAGTACAACATCGGCTATGTCTATTTTCTTATTGATGACGAAGCTATTACGCCAAACACTTAGAATGATTAATACAAGTATCAGCAAGCCATTTATCAAAAAGGCAGTCGATAGAATATCATTCGATGTTAAAATAAATAGTCGATTTTCCGCCGTAGCAACCGTCAATCCAGCAAATAATAATGCGACAAGAGGAATGAAAAAAGTAATGATTTTATAGCGGGATAAATAGCCAACAAAAAAGGCCAGCGAAAATGGGGCAATAGCCCCTACACAGGTAATAAAATCCACCAGATTTTTTGTAAACAGATCAAGCGTCATTGGATTTCTGGGCCTGTTCACAATATGAACCGCGGAGAATTCCACGTAATTCCACAGTGACCAAAGTCCCAATATAACAACAGGGATCAACACTACGTATAAAAGCCGGTATTGCTTGCGCCAGAGTATGGTAATGAGTAATACAACCAGCAGCGGAATATTTGTGTATTTAATTAATAAACTCAGGCCCAAGATTAGACTGGCCTTCCAGTAACGAACCGGCTCAGAACGAATTTCCTGTTGAAGTAAATAACAAAGAAACCATAGGTCAAAACATAATAGTGGCACATCGACCATTAAGTTTTGATTTACTAAAAAAGCGGGGCAAAAGGTAAAGAGTGCCGTTAAAAGTAAACCCTTTTTTAATTTTAGTATTTTCGTTATTCTGCAAAAAGCAATTAGGGAAAACAACGTAAAAATTGATTGAAAAAGATGCAAAACTAATTCACCATTTCCGAATAATTTACTAACGAATGCAATCAGAAAGAAATATAAAGGTGGCTGATTGGCTACGTACATCGGCTCCTTATTATCGTCCCAGTTAATTAAACCGGACATGGGACGTAGTGGATTGTCTTTAATCCAGTTAGCCGCTTCTAAATGAAATGTATCGTCAATGTGATACGCTTTATTACTATTAATCGCCGTAGCTATAAAATATAAAAGACTAATAATTAACCATTCGTTACGCGATAAACTCAAAAATTTAGGTTTTACCATTTTTTAACAGAGATTGTATTCAACAAATAAATACCACTTCCTAAATAAAATTATGTACATAATTAAGCAAGCAACAATCGCTCTGTTTCTTGAACAAGAAAATTCATATCTGCGGTGTACGGGTTGGCTTTAAGGTAACTAAGCCAAAATGATAGAATCATCCAATAACATGCTTCTCTTCTCTTTATCTCTTTAAATAGTTGATGAATGTTCCCCGAATAAGGATCATCATTTTCACTTTTTGATGTTTTTGTAATAACTTTAAGTTGATTAAAATCATGAGGTAAGCCAAATTCCGTTAGCGATAAATTGACCTCATCGGCGTTCAGCAATATCCATTTTTCAACAGCCGGACAAATAAAAATTAGATAATGATGTTTATCTGGATGTTTAAGTAGTTGTAATACGTTCATCACATCATATATCACATTAAATTGATCAACATAGACTTGTATTTGCTTGTCCTTATCAATTATTCCTACTGCAAAATCATCGGTAAATTTTTCCTGCATCGTCTTTAATACAGTTGAGCAGCCTTTCTGATGATTATATCTTGTCTGTGGCGGTACGGCTACTTTGACTAATTTCGTGTCAACGTAGCATTCTGGAATAATATGTAGATCCATTAAGACAAGTACGATTCGTTATTGAAAAATAAATCAACGCCGTACTGATATACTTCTTTTATTTCTTCTCTTGTCAGAGGCTTAGTAATAGTTTGTCCATCTTTAAAATCAACCATGAAGATGGCTAAATCATTAATAGCACCTTCAAGAAAGTCATTAACGATAAGTGGACTGTGCGTAACTATAAAAAACTGATTCGTCTCCGATTTAATTACTTCCTGAGTGAACTCTGTAATGTAAGGAGGGTAAGCGTGGGCTTCTGGTTCCTCAAAAAGCAACACCGAATTTTTGTTTGATGCAACGGCTGTTTTATAGAAAATGATACGTTGCAACGTATCAGCAACCGATGAATATGGCAGCTGAAAAACCTCATCGCCTTTATCTTTTTGAATCTTTACAGATTGACTTGCCGTGTCAAGCACTAAACGTAATCCATATTGGCGAAACCACTGAGCGTAGAATTGTCTCAGCTCAGGCATTAACTCAAGAATATAGAGTAGATTTATTCCAAAGGGAGGATACAAAAAAGGTGTCTTATTCTCCTTGTATTTTACATCAGTATTAAAAGTATAACGCTTTATATAATCTACAAAATTAATTTCATTTAGTTTTGTGCGGTAGTCAAGTCTGAACTTCTCATCAACTCTAAAAAAAGCTCTATATGGCATTTGTGGAGTTGATAAATATCCATTCACATGAGTAAAAGAAATATCAACATCTAATCCGCCTGTTTCAAAATTAAAATTAACGTAGCAGTTCTCTAAAGTCTGCCTATCTTTTCCAGCACGTATAAGCACCTCATTGGAAATATTACCTTCATGAAAAATCTCTCGCTGATTTTCCAAACGAATTATTTCAGTTAATTTCCTTGGCGAGTTCTCCCATATATAAGGTAAACTGAATAACGACAAGGCTTCCAACAGGTTGGATTTACCAACATTTGGCCTGCCAATAAACAGATTAATTTTCTTAAAATCAGTAAGTTCTAAATGTCGTATAGACTTGAAATTGCTGATTTCTATATAATTAATAAAATCACCCATGGATAACTGACATTTGCGGGTTAAAGTTAATAACAAAAAGACGGTCGCCTGCACAACCGTCTTTTTCTATAGAACCTAGCGATTCAGGCTACGCGTCATAACTCAACACGGGCGCCAGCCACTTTTCGATTTCTTCAACCGGCATGTCTTTACGCTGGGCGTAATCCAGGATCTGGTCTTTGTTGATTTTACCAACCGCAAAGTATTTCGATTCAGGATGCGAGAAGTAAAAACCGCTCACGGATGAAGCCGGATACATGGCATAACTTTCGGTGAGTTCAATCCCAATTTTAGTGGCATCCAATAGATCAAAGAGCTTGCCTTTCTCGGTGTGGTCTGGGCAGGCAGGATAACCTGGCGCAGGCCGAATTCCCTGGTAAGCTTCCTTAATCAGTTGCTCATTTGGCAGGTTTTCATCTGTCGCATACGGCCAGAATTCTTTCCTAACGCGTTCGTGCATCCGTTCTGCAAAGGCCTCAGCCAGCCGGTCGGCCAGGGCTTTAACCATGATGCTACTATAATCATCGTGGTCGCGCTCGTATTTTTCCAGCAACGCTTCAATGCCGATTCCAGCCGTTACAGCGAAGGCCCCAATATAATCTTCCCGACTGCTGTCTAACGGAGCAATGAAATCCGACAAACAGAGATTGGGCAAACCCGGGGCTTTCTGATTTTGCTGACGCAGGAAATGCAGCACCGTTTTGGTATCATAAATTAACTCACCAGCCGGACTCACAGCCGTCTGCGACTGAGCTTTGCTGATTTTATACTCGATATGTTGGTGAGAACCGTGCCGCTCGCAGGGAACATCACGCACATGCTCTTCAAAATCGTGCAGCAATACGTCGTCGTCAGCTGAGTTGGCGGGGTAGAACCCAATGACGGCCTTAGCCTTCAGCAGTTTTTTATCAATAATTTCCTGTAAAAGCTGCGTGGCATCGTCAAACAATTTCTTTGCTTCGCTACCAACAACCGCGTCATCGAAAATGGCTGGATATTTACCATGCAACTGCCACGTCTGGAAAAATGGCGTCCAGTCGATATATTTCGCTAATTCGCCAATGTCATAATCGTCAAAATAGCGATTACCGAGGAACGTCGGCTTTGTAGGTTCGAAAACAGTCCAATCAATTTTCGTACGGTTCTCCCGCGCTTTTGAAATCGTCAGACTGGCCTTTTCTTTTTGCCGTTTGGCGTGATCTTCCCGAAGTTTGACGTACTCCGCCTTGATTTCCGTGAAGATTTTCTCCTTCGTACCATCCGTTTCACTAACCAGCTTTCCCGCAACAGGAACGCTTCGGCTGGCATCCAGTACGTGTACTACCGGCCCGGCATAATGCGGATCAATCTTGACGGCGGTGTGTATGCGCGACGTAGTGGCACCGCCAATCAGCAATGGCATCGTGAAACCCTGCCGCTGCATCTCCTTCGCTACGCCAACCATTTCATCCAGTGAGGGCGTAATCAGACCACTCAGGCCAATAATGTCTACGTTGTGTTCGCGGGCGGCATCCAGAATTTTCTGCGTCGGCACCATCACGCCAAGGTCAATAATTTCGTAGTTATTGCACCCCAGCACAACACCAACGATGTTTTTACCAATATCGTGAACATCACCTTTAACGGTTGCCAGCAGGATTTTCCCGGCATTCTTGGATGTATCTCCACCGATAAGCTTCTCGGCTTCAATAAACGGTGTCAGATAAGCCACCGCTTTTTTCATAACCCGCGCCGATTTTACCACCTGTGGCAGGAACATTTTACCCGCACCAAACAAATCACCCACTACGTTCATCCCGTCCATCAATGGACCTTCAATAACATGCAATGGGCGCTCCACCAACTGCCGGATTTCTTCAACGTCCTGGTCAATGTAATCGGTAATGCCCTTGATCAGTGCGTGTTTAAGCCGCTCACGAACGGGTTCGAGCCGCCAGCTTTCATCCTGTACGATCTCTTTTCCTTTGGCTTTCACCGTTTCGGCAAACTCCACCAGGCGCTCGGTGGCGTCGTCCCGGCGGTTAAGCAATACGTCCTCACAGCGCTCTAGTAGCTCTTTCGGAATGCTATCATACACTTCCAACTGCCCTGCATTTACGATGCCCATGTCCATACCAGCCCGAATAGCGTGGTACAGGAACGCCGAGTGCATAGCCTCACGCACGACATCGTTGCCCCGGAAGCTGAACGAAATATTCGAGACACCCCCGCTCACTTTGGCCAGTGGCAGATTTTCTTTAATCCAGCGCGTCGCGTTAATAAAGTCAACAGCGTAGTTGTTATGTTCCTCAATCCCCGTGGCAACGGTGAGGATATTTGGGTCGAAAATAATGTCCTGAGGAGCAAAATGGACTTTATCAACCAGAATCCGATAAGCACGTTCGCAGATCTGGATGCGTCGTTCGTACGAATCGGCCTGACCGTTTTCGTCGAACGCCATAACCACGGCAGCGGCACCGTAGCGACGAACCAGTTGCGCCCGTTCAATGAACGCGTCTTCGCCTTCTTTCAGCGAAATGGAGTTGACAATGGCTTTCCCCTGTACGCACTTCAAACCAGCTTCGATAACCTCCCACTTCGAGGAATCGACCATGATGGGCACGCGGGCAATGTCGGGCTCGGCGGCAATCAGGTTCAGGAACGTTGTCATGGCCTCCACCGAATCCAACATACCTTCATCCATGTTGATGTCAATCACCTGCGCTCCACCTTCAACCTGTCCACGGGCAATGCTCAGGGCTTCATCGAAATTCCCCGCTTTGATCAGCCGGGCAAATTTCTTCGAGCCTGTTACGTTCGTACGTTCGCCAACGTTCAGGAAGTTGGTGAGTTCCGTAATTTTCAGTGGTTCCAGCCCGCTCAGTTTCTGATAGGGCTCAGGTTGAGGCAATTGCCGGGGCGGGTACTTGGCCGCTACGTCTGCAATGGCCCGAATGTGATCGGGTGTAGAGCCGCAGCAACCACCAACAATATTGACAAAGCTACTTTTAACAAAGTCCTCAATCTGCAACGCCATCATCTCCGGCGTCTCGTCGTACTCGCCAAATTCGTTGGGCAAGCCAGCGTTTGGATAAGCCGACGTAAAGAACGGCGCTTCGCTGGCGAGCGTCTGAATATAGGGGCGCATCAAAGCGGCACCCAGCGCACAGTTCAATCCCACACTCAGCAACGGCAAGTGCGAAACAGAATACAAAAACGCTTCCGTCGTCTGGCCCGACAGTGTCCGACCACTGGCATCCGTGATGGTGCCAGAGATCATAATGGGCAGAACGGTCTTCTGTGGATTTAAATTAAAATACTTATCAATGGCGAACATGGCCGCCTTGGCATTCAACGTATCAAAGATCGTTTCAACCAACAGCAAATCCGAACCACCATCAACCAGCCCGCTAACCTGCTCATAATATGCATTTACTAAGTCATCGAACGTAACAGCGCGGTAGGCCGGATTATTAACGTCGGGCGAGAGCGAAGCTGTGCGGTTGGTTGGTCCCATTGCCCCGGCCACAAAGCGTGGCTTGTCGGGATTTTGGCACGTCACGTCCAAGGCCACCTCTTTCGCAATCCGAGCCGACTCGTAGTTGAGTTCATATGCCAACTCTTCCATGCGATAATCCGCCATGGCAATGGACGTACCACTGAACGTATTAGTCTCAATAATATCAGCTCCTGCTTCCAGATATTGCTTATGGATCGCCTGAATTACTTCTGGCTTAGTCAGCGACAGCAAATCGTTGTTGCCTTTCAAATCATGCGGCCAATCGCGAAATCGTTCACCCCGGTAGTCGGCGTCGGTCAGGTTATACCGCTGAATCATGGTACCCATTGCCCCATCAAGGACAAGGATACGCTCCTGTAGAAGTTCCTGTATAGTTTTCAATGGCGGTGTTTCAGTGCATAGTTGTTAGATACGCTAACAAACAGCTGGCTTAAAAAAGTCCAAAAAATCAAAAAAGGCTTATGACCAAAAAGATAGGTAGCAGACGGCTAATCTTATCTATCCCGGTTGGTGACCGGGCGGAAATTGGCACCATTCCCTGAGGCTGGTTGGTTGCCAAGACATCATCGGGTCCTTTCCCTCCGTCTTTCTGGATAAGCTACAGCAAATCTAAACAAAAAAAAGGGTACACCGACAACCAGTGTACCCAAAATAAGTCAATTTTATTCGTCTACCAAGTCTGCTCTAAATCTTCTTTTGTATACAGATGATTCCGTTCGTTATAGAAAGAAGCATCGTCTGTTCGCTTGATGCCCAGTGGATTTTTGGCTGTCATGCGATAGAGCAGGGCAATAGGGAATAAAAAGACGAAGAACATAATAGACAGAATGATCTTGCCATTTATATTCCCCAGGATTTCGGCCAGTTTGAACCAGGCTTTCACAATCAGGTCACCCGCGGCTGGAATGGCTAGGCTCAATACGCCTACAGTTGCTGCTCCATAGAGCCACCAGGGCGATTTGAACACAAAATACAGCACCACCAGGCCAGTTACGATGACTAGCTGGGCTTTCACTTTTTCGGTAATATCCATGCCTTAAAACAATGTGTAGATAAACGGAGCAACGGCCGAGCCACCGCCAATAACGATCAGAATACCAATGAGTAGCAATAAAATAATCATTGGTGCCAGCCACCATTTTTTGCGCTGCTTGAGAAATTTAAAAATGTCCTGTAAGAATTCCATGAGTTAATCCAGTTTGCTTATTTGTTAACAGAGGTAATGGATGAGTCTTGAAGTACACCAGGGTTCGACTGCATCAGTTGAAATAAAGCTTCGCCGACACGTTTATTCACAATTGGGCTAGCGTGCCCATCATTACGTCCTACCACCCGATCCTTGATATCGATGTCGCCGATGAGTTTGCCAACCTCCAGAATCGGGACGTTATTCTTCCGAAAAAAGTCAACGACGGGCTTCGTATACTCAGCCGACTGTTCCAGGTTATGGACAAACGGGAACATCACCACATAGAGCCGGGCGTTATTGGCTTTAGCGTATTCTACGAATTGGTTGAGATCGTTCAGGTGGTCGTTAATGATGGCGGGTGTGCCATAAGCCGTTCGGGCATACGTATCAAAAGGCGCAAAATTACCGTGCGGAAACTGCCAGTACAGATAGTTGAGTAAGTAGGATTTAATGAACAAGGGCTGAAGCGGCCGCGGCAAATCAGAGTAGGGAGCAAAACCCGTCGGCACTAAACCATGATCATGCGCTACCTTTTCGATGTCATTGGGAAAATATTGCAATATCAGCACATCCGGCTTTACGGCAAATTTAGTCAGTCGTTTAAACTCGTCACGGGTATCGGACCCCGATATGCCCAGGTTATAGGTTACGTATTGTTTGCCATCCAGTTTTTCACTCAACACGTTCCCGTAGCGCTCATCGGCCGATTTCAAGCCGTGTCCTGATGTGAACGAATCGCCAACAATCAGAACTTTCTTTTTACCCAACGTATCGGTTTTCGGTGAATCACGGTAGTTATCCGGAGTCATCGGCAACCAGTAGCGTTCAAACCAAATATGCGATGCCAGCGTCAGGCCACCCTCCTGACTTTGGGCGACAAACATAAACCCAATCTCCAGCGCGACCAGTATCAATACAACCGGCACAAACAAAGTCGCTATGTTTCCACCCAGTTTGGGTGGCTTCGGATTTTTGACAATGCCATAGTAATAGATACGTAGCAGCTCAATGACAATCAGCAGCAACAGGCAGCCTTTTATCAACCGGACGTATACATTATCGAATAACCCGAAATGTGGGTAATCGAAGCTAACGCCAAAGTGATCACCAAAAAATAGAATGAATGCCAGGAATCCCAGTAGCAGTAAGCGAACAGCACTGGAAACGAGTTTTGAGCCCATTAAACGAAGTCGTTCGTCAAGTGAATGACGTATATTAGTCTAAAACAAATTCTTCTTTCCAGTTGTCACTTCCCTGCCATTCGGGCTGTTTCCGCTTGTCGAACAGGAAGTTACCTACGGCTAGATAATCCATTTCGGTACGCATGAAGCATCGATACGCATCGTCGGGCGTGCAGACGATTGGCTCACCCCGCACGTTAAAACTGGTGTTAACAATCACGCCAAATCCCGTAAGCTGTTTGAACGCATCGATCAACTGATAGTAACGGGGGTTCGTGTCTTTGTGCACCGTTTGAATCCGGGCCGAATAATCAATGTGCGTAATGGACGGCAAATCAGACCGTTGGTAATAGAGCTTGTCGCGCAACGAAAAACTGGCATAGTTGGCCGGAACCGGTGTCCGACGCTTCTGGGCTACTGGGTGTACCAGCAGCATATACGGCGAAATGCCGTCGTAATCGAAATATTCAGCGCAATCTTCAGCCAGCACTGACGGAGCAAATGGCCGGAACGATTCGCGGTATTTAATTTTCAGGTTTAGCTTCTTTTGCATCTCCGCGTTCCGTGGATCGCCCAGAATGCTACGTCCACCCAGCGCCCGTGGGCCAAATTCCATCTGCCCCTGCACCCACCCTACTACGTTGCCGTCGGCAAGCAATTTGGCAGCATCGCGACTCAGGTCATCGAAATTCTCATAATGGGTGGCAACGCCTTTGTACTTTTTGGCCATCAACTCAACATCCAGATCCGAGAATGTTGGTCCCAGGTAAGAGCCGCGCATGGCATCACGCTCGGTCGTAACCTCCCGCTCCTGCTGGAAATAGATATGATAAGCGGCTAGAGCAGCCCCCAAGGCGCCACCGGCATCACCAGCGGCTGGCTGAATAAAGATGTCTTTAAAGATCCCGGCGGCCTGAAGCTTTCCGTTCGATACGCAGTTCAGCGCTACACCACCCGCCATAACGATCGCATCGGCATTGGTCAGACGTTTGGCTTCGCGCGCCATGTTCAGCACGACCTCTTCGGTCAGGTACTGAATGGCCAGTCCCAGATTGCAATGATGCGCCTGCAATTCGTCTTCGGGTTGGCGAAGCGGAAAACCAAACAGCTCTTCCCATTTGCTGGCGTGCACCATGCGCAGCCCTGTAGCATAATCGAAATACTCCTGATTTAGCCAGATGGAGCCGTCGGGTTTAAGGTCAGCAAGTTTTTCTTTGATAAGTGTCATGTACCGGGCTACGTCCGGCGAGGTCGGATCGCCATAGGGAGCCAGGCCCATCAGTTTGTATTCGCCTGAGTTAACCCGGAAGCCGAGAAAATAAGTAAAGGCTGAATACAACAGCCCGAGCGAGTGCGGAAACCGCATTTCCTTAAGGATCGAAATATCTTTCCCATCGCCCAAACCGATGGAAGCCGTAGCCCATTCGCCTACCCCATCAACGGTTAAAATGGCGGCCCGCTTAAAGGGAGATGGATAAAAAGCACTGGCTCCGTGCGAAAGATGGTGCTCTGGAAATAGTAATTTCACCTTGTTTGAAGGATCATATCCTAACTTTTCCAATTCCTCACGAATCAACCGCTTGAGAAATAATTTCTCTTTCAGCCAAACCGGAATCGACATCAGAAACGAACGTATACCCTTGGGAGCAAAGGCATAATACGTCTCCAGCAACCGCTCAAATTTGAGCAGTGGTTTATCGTAGAAGACAATGGAATCCAGTTTATTTATGTCGACACCGCCATATTGAAGACAGTATTTAATCGCTTGAGCGGGGAAACCCGGATCGTGCTTTTTTCTAGTAAATCGCTCCTCCTGAGCGGCCGCAACGATTCGGCCATCTTCAATCAATGCAGCTGCCGAATCGTGATAAAAAGCAGAAATACCTAATATGGTCATGAACTAGTATACCAGTAACGAGGGGTCAAAAGTAAGGGTTTTTTCTGGCAATCGACGTATCGGGCCCATTTAGACTTACTTTCCGGTTAAATAGTAATCGCTACGTAACATAGGGTGCGCCGTTTTGAAATAAACTATCTTTGGCCGTTTTTCAGCAACAACGCCTAATTTATTGTGAAACTGGCAGCCATTGATATCGGCTCTAATGCAGCCCGCATGCAGATCTCGACCGTTCTGCATAATGACAACCTCGTTAGCTTCAAACGCGTCGAATATGTACGATTTCCACTCCGTTTGGGTCACGACGTCTTCAACTACGGTGCGCTAACGCCCGAAAGTGAAGCCCGAACCACCAAACTCATGCAGGCCTATAAGCTGCTCATGGAACTGCACGAAGTAGAAGGATACATGGCTTGTGCTACGTCGGCTATGCGCGAAGCCTCGAATGGCCCGGAGATTGCCAAACGTATCGAAGCAGCTACGGGTATAAAAATTCATATCATTGACGGCCAGAAAGAAGCCGAACTCATTAATAATGTGGTTGTTCAGGCGCTGGACGACCGGCAATATCTGCACATCGATGTGGGGGGCGGCAGCACCGAATTGAACGTGTACGTAAATCGACAAAAAATTAATTCTAAATCCTTCAAAATTGGCTCAGTACGTCTGCTGGAAGGTAAAGAATCAAAAGGGGCCTGGCGGAAAATTGAAGATTGGGTTCAGGACAATATCGATACAACGCAGGAAGTGACAGCCGTTGGTACGGGCGGCAACATCAGCAAACTGTTTAATCTGGCGGCCAAAGTATCTGAAACGGAAACAAGCCTGGCCGAAATCGAACGTATCCGACATTACATTGCGGGCTTCAGCCAGGAGGATCGGATCAATAAGCTACGCCTGAATGCTGACCGTGCTGATGTAATCGTTCCAGCCGCCGATATTTATATTTCGGTGATGAAATGGGCGGGAGCCGAAAAAATTATCGTGCCTGATTTAGGCTTAAAAGATGGCATTATTCAGTTGGTCTACGGCCAACTGAATCGTCGAAAGCCAGTGTGGTGAACCAAATTTCCGTAACCAGTCACACGATTCTACATCAGTATAATCCGAAACCGATTGATATTCCGGCCTTCTGTCAGCCCGGTTTTTTCTTTAACGAAACGGCCCATCTCCGCCAGCAACTCGATGGGCAGTTTCATCTACTCTCGGCACTGAACCAACGTACCGGACTGGCTGATGCCCGGTGTGCTTTCTTTATAAAGGCTGGCGATGCGGTTAGTCCCGGTGCCGCTCCGTTCGGGTCCATCGAATTTGTGTCAACCTTGCCGGATTCGATCCTGGACCAGTTTTTGTGTTCATTGAGTGAAGCCGTTAAATCAACTGGCGCGACTATGTTTCGACTCATTACGTATCCGCACTGTTATGCACCCGAACAGTCTATGAGACTCGGCACTAAATTATTGACATATGGATTTCAATTAATCGCCGAAAATCCGACCTTTTTCCTGTCCGTTTCCGATCAGAATTTTGACAGCAACCTGGTTCCGGCCGAACGTCGGCGACTGCGCAAATGCCAGGAAGCGGGTTTCGGGTTTGAACACCAGCTAAGTCCGAACATCAGCAACATAGTAAAGTTTGTCCAGAAAGCCCGCCAGCAGCAAGGTTACCCACTACCGGTTAGCGCTGATTATCTGTCCCATTTATTACGGACATTCCCGGATCATTTTTCTGTGTTCACCGTTTCCGATAACCAGACGCTGGCGGCTATGATGATAACTGTTCGCATCCGAGAAGACATTTTGTATAGTTTTCTGCCTGCTTCAAATACTGATTATAGAACGTTCAGCCCTATGGTGATGCTACATGATGGCCTGTACACGTACTGCCAGCAACAAGGTATACAGCTTCTTGACCTCGGTCTATCGCTCGACAGTTTTCGTCTACCCAAACCCAGCCTGATGCGTTTCAAACATAACCTCGGTGCGCAGGAGTCGCCAAAGCAGGTTTTCGAGAAGCAATTCTGAAACGAGTGACGTATGCTTTTTGTGTAGTTTTACGCTACTCTTTTTCGGACTCACCGAGTTCAACCCAGTGCAGAAGCGGTTGGATTTGTACTGGGTCAAAACCGGTGAGTCCGAAAAATCAACTACAGCTATTTTCACCAATGCTTGAAACCATTTTTAATGCCGTTGCTGCTTTCTTCACCAATTTAGTGCAGTCGCTGTTGTCGCTGGTCAAAGTGCTGCTACGTTCACGGTGGGGAGTACAGTTGCCTCCTCGACAACAGCTACGTTGTTCAGTTCTGGGCAATGGCCCTTCCTTAAATGATTCGCTGGCCAATCACCTGGATTTTCTGCTGGAAACTGAATTGATCGTTGTCAATGGCTTTGCGCTTACGGAGTATTTTACGCGCTTACGTCCGGCCAATTATATTATTGCTGACCCCAACGCCTTTACGTTTCATGACGCTACAACCGGGCGTGAAGATCTACACCAGATCTTGCAGGCGCTGATTACGCAGGTCGATTGGCCCATGCGTTTGTTCATCCCCAATTTTGCGAAGGGTTCTTATTTCATTCAGCAAATCGAAACCGGTAATCCACGCATTGAGCTTATTTATTTTAACCCTACCATCGTTCGTGGATTCAACTGGTTTTGCTACTGGCTCTACACGGCTAATCTTGGTATGCCCCAGGCCCAGACGGTTATTGTTACGGCGCTGTTTCTGATGATCAATCGGAAGTTCGACCAGATTTTCCTGTTTGGGGCCGACACGTCCTGGCATGAACAAATTCGCATCAACGATGATAATCAGCTATTAATCAAACAGGTACACTTTTATGATAAACCTAAGGACGTAGCATTTATGCCCGTTTATAAAGATGCTCATCGTACCCAGACATTCACGATGGCGAGCCAGTTTTTGTCATTGCACAAGGTATTCCGGGGATATGAAGTGCTACGTGAATACGCCGACTATCGGAAAGTTCGCGTGTTGAATGCCAGTAGTAAAAGCTATATCGATGCTCTTGAACGAGTGCAACTGGTCAACCAGTCGGTTGGTCAATAAGGCACTTACGTTTTACCATGAAGAGTAACTTTTTTGTCCTGGCCGTCAGCTTTTTCTTGCTGGGCGAACTGAGCGTCAGGGGTCAACAGAAACCGAACATCGTCCTGATTTATGCTGATGATTTAGGCTATGGCGATATTAGTTGTCAGGGAGCGACCAAAATCCAGACACCTGCTATTGACCGGCTCGCCAAGGAAGGGTTGCGATTCACCAACGCTCACGCGTCTTCGTCCACCTGTACCCCTTCCCGCTATTCGCTACTGACGGGTGAATATGCCTGGCGGAAAACGGGAACCGGTATTGCGCCGGGTGACGCGGCTCTGCTTATCCCAACGGACCGTATTACGTTGCCGGGCGTTCTTCAAAAGGCCGGGTATAAAACAGGCGTTGTAGGCAAATGGCATTTGGGTTTAGGGCCTAAAGGTGGCCCCGACTGGAACGCTGACATCAAACCAGGTCCGCTCGAAATTGGCTTTACATACTCCTTTTTATTACCCGCCACTGGCGACCGTGTGCCGTGCGTATATGTAGAGAATCACCGCATTGTTGGGCTGAACCCCAGCGACCCGATTCAGGTGAGTTACAAGGGCCCGATCGGGAATGAGCCTACCGGAAAAGACCATCCCGAACTACTTAAAATGAAGTATTCGCACGGCCACGACCAGACAATTATCAATGGCGTCAGCCGGATTGGCTACATGAGTGGTGGTAAATCAGCGCGGTGGGTTGACGAAGAAATGGCGGACGTGCTAACCGGGAAAGTGAGCCAGTTCATCGAAAACAGCAAGAGTAATCCTTTTTTCGTTTATTTCTCCACCCACGATATTCACGTACCGCGTTTACCAAATTCTCGTTTTCTGGGTAAAAGTGGCATGGGTCCACGGGGCGATGCTATCCTGCAATTAGACTGGTGTGTTGGCGAAGTACTGAAAACGCTGGACCGCCTGGATTTAGCCAAAAATACGATCGTTATCCTAAGTAGTGACAATGGCCCAGTAGTAGACGATGGCTATCAGGATCAGGCTGTTGAAAAACTAAACGGCCACAAACCCGCTGGTCCGCTACGTGGCGGTAAATACAGTGCCTTCGACGCCGGAACCCGCATTCCTTTCATCGTTCGTTGGCCTGGCCACGTAAAATCAGGCGTATCCAATGCCTTGGTGAGTCAGGTTGATTTACTGGCATCGTTTGCCACCCTGACTGGTCAGCCCCTGGCAAAAACAGACGCTCGGGATAGCTTTAATACACTGGACGTGTTTCTCGGAAAATCCCGAAAAAACCGCGACTACGTTATCGAACACGCCATTGATGGCAACCTTTCCCTGATTCGGGGAAACTGGAAATACATAGAACCGCATGCGGGAGTCAAGGTGATGAAGGAAGTAACTGTTGAAACGGGTAATGACCTCCAGCCACAACTATACGATTTAAAAACAGACCTCGGCGAAACCAGAAATGTGGCTGGTCAACATCCCAAGATCGTCTCTGAATTGGCGACGTTACTGAAAAATATTCGAGATAGAGAGGGCAGCAAATGAAAAGAGCTTAACAACCAAATGTTAAGCTCTTCTTGATCTTAGAGGAGCGATAAAACGCTTCCATCACCACAATTTCTGTACTATACCTGGATTTGTGACCCTATAGGGACTCGAACCCCAACCAACAGTTCCGAAGACTGTGATGCTATCCATTACACCATAGAGTCGTTGCATAGGACAACAAATCCTATAAGGGCCGCAAGATACGCAAAAACCCGTGTCATTAGGAATTAACTTACCACTTACGTCTATTTTCGTCAACATCAAACCCGACCTGATACTCCTGTTCGTGCGTGTTGTCATACTGGCGAACCCGTAGACCAAGCGTACCAGGCACAAAGCCGGCCATTTCAAAACCAAGTTCTACGCATTTTCGATAATACCGTTCAGTTGCATCGTAATAAGCTTCAAAATTCATCAATCCTTGGTATCCATCTGGCCTGTCAATCTTGACCCGGTCATTTTCGTGCTCATCGCCAGCCTTCTGGTGAATGTTTGCCCAAAGATCATCATGAACCAGGCTGCCTATTTGCAGGCTAAAGAATACGCGTGAAACCATGTGGTCGGCGTTACTACCAAGCTCCTGCGAGTCCTGAATACATTTAGAGAAACGTATGATCGCTTTTTGAATCATCTATAGGCAAAAGGAAAGCCTGTTCTGACATACAACCAGTGTTGCTCCCTCTTTATAAATCTACCAACGCGTATTATCCCTAATTAATCCAGCAAGCAACGATTCTATTGAATGTTAATTTCGATGACTCCAGACGTTAATGAGCTATGCGCCAAAACGAACGTTACATATGTATGAACAAGTGTTGTCCCGTGGCGTGGTACCTACTTTGTCAGTTCGGAATAGGCATACTCATTATTAGGCAATTTTTACGACAGCGACTTTAGACGTAGTATACTTCTAGAAGTAACGTCGTCAGCAAAAAATATTTTCGTTTATATCGATTTAGCCTGCCTGGGGATTGTTAAAAGTATAAGGCCATAGGTGTTATCACGTTTTCACATGCACGAATTGCCCATATAACAAATCGCAACGTAGTGACAACTGAATAGTATGTAAGCCGGGCAACTGAGTAATTGTGCTTTTTTTGCTACACTCAGATAGGCTACCTTTGTCTGGTAGACGCCTAAACAATAGCAATCGGGTACTTTTTCAATTCAATAATAGTTCAGTAGCCGGTTAATAAATTTAAGATAACCTACTGATTACAAGAATCTTATAAAGAACGTGTTAGATTTAACAGATAAATCCATTTTGATTACGGGCGGCACCGGCTCGTTCGGCAAGAAATTCGTCGAGATGGTGTACCAGCGGTTTCCGAATATAAAACGCCTGGTTGTTTACTCCCGCGACGAGCTGAAACAGTTCGAAATGGCCCAGTATTACCCCCAATCGAAATACAAGTCCATTCGGTTTTTTATTGGCGACGTGCGCGATGGTGAACGACTCAAACGGGCCTGCGAAGGAGTAGACATCATTGTCCATGCGGCCGCCCTGAAGCAGGTCCCTGCCGCTGAATACAATCCGATGGAGTGCATAAAAACCAACGTCTTCGGCGCCGAAAACGTCATCAACGCAGCCCTAGACAATGGCGTCAAGCGTGTTGTGGCCCTTTCGACCGACAAGGCAGCCGCCCCGATCAACCTCTACGGAGCCACAAAACTCTGCTCCGACAAATTATTCGTAGCAGCTAACAACATGCGCGGTAGTCGCGATCTGCGGTTTTCCGTTGTGCGTTACGGCAATGTAATCGGTTCACGGGGCTCAGTCGTACCGTTTTTTCTCGATAAGCGAAAAGATGGCATATTGCCGATTACGCATCCTGACATGACCCGCTTCAACATTTCTCTTGAGGAAGGGGTTGAAATGGTATTCCATGCGCTCGAACATGCCTGGGGTGGTGAGATTTTCGTGCCTAAAATTCCGTCCTACCGCATCACCGATGTTGCCGAAGCCATTGCCCCCAACGCTGAACAGAAAATCGTAGGCATTCGTCCGGGCGAAAAGCTGCATGAGGAAATGATTACCGAAACCGACTCGCTCAACACGGTCGAAACAGAACGGTATTACGTGATTACACCCTCAACACCAACCTGGGATGTCGACGATTACCTCAAAGCCTTCAATGGTAACCGCGTCGACCTCGGCTTTAAATACAACTCCGGCACCAACACCGACTGGCTTAGTGTGGAACAATTGCGGGCGCAAATTCGCGAACACGTCGATCCGATGTTTACAGCTACGCCAGACTAAAGTCCGGCGCAATTGAATGTATTTTTATTACTTGCGCCGGACTAAAGGCCGGCGAATGCAGTATGAACCAACCCATTCCATACGGTCGTCAACACATTACAGACGAAGACATTGCGGCCGTCACGGCGGTGCTACGTTCGCCCTACCTGACGCAAGGCCCAAAAATTGGCGAGCTTGAAGCAGCCTTTGCCGAGTATATCGGATCAACGTACGCCGTTGCCGTCGCGAACGGTACGGCAGCTTTGCACCTGTGCTGTATAGCACTCGGTGTTACGGAAGGAACGCGGGTCATTACAACCCCCATTACGTTTTCGGCGTCGGCGAATTGCGTGCGGTATTGCGGGGGTGAGGTTTATTTTACCGATGTTGATCCAGACACCGTTCTGCTTGATCCTAATGCAGTACGTAAATTACTCGAAAGCCATCCTCAAGGCTATTTTTCGGGAATTATTCCAGTCGATTTTGCGGGTTATCCTGTCGATATGGTTGCCTTTCGGGAACTGGCTGATGAATTTGGTCTATGGATCATTGAAGATGCCTGCCACGCACCGGGCGCTTCGTTCGTGAGTGAAACGGGCATCGAACATCGTGCTGGCGATGGGTCATTAGCCGATCTGGCCATTTTCAGTTTTCATCCGGTGAAGCACATTGCGGCTGGCGAAGGCGGTATGATCACGACAAATAATGAGTCGTTATACAAGCATCTGCTACGTCTCCGGACGCACGGGATTACGAACAAGCCAATCGAATTCACAACGCCCTATGCGGGCGAACCTGAACGGGGCGGCTGGTATATGGAGTTGCAGGAATTAGGCTATAACTATCGCCTGACCGATATTCAGGCAGCTTTGGCACTGAGTCAACTAGGGCGAGCCGACACGATGCTCGACCGGCGTCGCGAGTTGGCAGCCCGATATGATCTGGCTTTTTCGGAAGCTGCATCGGCTGGAATCCCGGTGCAGATGATCGTTCCACCGGCGGGCGTTGGTCATGCCTATCATTTGTATGTGATTCAGACGCCGGACCGTAAAGCTTTGTACGATTTTTTGCGGACGAAACAGATTCTGGCGCAGGTTCACTACGTGCCGGTGCATCTGATGCCATACTACCAAAATTTAGGGGGTAAACCGGGCGATTTTCCAAATGCCGAACGTTATTATGCTGGCTGCTTAAGTCTGCCGTTGTTCCCGACGCTGACCAACGAGGAGCAGGATTACGTGCTTGATAACGTAGTGACCTTCCTCAAGTCCAGTCGATAATTCATTATCAATCAGATTTTTAAGTTATGCGTTCCTACCAAAGTCATCTTCAGGCAACCCAGAGTGCGGGCGAGGCTTTAGTAGCCAATCGAAAACCCGTGCTGCGGTCTTCGGCGATTTTTCCGGTGCTGCATACCGATGTGTATTCCAGCAAAGTCATCTTCATGGGTTACTGGCTGCTCAAGCGGAATATTCGGGAAGTCGGGTTGCTGTATACCCTTCGAAATGCCGCCGGTACGTTGCTGTCGCGAAAATATATGCTGCTGGATTCGGCCAAAGCCTGGTCGGTGCAGATGAGCGAATATGCGGATTTACTGCATGAAGTAGGCGAGCCTGCCGATGCTTTCACCGGTTCACTGGAACTGGAAGTGTTTTCGACGCAGGATCTGGTCTTTCCATACCCGGCCTTTGTGCTGGTATATTACAACGAAAATGCCAGTAGCGTTGTCCATACGGTCGGGCGTATTTACAACGACATCGAAGATCTGCAACAGAATAACGAGTATCAGGTCAGCGAATCGGGTTTCGATATTTATGGCCGCGATGGTCTGTCGCCATTTCTGAGCTTTACCAACGGACCACTTCCTACTGAGCACCCGCAGGTGACGTATGAGGTTGTCGATACGTATCAAAAAACGACCAGCGGTACGTTTGACTTAAGGCCGCTAAAACCTTACGAGACAGTCTTTCTGTATTTGAAGGAGTACCTGGATCTGAAAACCCTGCTGGGCGATGAACCCGGTATGATTCGGTTCGGGCATAATTTTACGGGGTTCTTTCCCCGTTTTCTGGTCGGCAATCTCGACCAGACGGCCGGGAGTATTAGCATAACTCACTCGTACTATGACAGTTCCAGCGTGGCCGATGCCCACGCCTACTGGCCTCGCCAGGATGAGCGCTTTTTGGATTCATCGACCTCCATTCCGCTGTATTTGACCGACGGTTTCTTTACTAAACTGGTCGTGTACCCAATTTTTTCGCCTTCGGACTTTACATTGTCATTCCGGTTTTTCGATGTTGACGGTGGGCTGCTGGGAGAGACACCCAATGCTTACCAGTTCCGGTCGTCAGCTAGTCAGTATGTTCAACTGGACCTCGGCGAACTGGCGCAACAGGCTGGTGTATCATCCGAAGCGACTAAAACAGCGCAGCTCATCGCACACTGGACCGATGCCTCCCGCATTCCAACCCGCTTGAAATTCGGACTGAACGTAGGGCAAACTGACAAACCGTCATCGTTGCCAAGTAATATTTGTTTTGCCCCACAGGTCGGCAATCCGAAGATTCTGGATAAACCCGGTACGTTTCGGTGGGCGCCTTTCGTCAACATCGGTAATTCAGAGATTGTCCTGACCAATTCAGCGCCATTGAGAATGTACGACCGGCTGGCCAACGTAGTACTGTCATTTTATCGCGAAGCCGACGAAACCGTCATTGAGCGGACTTGCGTGGTGCCTGCTAATGGTCTCCACACAATTCGCCTTAGCGCCGACGATGAGTTGAGAGAATTTTTCGGTGAGGCTAGCGGCTGGTTGACAGCCCGCGCCGACAATCCGTTTCTGAACGGTTATTATTTTGATTTTCATCCGAACGGCGCTGTTGCTGCCGATCATTTATTTTAAGATGGTTTATGGTATTCGGTTTATGGTTACCGCGTCAGCCCATCGAATACCATAAACCGAATACCGTAATCTATATACCGCAAACCAATTTCAATGATTCAACTTCCTGATTTTACGCGTTCGTTTGAATACGAAAACAACTACTACTGGGCATCGGACGTGAACCGAATGGCCAAAGTGATGGCCCATTATGAGCTGTATAAACTGACGCTCGATATTCCCGGTGCCATTGTGGAATGTGGTGTATTTAAAGGCGCGTCGCTGATTCGGCTGGCTACGTTCCGGCAACTGATGAGCAATCCGACAGCCAAAAAGATCATTGGTTTTGACGCTTTTGGTCGTTTTCCAGAAACAGCGTTTACGGCCGACAAAGTCTGGCGGGATAAATTCATCAGCGATTCGGGCGAAGAAGGTATTGATATGGAGCAACTCATGACGGTGCTGAATCACAAAGGCGTTGGCCAAAACGTGGAACTGATCCAGGGTGACGTTTGCCAGACCATTCCGGCTTATCTCGAAAAGCACCCCGAACTACGTATCAGCCTACTGAATATTGATGTAGATGTTTACGAGCCAACCCTGGCTGCCTTGACGCATCTGTACGACCGGGTCGTTAAAGGGGGCGTCATTATGCTGGACGACTATGCTAATGTATTTCCTGGCGCCAATGCGGCCGTTGAAGAATTTCTGGCAGGAAAAGACGTAGTTGTTAAGCGCTTGCCTTTTGCCGTAACCCCTTGCTACGTCGTAAAACCGTAATGCCCACTCTCTATGAAAACAACTGAACAGGAAAACTTCTGGTCTGGCGAATTTGGCCAGGAATATACCGACCGCAACACGCGTGACCGCGCGGAGTGGGACGATTTCTACACGCAAAACTGGGGTCTGACAAAGACCGATATGAACGCTCGTTTTACGACCGGCTGGCTACCGGAAACGCGCATTCTGGAAGTTGGCTGCAACACGGGTATGCAGTTGCGGGGTCTGCAGGACGCTGGCTTCACCAACTTATACGGCGTTGAACTTCAGCCTTATGCCGTCGAAAAAGCGAAACAAACGACGACCGACATCAATATTATTCAAGGGTCGGGCTTCGATTTGCCGTTTCGTGATGCGTTTTTTGATGTGGTTTGTACCAACGGTGTTTTGATTCACATCGCCCCCGACGACTTACCTAAAATCATGGACGAGATGGTTCGGTGCAGTAGCCGATATATCTGGGGATTTGAGTATTACAACCCCGAGCTGACCGCCATTCCGTACCGGGGCAATCAGGGTTTTTTGTGGAAAGCCGATTACGCAGCGCTGTTTCAGCAACGACATCCATCGTTGAAACTGGTTAAGAAAGAGTTATATCCGTACGTCAACGCCAGCGAAAGTGGCAACGTCGATTACATGTATCTGTTGGAAAAAACGGCCTGATGAGTAACGTAGCGATCATCACGGCGCGGGGTGGCAGCAAACGAATTCCGCGCAAGAATATCCGGCCGTTTCTGGGCAGGCCAATTATTGCCTACGTTATCGATGCAGCACGCAAATCCGGCCTGTTTAACGAAGTGATGGTTTCGACGGATGATCAGGAAATTGCAGCAATAGCTCTTCACTATGGTGCAGTAGTACCTTTTTTACGTAGCACCCAAACGGCGGATGATTTTGCGACTACCGCCGATGTATTGACCGAAGTAATAAACCAATACATTCAACAGGGACAGGTTTTCAACTACGCCTGCTGCCTTTATCCTACGGCACCTTTCATTACACCCGACTTACTGAATCGGGCTTTTTCAACCCTCACCCAGCAACAATTCGATACCGTTTATCCGGTTCAGCGATTCGGTTTTCCCATTCAACGGGCGGTGTTGCTACGTAATCAAAAAGTGCAGTGGTTCCAGCCTGAACATGCCTTAACGCGTTCGCAGGACCTGGAGCCAGCCTACCATGATGCCGGTCAATTTTATTTTGTCAACGTAGCCGCCTTTCAGCAAAATCATCGCCTGATTACAAACAATTCGGGGGGTATTGTCATCTCTGAGCTGGAAGCCCACGATATTGATAGTGAAGAGGATTGGCGAGTAGCCGAACTTAAATACAGAATGATTCACGATGCATAATGCATGCGCTGGCATTGTATTCATCGTGCATCATTCTAAATTTATCATTCATTATTCTATATGAATCAACTCATCTTCCGGGCTGACGGCAATGCTCAACTAGGCATGGGCCACGTAATGCGGTGCCTTGCCCTGGCCGATATGCTGAAAGGCATTTTTACGATGCGATTTGCCATAACGGACCCAAGTTCGGCAGTTCGGACATTGATCGAAACGGCAGGTTTAACGGTCATTCCGCTGCCTGATTCAGCTGACAAAGCCGCTTTTTGGGGCGCCATCCACCACAACGATATCGTCGTGCTGGATGGTTATTCGTTTGATGAAACGTTTCAGCGGGCGGTTCGGGTGCGAGTCAGGAAGTTGGTTTTTATCGATGATCTCATAAAGGGGCATCAGGTGGCGGATGTGGTCATCAATCATGCGGGCGGTATTACCGAAACACAGTATAATAAGGCGCCATATACACACGTGTATGTAGGGCCTCATTACGCCTTACTGCGACCCGAATTTTTACGGCCAGAAGGCTTTGGCCCGCCCCCACCCGATGGACCGATGTTTGTTAGTCTGGGGGGCGCCGACCCGCATAATACGTCGTTGACCGTGCTAGAAGCCATCCGACAGGTCGATGCTACGTTGCCGGTTCATATTGTTTTAGGCCCGTTTCATCCAGCCCGCGCTTCTATCGAATCATTCAGAAGTCAGTTACCGAACCTGACAATTCTGCAAAATCTGACGGCTGCGCAGATGGCCGAAGAAGTACAACAGTGTAGTCTGGCGATCACGGCTTGCAGCACGATTGCCTATGAAGTCTGTGCTGTAAATCGCCCGTTAATTGCGGTCGTTACGGCGGATAATCAGGCGCAATTAGCCCAGTTTCTATCTGATGAGAAGCTAGCGTTATCGGTCAATTTCCCCACGCTTCTGACCCGCTCGATTCCCGTTATTGCGTTAGATAAACTGCTACGTTTGTCGATTCAGTCCTTTCAGTTTTCGCCCGAAACAGTAGAAGAAACGTTGGTAAATCAGCGTCGTTTTTTTGATGGACGATCACCGGAACGACTTCGGCAAGTATTTCAAGAATTAAGTGCGTAATTCGGCCGACAGGATAGTTTCTGCAACCAATATGCTTACGTACCGCTCCGCCAAACCTGCCGACACCCGCCTTTATTTCGATTGGGCGAATGACCCTGATACCCGTCGGCAATCATTTACTTCAGCGCCTATTTCGCTCGAAACGCATACAACCTGGTTTAATCGCAAACTGGCCGATCCTGATGCACTGTTACTAATTTTTGAAAACGAAACGGGTAAAGCTGTCGGTCAGGTACGTTTCGAGCGTACACCCGTGGCCGATATGCCCGACGAAGTTGTGATCGGGGTATCAGTGGATGCGAGTCAGCGAGGCCAGGGATTAGCCAGTCAACTGATTGCGCAGGGTTGCGCCGTTTGTCGGAAGCGATGGGGCGAAGTCACGATTCACGCTTATATAAAACCTGAAAATCAGGCGTCGGTACATGCCTTTGAGCGGGCTGGTTTCAGATTGTCGGGCGAAAGCGGTAAATTTGTCGATGCCGACTCCGGTCAGGAGCGGCCGAGTTTGCTTTACATTAACAGTCAATGACAAGTATCCAACCGATTCAGGTTGCCCACCATACCATCAGTCCGGCGCATCGGCCGTTTGTTATCGCAGAGATGTCGGGGAATCACAACCAGTCGCTCGACCGGGCGCTGGAAATCGTGGATGCCGTAGCGGATGCCGGTGCTCACGCACTCAAACTCCAGACGTATACTCCCGACACCATTACGTTCAACGGCGCGTCGGAGGAGTTTTACATCCGGGATGCCAAATCGCTTTGGGCGGATAAAAATCTGTATAAACTTTACGCGGAAGCCTATACGCCCTGGGAGTGGCACAAGCCCATTTTTGAGCACGCCACCAAGCGGGGCATGATCGCGTTTAGCTCACCGTTCGATACTACGGCGGTCGATTTTCTGGAATCGCTCAACGTACCGCTTTACAAAATTGCTTCCTTCGAAAATACGGATCACATTCTGCTCAAAAAAGTAGCGCAAACGGGTAAGCCCGTCATTATGAGCACGGGGGTAGCGTCCGTAGCCGACCTCGACGAATCGGTGAACGTGCTACGTGCCAACGGCTGCAAAGACCTGATTCTGCTCAAATGCACCAGTACGTATCCGGCAACGCCCGAAACGACAAACCTGCTCACGATTCCACACATGCGGCAGTTGTTCGACGTACCGGTTGGCCTGTCAGACCATACGATGGGGATTGGTGCGGCTATCGCGGCTGTCGCGTTAGGGGCGGTCGTTCTGGAGAAACACATTACGCTACGTCGGGCCGATGGGGGCGTCGATTCCGCATTTTCGCTGGAGCCCGACGAGCTAAAAAACCTGGTCATCGAAACTGAACGGGCGCAACTGGCAATGGGACAAGTCAGTTATACGCTAACGCCAAAAGAAGAAAAAAGTCTGCAATTCAAGCGGTCGTTATACGTAGTACGCGACATGAAAACGGGCGATCCGTTCACCCCCGACAATGTCCGCAGCATCCGCCCCGCGAATGGACTGCACACCCGGTACTACGACGACATAATCGGCAAAACCGCCACCACCAACATTCCCGCAGGCACCGCCCTGGCGTGGGAGTTAATGAGTGAGAGAGTGAAAGAGTGAAAGAGTGGCTGACGCATCAAGCAACGCTCTTTCGTTCTTTCGCTCTTTCGCTCTTTTAGTATATGGGTATCATCAAACGGCAGACGATTCAGAGTTCGATTTACGCCTATGCGGGCGTGGCCGTAGGTTTTCTGACGCAGGGGATTTTCTTTCCGAATCTATTCAGCAAGGCGCAGGTCGGCTTGTTGACGCTGTTGATTTCATTGGCGCAGGTGCTGGCGCAATTATCGAATCTGGGGACAAATGGCGCAGGGGGACGATACTTCCCCTACTTCCGAAACACCGAGAGGCAGCATAACGGATACTTATTGCTGACGAGCTTGGCTACTCTCGTGGGCTTTAGCTTGTGCGTTCTGGGGCTGTGGCTGGCCCGTCCGTGGATAATCGAAAATTACCAGACGCAGTCATCTTTGTTCGTTGATTACTACTACCTGCTTATCCCACTGTCGTTTTTCACGGTTTATTTTACCGTATTTGATAATTACGCCCGGTTGCTCTACGACCCCGTTACGGGTACATTGCTGCAACAGTTTGTGCAACGACTGTTGATCCTGCTGGCGGGGGTGATTTACTGGTTGGGCTGGGTTACGTTTCCGCAATTTCTGGGACTCTGGCTACTGGCGTTCTTCCTTCAAACCTTGCTGATGATTATCAGCGTGGCTCGCGATGAAGCCTTATTTTTTAGTCGTCAGTTCGTATTGCTTGAGCCCGAACTACGTCGAAATCTGACACGCTACGCAGCCCTAACGCTTACCACAGCGCTATCCTCACAAATCATTCTGACGATTGATAAAGTGATGATTAACGATGCGCAGGGACTGGCCAATACGGGTGTTTACAGCATTGCCTCCTACTTTGCTACGGTAATTGCATTACCCGCTACGGCGCTCTACAAAGTTGCCGGGGCGCTCATAGCGGAGTCGTGGAAAACGAACGATCTGAAAAATATCATCAGTATTTATCGTAAAAGTTGTCTGAATCAATTGATTGCTGGCTGTCTGGTGTTTGTCGGTATAGCGGCTAATCTGCCGAACGTGTTCCGATTTTTACCGGCTGGCTACGATGCAGGCTACTACGTTATTTTGTGGCTGGGCTTGGGGAAACTCATCGATATGGCGACAGGTGTTAACGGCATTATTCTGAATACATCGCGCTATTACGTGTATGATTCGCTGTTTTTTGTTGCGCTCATTTTCATAACGATTGCGGCTAATAAATACCTGATTCCCTTATATGGCATCAACGGAGCCGCCATTGGAGCCGCGCTAGCCACTCTGTTATATAATTTAGCCCGAACGTTGTTTGTCGGTTTTGCCTTTGGTATGCAACCCTTCACTTGGCGCAATCTGGCCGTTGTTGTGCTGGCAGCCGTTGTCTGGTGGATTTCCGTGCAGGTTTCCTACCCCGGCCCAACTGATGCGAAATGGCGAATTGTGGTTGATGTAGTCTGGCGGTCAACATTAATTACGGGTTTGTTCGGGGGATTGGTTGTTCTGTTAAACCTATCGCCGGACATAAATCAGACGGTATTGAGCCTGCGAAAACGCTTTTTAAAATAGTTTACAGTTTTCGGCTTATGGTGTCAAGATTTTTGCATCAGCCCACCGAATAGCGTAAACTATAAACCGTAAACACTTTTCCCATGTGGGTTTTTAAATTTTTATTTACGGAGACAGCCCGGCTGCTACGTTCAGCTGAAGGGCGCCGATTGCTGGGGCTGGCACTACGTTACGGGAATAGACCCCGCAATGAATCCGTTGACGTTACGTTCGGAAAATACCAGTTTCGCGTACCCGATGCGTTGTCGTTTATCTGGCAATTTCGGGAGATTTTCGTGGATGAGTTCTATCGATTCTACACGACCAGTCTAGCGCCCGTTATTTTCGATTGTGGCACCAACGTTGGCACCAGCGTTGTGTACTTTCATCAGCTTTATCCCAATGCCCGCATCATAGCGTTTGAAGCCGACGAAACGATTAGTGCTACGTTGCAGGAGAATTTACGAAAGAATCAGATTTCGGGCGTTGACGTCATAACGAAAGCCGTATGGACCAACGACGAGGGTATCTTGTTCGGGAGTGACCAGGCCGATTCGGCGTCTATTTTCTCGCAGACTGACCAGAAACTGGTGCCGTCCGTTCGGCTACGTGACTATCTGCTACGCGAAACTAAAATTGACATGCTCAAAATGGACATCGAAGGGGCCGAAACCGCTGTACTGACCGATTGCCGCGATGCGCTGGCTCATGTCCAGAATCTATTCGTTGAGTTTCATGCCTACCTCGATCATCCGCAAACGCTGGCGGAAGTCATGAACGTACTGGAAGAGAGCGGATTTCGCTACTACATCAACACGAGTCAGCATCGCCAGGCACCCCTCGTGAACCACCGTTATCGGGGCAACGACAGTATGGACCTCCAATTGAATATCTTTGCGTATCGAAAGTAGTCGTCAATCAACAGGCGTCAGTCGTTAGTGGTACAAAGGCATCCCATGACTAACTGACGAGTATCGACTGACGACTAAAGACTATTATGATCGACAAAATTCTTTCCCGCCCTGAGTTCCAGACTGAGCCGCCTGTGTTGGTGGACATCGGTGCGTCGGGGCAATTGCACGCTCGCTGGAAAACATTTGCCAAATATGCCGTCTGCATTGCGTTCGACGCCGATGATCGCGATTTTGGCTACGTTGAAAGCGAATCCGGGCATTTTCGCAAGCTCTATACCTTCAATAATATCGTTACGGGACCCAGCTCGTCGGAAGCAGACACGGAGACGGCTGATTTTTACCTCACAGCGTCACCCCACTGTTCCAGTTTACTACGTCCCCGGCCCGATCTGATTCAGGAATATGCCTTTGCGCCCAAGTTTGAGCCAACAAAAGTAGTACAGCTCAAGACGCGTAGCCTCCGCTCAACGCTCGACAGTCTGAAAATAAAGCAGGTAGACTGGTTCAAAACCGACTCGCAGGGTACCGATCTCCGACTCTTTCGTAACCTCGGCAGCGACCGTACCCGACAGGTCTTGACGGCCGAGTTTGAGCCGGGCATTGCCTCAATCTACGATGGTGAGGATAAGCTTTATCAGGTGTTGCAGTTCATGGAAGAGACGGGGAGCCACTGGCTTGCCGAACTCCTGCCAAAAGGATCGCCACGTATTACGCCAGGTTTGCTGGACAGTTTTACGAGCCAGCCACTACTGAAAAAATTTGTCCTGTTCTCCCTGAAAAACAGCGCGGTTTGGGGTGAAATGACCTATCTCAATCGTTTTGCCGATGACGCTACGTTAACCCAACGTAATTTGCTGTTAGGCTGGGTATTTGCTACCACCTTGAAACAACATGGGTTTGCACTCATTTTGACGCAGAAAGCAAAAAGCCGTTTTCCTGATCCGATTTTCGCCGATATGGAAGCGTATTCGCGCCGACGAATCTGGGGACGCGTATTTGGGCTCGGGTTTTGGCCCGAAGTCGTTAAAAAATTCGATAAACTACTGGGTCGGTGAGAGTCACGCACTTGAGTACGTACCATCTGTTTGGCGGAGCCGCCGTAGCCGCGAATCGGTTGCATCGCGCTTTGCAAAAACAGATCTGGACGTATCCTGGTATTGAAAGTACCATGCTGATCGGGACACCCAAACGGCTGGAGTCCCACCAGCCAGAGCCGGGCGTAACGTATCTGGCGAATAATTTTCTGGCGGAACAAACGGCCTTCGGGCGGTTTGTGGCCGAACGCCTGTATTTCCTGCCACAAGAGCGCGACGCGTCGGTACGGTTTCAGTTTTCGCCAGCCAAATTCGGCGCAAATCTCAACTTCCATCCGGCCATCCAACAGGCCGATCTGCTGCATCTGCACTGGATCAATTTTGGGTTTCTATCCCTCGACGGACTACGCTCCTTAGTTGATTTGGGGAAACCCATTGTCTGGACGCTTCACGATCAATGGGCCTTTACGGGCGGATGTCATTATTCGCGTGGCTGCGATCATTTTCTGACGCACTGCCATACGTGTCCATATTTAAAAAAACCGGCTGAACAGGATTTGTCCTATCGAGTCTTTGAGCAGAAAAAACGTGTTTTTTCGAATGCCCGAGTTCACTTTACGTCCCCGAGCCAATGGCTGGCCGATGAGGCTACACGTAGTACGTTGCTGAAGGAATTTCCGTTTACGGTCATTCCCTACGCCATTGACCAGTACATATTTCAACCCATAAATCGGGCCGAAGCCAACGCCCGCCTGGATTTACCCGATACCGATCAACCAAAGGTTGGCCCCGCAAGATTACTGTTTGGCAGTGCGAACGTAACGGATACGCGCAAAGGATTCCGGTATTTCGCCGAAGCGCTAACGCTTTTACACCAGCAGCATCCGGCGTTAAACCCTGAAATTCTGGTGTTCGGGAAAGGGCGTTCTTACCTGTTCAATGAACTTCCCTATCCAATTCGACACCTTGGCATACTGACCAGTGAAGATGATATCGTAGCGGCCTACAATGCAGCCGACGCGATGGTCGTTCCGTCGCTGGAAGACAACCTGCCCAACACAGTTATCGAGTCGCTTTCGTGCGGCACACCCGTAGTAGGCTTTCGTACCGGAGGCATTCCCGAAATGATTGACCATCAGGCGAATGGCTTTCTGGCAGCTATCGGTTCAGCTCAGGAACTCGCCGACGGCATGGCCTTTATTCTCACGCATCAACAGCCAGACATGCTACGTCAAAACGCCCGAAAATCCGCCGAAGATCGATTTTCGGAAGCCGTAGTAGCGAAGCAACATATTGAGTTATACCAGAAACTAATGAGTGAAAGAATGAAAGAGTGAAAGAGCGTTGGCTAGTAAACCACTCTTTCGCTCTTTCGCTCTTTCGCTCTTTCAAACATGCCCACTGTCTCTATCATAACCATTACGTATAATGCCGAGCGGTTTCTGGAGCGCACCATTCAGAGCGTCGTGGCGCAAGAGGCAACTGATTTCGAGTATATCATCATTGATGGAGCCTCGACGGATGGCACGCTGGACATTATCAAGCGCTACGAAGAACACATTACGACCTGGATTTCTGAACCTGACCGTGGTCTTTATGATGCCATGAACAAGGGGCTGCATCGGGCACGTGGGCGCTACGTTTGGTTCATGAATGCAGGAGATGAATTGTACGATGGGCAAACGTTAGCGAGCCTCCTGGCAAAGAGTAAAACAACACAGGCTGATGTGTATTATAGCGATGCCTTATTCGTCCGTGATGACGATAAACACATCGGTATTCCAGTTGGTTTGCGGAGTCAGGTGACGCCCCATACGTTGCCGCATACGCTAAAGTGGCAGGATATGGCGCTCGGAATGAAAGTGTGTCACCAGGCTTTTGTCGCTAAACGAGCCATCGCACCCGACTATCCAATAGATAACCTTAGTGCTGATTTGGATTGGGAAATCCGGTGCCTGAAAGCAGCCCAAACCGTTGAATTTCTGCCGTTTATCCTGTGCAAATACTTACTGGGTGGGGTGTCTGTACAGCAGCATCGACGGTCGCTGATCGATCGGTTCAACGTGTTGGTCAAGCACTTCGGGCTTTTGACTACCCTCTTTAATCACGGACGTATCGTTTGGCGATCAGCCAAGTTTTCGCCACGCTGAATGTTCCGAATTCGAGTTATGAATAGAGAAAAATAGTTGGTAACCTATCCCAATTTAAGATGTATTAAAATATCACTAGCTATAAAATGCGCATTTAGCCTGTTTTGTGAAATTTGTATGAAAACAATGGGATAATTACCAGACACATGCCTTTAGATTGGGAAATGCGGATAAATTTGCGGGGTTAATAATGTGACTTGCCTAACCTTTTTGTGAAATTTCCTTAAAAAATTGAATTGACCTATGAAACGAATAGCTGTTTTTACCTCTGGTGGCGACGCGCCGGGTATGAACGCCTGCATCCGAGCGGTTGTCCGGGGGGCGGTCTACCACGGAATTGAAGTGTTCGGCATCCGCCGGGGGTACAGCGGAATGATAAATGGCGATATTTTTCAGATGTCTTCTCATTCGGTGAGTAATATCGTACAACGGGGAGGAACCATCCTGAAATCGGCCCGCAGTAAAGAGTTTATGACACCTGAAGGCCGTGCTAAAGCCTATGAACAACTCTGTAAATATGACATCGAAGGATTAATCGCTATCGGAGGTAATGGTACATTCACGGGAGCAACGCTCTTTTTTGATGAATATGGTATTCCTACCGTTGGCGCACCGGGTACAATTGACAATGACCTTTATGGCACTGACCATACCATTGGCTTCGACACGGCCGTAAACACGGCTCTGGAAGCTATTGACAAAATTCGCGACACGGCCGACTCCCACGACCGTATTTTCTTCATTGAAGTGATGGGTAGGGATTCGGGCTATATCGCGATCCAGTCCGGTATTGCGGGGGGAGCCGAAATGGTGATGGTTCCGGAAGTACTGACCCCCATTTCAGAAGTTGTTGAAACCCTAAAATCGGGTTGGAGCCGTCAGAAATCGTCCTCTATCGTGGTGATTGCCGAAGGGGAAGAGGAAGGTAATGCCGCCGAGATTGCGGAGAAAATTCGCCTGCAGGTTGACCCTAACATCGATATGCGCGTCACTACCCTGGGGCACATTCAACGGGGAGGTGTACCAACGGCCTACGACCGGATTCTGGCCAGCCGGTTAGGCTTGGGAGCGATAGAAGGCCTGATGAATGGCGAGAAAAACGTAATGGCCGGCGTCGTGAATAACGAATTGGTCTACACGCCTTTCCGCGACACCATCCGGCTTCCAAAGCCTATCAGCGAGGATTTACTACGTATGGTAAAAATTCTTTCGGTTTAAGGTATTCGGTTTACGCATACCCAACTAGCTTATACGTAACATAGCCCACTAATTCCCGCACGAGGTAGTACGCATTAAAGAATGCTTCCTCGTGCGGCAGCAGCCATTCACCCGGCGCGAATGACCGGCGTCCGCTCAGGAAACTACTCGGGAAGGGACTGACGGTAACACCTTCCTTTTGAAAACAAGCCACAGCTCGGCGCATGTGCCAGGCGGATGTGACAACCACACAGCGATTTGTGTGGAAGCGTTGCCGAAGTACAGCAGCCGAATAAAGCGCGTTCTCATGCGTGTTACGCGACTTGTTTTCCAATATGATATCTACAGAACGAACGCCAGCTGTGATGAGAAATTGGGCTGTCATTTGCCCTTCATCGCTAACAGGCGTCGGTTGAAAAGGCAAGCTACCCATGCCGCCACTAATTAGAATTTTCTGAACAGCCCCTATTTTGTACAGGTACAAAGCCTGACCAGCCCGATCTGCTTCTCGCCCTAGCAAAAATCGCTCATTTGTTGTTGAACCAGGCGTTACAACAGGAACTTCTTTCATGCCATTGACCATGCCACCCGTAAGCAAAACGGCTATCTGCACTGACGAATCGGCTGGCATAGTTGGGGGCTTTTGTGGCGGGTATTCCCACCAGGAGGCTAATTCATTCGTTAGAAACGAATTGCCAAACAACCAGAAAACAACCAGGGCAAGACCTACAAACCGACGACGATATCGAACGTTTTTCGTATAAAATGCCAGCAATAAAGTCATTACCAGGCACCCCGCCGGTGTCAGCAGGTAGGTAATCGTTTTGGAAAAGAAATAAAACATAGACTATACCGGTGGGGGCCAGCGTTTTGTAAAACAACGCACTTACCAGCAAATACCGTAAATTTGACTCTATTCTGCCGCGAAGATACGTATCACTTTCTATGAAAAACCTCCTCCTGACTGGTCTGCTTGGCTTTCTTCTACTAGCGGGTGCCCAGGCGCAATCGACCACCGGAACAGCCGCTGGTTACAAAATTAATGGTCATATCAAAGGGCTGCGGGATACGACCTGCGTATTGGCCCATTACTTTGGGGCCACTCAGTATATTCCTAAAGATACGGCTCGGGTAAATGGCGAAGGCAACATGGTCTTCGAAGGCAAAAAAAGCCTCCCGGAAGGATTATACATCGTTGTAACGCCTAAAAACCGATACATCGAATTTCTCATTACCGACGATCAGCAATTTTCATTTGACACCGATACGGTCAATACCATTAAGGCAATGACCATAACGGGCTCGAAGGAGAATGAGTTGTTTTACGGCTATCAACAACAGCTTGGTAAACTGTACGAACAGGCTCAGGCGTTGAATGTGCAGCGAAAAGCCAGCAAGGATGCTACGTCGTCCGCAGCGATTGATAAGGAGATGAGTACGTTACAAAAACAGGCTGCCGATTACAGAGCCCGGTTTTTGACCGATAATGCGGGCTCATTCGCAGTTAAATTACTCAAAGCAACGGCTGAGCCCGACGTCCCGCCAGCGCCTAAATTAGCCAACGGCCGACCTGATTCTACCTGGGTTTTCAATTACTTTAAGGGTCATTTCTGGGATAATTTCGACTTTGCCGATGAGCGTTTCATTCGCACACCCATTTTGCAAAAGAAAATTGATCGGTACATCAAAGAATTGACCGTGCAGGTACCCGATTCGCTCATTAAAGAGGCTGACTATGTAGTTGGGAAAGCCATAGCCGGGAAAAATAAGGAGATGCGGTATTACACCATCTTCTACATCACTCAACCGTATGAGCAACCCAAAGTGATGGGTACCGATGGCTTATTCGTCCACATGTTTGAGAAATATTACGCGACGGGCGTTATGACGGTAACAGACTCTTCGACGCTGAAAAGTATTGGCGAACGTGTGGCCACGATGAAACCCAATCTCGTCGGAAAAGTGCTGGTGGCTCCTGTGATCACAGATACGCTTCGGAAACCCATTATCCTTCAGAATATTAAGGCTGATTATACGGTCGTCTTTTTCTATTCACCAACCTGCGGTCACTGCCGGGAGAGCGCTCCCGCCCTGCAAAAATTTGCGGATACCTACAAAGGGAAAGGGGTTGAGGTATTAGCCATTGCGATTGATCAGGACCCTAAAGAGTGGAGGAAATTCATTAAGGAATTTAAATTTGGTAACGTCATCAACGGATTTGATTTCCCCGCCCGTACTGATTACCGACGTCAGTATGATGTCTGGACGACGCCGACAGTTTACATGCTCGATAAGGACAAACGAATTATTGCCCGCAAATTACCCGTCGAGCAGATTGAAGATTTCATGCTCTTTCACAAAAAGCAACACGCAGCCCAGGCCGCCAAAAAGACTACTACTGCGCCAGCCAATGTAAAAGCAAGTATCAAGAAATAAGGGAGAAAAGGGAGTAGGGGAAGAAAGGCTTTCTTCCCCTACTCCCTTTTCTCCTGCTCCTCCCCTTTTTACCTCATCTTCGTGCGTTTCACCAGATAAGCGGTCAGAATTTGATCGAAGCCCTGGGCAATATCGGCTTCGATAAAGTCGATCTTATATTGACCGCAGCGCATTTTTAATTCCTGGAAATATGTTTTCACAGCCTGCTGATAGGTTTCACGTACCTGTCCTGGTTGTAGTTTAACTTTCTCGCCCGTTTCCAGATCAATGAATTCGTAGGGACGCTCATCGAACGAAAAATCTTCTTCCGTTTTTTTGTCCGTTACGTGAAATAGTAATACTTCGTGCAGATTGTGGCGCAGATGTTGCAAAGCCGAAAATAACGCGTCGGATTTATCACTGTTGTCGAACATATCGCTAAAAATCACCACCAGCGACCGTTTGTTTATTTTCTCAGCCACCTCATGAATTACCTCAGCCGCTGACGTTTTACGGAGGGGCTTGGGCTGCTGCATCAACTGGTCTAATTGTGTGAAAAGTTTATGAACGTGCGAAGGCGTCGATTTCGTTGGTGTTTGCAGATCAATCACATCGGCGAACGTCGTAAGGCTAACCGCATCTTTCTGACGCTGAAGCATATACGCCAGACAGGCCGCTGCCATCACACTGAATGTCATCTTCCCATAGGTATCCTCTGGGTAATACATCGACGACGACGTATCAATCAGCAAATGACACCGCAGGTTCGTTTCTTCTTCGTACCGCTTGACAAATAGCTTCTCCGTTTTACCAAATACTTTCCAGTCAATATGGCGGGTGGTTTCACCCGTGTTATAAAGTCGGTGTTCGGCAAACTCCACCGAAAAGCCGTGGAAAGGTGATTTGTGTAGTCCGGTAATGAATCCTTCGACCAACTGGCGGGCCAGAAATTCGACGTTCCCAAACGAGCGTACCTGACCCAGATTAAGAGCTTGTTTCATGTATTCTAAGAGTGAAAGAATGAATGAGCGAAAGAGCGAATAAAAAATTGCGAGTCCAGCTATTCGCTCTTTCGCTCATTCATTCTTTCACTCGTTAACAACGCAAAAAGAGAACCGTTCGACATCTCCGGCAGGAATTGCACAGGGAAATATCGAACGGCTCTGTTGGCGTAGGTTGGTTAGACTACGTTATAGGACTGGTTCCAGCATCGACTGGAAAGCAATGGGCGCAGAGAATGCCGAAGGAGACAACGCGATCGCGCGGCCTTTACCAACTACGCGAAGCGATACGTTGGCAATTCCTTTGGAAACCATGCCCAGTGCGTTAGCCGCTGCGTGGGTTAGGTCAATGACGCGGCCCTTCGAAAATGGCCCCCGATCATTGATTCGTACAATTACCGAACGTTGATTGTCTAGGTTTGTAACCTCAACTAACGTATTCAGTGGGAGGTGGAGATGGGCTCCTTCAAGCGCATCGGAGCTAACGCGCTCACCGTAATAGGTCTTGCGACCATTGAACTTCTTGGAATAAAAAGACGCTTTGCCTTTCTGTATGAGGCCCGGAAGGACCTCCGCCGATTTTATGTTGCTAAAAAACAACATAAGGGATACGATTAAACTCATACAGCTTTTGGTTACGTGAAAAAAATTAGACGGCACGTATATTGATCGAACTCACATACATCCCGTCCCCAAAAAGTGCAATTCCTGTATAACAAAGATAAAACAGATTGGCTTAATTACCAAGCAATTAGCAAAAAAACTGTAGAGTAGCCTCCACAACTCGCTGATTATTTGGGGTTATTCTGCCCCAAATAATATTTATCCCCTTTCTTTTTGTTCTTTCCCGTTTGCCCGTACTTTAGCGGTTGTGAACTGACTAAACCTTACTGATTGTGGACGAAAGAGACCGGGAGAAAATCTACTCGAAGCGGGTTCGGGCGGGTAAACGAACTTATTTTTTTGACGTTAAATCGACGCGCACGAACGACTATTACCTCACCATTACGGAGAGCCGGCGGCATCCACAAGGCGAAGGATTCGTTTACGAAAAACACAAGATGTTTCTCTACAAAGAAGATTTCGATAAGTTCGTTGAAGCGCTCCAGGAAACCGTAGAACACGTCAAAACAGAGTTAATGCCCGACGTAGATTTTACGCAGTTTGTCCAGCGCGAACGCGATGAACAGAGCGATTTTGCCAGTGAATTAAAATGGGAATAACTGAATATACGAATGATTTAGACTCTACTTTACTAGTTTCATATTGATCTTCAACTCATCTACCACCCTTTTAGCCCTCGACCCACGTCGAAGGCTTTTTTTGCGGTCCGCCGTTGCGGTTGTATTTTTGCAAAAACTTAAAGAGTGAAAGACCGAAAGAATGAAAGACCGGGCCGCCGGGGCGGTGAAAGCCGTTCGGCAGTTTTTCGCTCTTTTACTCATTCCCTCTTTCGCCATTAAACTATGGGACTTCAATGTGGAATTGTGGGTTTGCCAAACGTGGGCAAGTCAACATTATTTAATGCTATTTCGAGTGGAAAGGCCGAAGCCGCCAACTATCCATTCTGCACAATAGAACCTAACGTGGGCGTAGTAACCGTTCCGGATGAACGCCTGGATACGCTCGAAGGATTGGTAAAACCCCAAAAAGTAGTACCAACGATCATCGAGTTCGTCGACATCGCTGGTTTGGTAAAAGGAGCCAGTCAGGGGGCTGGGCTGGGCAATAAATTTCTGGCCAATATTCGGGAAGTTGACGCCATCGTGCACGTGATCCGGTGTTTTGAAGACGACAACATTGTGCACGTCGAAGGCAAAGTAAATCCTGTGTCCGATAAGGAAATTATTGATGCCGAACTTCAGCTAAAAGACCTGGAAGCAGTCGAAAAAAAGATTCAGAAGATCGATAAGGCGGCCCGCGTTGGGGATGCCAAAGCAAAATCTGAACTGGAGATTCTGAAACTTTACAAAACGACGCTGGAAGCGGGTAAAAGCGCACGGACAGTACAGGTGTCAGATGAGGAACGTGAAGCCGCCATTGGCGATCTGTCCCTATTGACGGTGAAGCCCGTCATCTACGTAGCAAACGTCGATGAAGGCTCCCTGCCAAATGGTAATGCGTATTCGGATGCGTTAAAAGAAGCGGTAAAAGACGAAGGGGCTGAAGTAATTGTCATCAGCGCGGGTATCGAATCGCAAATCGCGGAAATGGAAGACCCGGAAGAACGCGAGTTATTTCTGGGCGAATACGGCCTGACCGAATCGGGATTGAGCAAGCTGATTAAAGCCTCCTACAAATTGCTGGGCCTGATTACGTATTTCACGGCGGGTGTTAAGGAAGTTCGCGCCTGGACGATTCACCGGGGCTGGAAAGCCCCGCAGGCTGCCGGGGTCATTCACTCCGATTTCGAGCGCAAATTCATTCGGGCGCAAGTCATGAAACTCCCCGATTTCTCGCAGTTCAAGACGGAAGCGGGTGTTCGTGAAGCGGGTAAATTAGCCGTTGAAGGCAAAGAATACGTCGTGCAGGACGGCGATATTATGGAGTTTTTACACAGCGCTTAAATTCCTTTAGCCCCCGAATTGATTCGGGGGCTAAAGGAATTTAAGCCATAAAATCACTTCCGTTTATTCACGCCCACCTTCTGATACGCGACCAGTTGATCGGCGCGGGCGGCTGGTGGGCGATGATAAACGAATATCTCGTAATCATTTTCAGTGCCGGAGAAACTGCCCTCAATATAGTGTTCGTCCACTCTGGGTTGTGGACCGGTTGTCTGCACAACGTAGTCGTAATTATAAACGCCCTGTTTCAGTAGCATTGACCCTCGGTAGGCAGTCAGCAGGGGGTCAAACGTCATTTTGTTACGATCGTTTAGTTGCCAGAAGTTGAAAGCCCCATTAACAAATACATCGACACCCGGCACCTCCGGGATTTTGAGCGTAAAAATCGTTTCGATGTAATCGCCATTGGTGGCCCCGTTGCTGGTTTCACGCTGGTCGATGACAAAGAAGCCATTGAAATCGTCGCTTTGGATGTATGTGCCTTGATTTCGTGGCTTATCGACCTGTACATACGCAATATTTCGGTCAGCAAGCCGGTCAATTCGCTCAATATAGTTGGCGCGGGACAAAACGGTTCGCGTATCGAAAAACCGGAACTCATTACCACCCGGCATCGTGTTGCTCAAATCAATCAGTCGGTATTCCAGCACCTGATCAAATGCCTGCACATTGCTTGGACGTAGTCCCCGGATGACGCGATCATCGCGGTAATTCTGCCGGATCACTACTTTAAAATCGTCCTGCGGTGAGATAACCTGATACCCTTTGTAGCTGATCGCCATATCAATCTGCTGGTCGCTGAACTGGCGGTCCGGCGCTGAGGAGAAACGTATCGCAGCGTTCACCTGCAAGCGATTCTGATACGTGCAGAACCGGCGGGTGAAAATGATATTATTGCGGTTCCGTTCATCATATACCACCAGCAAATAATTACCCGGCAGCTTTACGCGTGGTAACGTAAACCGATAGTGAAAATAGGGGATCTTGGTGTTAATCGACGTCTGATAGTCCGTAATTGGATTATCATTGTACTCATACGTAAATTCAATATCGTTCAGGATGGACCGCTGCCAGTCGGCATTGCAGTGAACCAGACGCGCCCGAAATGAGCGATAATTAGCCGTCAGGTCATCGAATTCGAGTTGGAGAGGAGTCTGCTCATCGAGCGAAATAACGGGCGGATTTAGGGTTAGCGAGGGATCGTTGAGGTTGGTGCTGATCTGCGGAAACAGGAGCACCGTTTCAACTTTGGGATCATAAATGTGATCAATGGTCTGGAGTTGTTGCGCCACCAACGGAGCCGTCAGCATCCAGAAAAAGAGACTGGCAATCAGCCTAAAGGAAACAATCATTCAATATGCTTTTTTATAGGACGTAGTTGGTAACTAAACGCTTTCGGGGCAACATGATTATACAAACTTCTGAATGTCGGACGGATTTACAGTTGACAACGTCCGTAAAATCCCGTATGATTATAGTCCAGGATTTTCGCTTAGGGCGGTGCTACGGTTGTTCTGACCGTAGTTAATAACCGTGGCACGGCCCTAAGCGAAAATCCTGGATCGTATAACCCAATACATATATGGTCAATTATAATCCGAAAGAATGGTTCCGCTTTATCATCACGTTCAACCGGGCTGACACGGTTCGCAAGCTACTACCTATTCTGATAGCCATCGGCGTATATTCCTTCGTTATCGTCTACATTATCGAATTTCTTGGGCTAAGTGATAACCAACACCTTAAGAACCTGTCGCTCATGCATACATTGCTGAGCTTCGTTATTTCGATGTTGCTGGTTTTTCGCACCAATACAGCTTATGACCGATGGTGGGAAGGTCGGAAACTATGGGGCGCCCTGGTGAATAACAGCCGGAATATGGCCCTTAAAATGGACCAGTTACTGGAGCCGTCGCAAACTGAGGCTCGCCAGTTTTTTCGGGCGATGATACCCAATTTCGCCTATGCGCTGAAAAATCACCTTCGGCAACGATCGCCCGAGAAAGAGTTTACGGATAGTGCTACGTTCGGTATTCAGGATCTGCATCTGAGCGAGCATGTGCCACAGCAGATCACGATGGCGATTTTCGGCAAGATCAATGATTTACAGCGTCAGGGAATACTGCTACCCGAGCACCTGCTGTTTCTGAACCCTGAAATTCAGTCGTTCATGGATATTTGTGGGGCTTGCGAACGTATCAAAAATACCCCGATTCCGTTTTCGTATAGTTCATTCATCAAAAAATTCATCTTCACCTACTGTGCTACGTTGCCGCTGGGCTACGTCTACACGCTCCATTTCCTGGTCGTTCCATTGGTTGTATTCGTTTTCTACGTACTGGCCAGCCTTGAGATTATTGCCGAAGAAATTGAGAACCCGTTCGGTACCGACGACAATGATTTACCGCTCGACTCGATCTGCAAAGGCATTCACACAACCGTGACACAGTCGTTTGATCACACCACCCGGCTGGCGCAGGCGGAGAATAGTAACCAAATAACGAAGCGGTTTACGGTTGAGAAATAGATCAGACATTTCACTCAAATAGCCCAATTTGCCCGGCGGGTCTGAATAAGGACGTAGTAAGATCGGCGGGCTGTCGTCCGGCAAGGTATTTCTGGCAGGCGATCCGGTGAAATTGGGCAATCTGCTGGGCAAACTGCCCCTCCCCCGACATGCGGGTGTTGAAGCGCGAATCATTCAATTGTCCGCCGTGGCAATCCGCGATTTGGTTCAATACGCGGTCGGCACGGTCTGGCAACGCTTGTTTTATCCAATCAGTAAATAATGGACCTAAGGCTCCGTTGAGCCGAACAAGGGTATAAGCCGCCCAGCAAGCGCCCTGTTCGGCGGCCAGCTCAATTAATTTAGGAATTTCGTGATCGTTCAGACTGGGAATAATGGGTGCCGTCATAACGCCCACCGGTACGCCTGCTTTGTGCAAGGTGCCCATTGTCCGTAAGCGCTGCATACCCGTGACGGTACGTGGCTCCATCAGCATACGAAGCTCCTCGTTGAGCGTGGTGATGGAAATCGCTACGTTCACCAGCTTCAATTCAGCAAGCGGTTTAAGAATGTCTAAATCACGTAGAATCAGGGCGTTCTTTGTAATGATCGACACTGGATTTCGGTAACGCAAACAAAGCTGAAGCATCTGACGCGTAAGCTGATACGTTCGTTCGGCAGGTTGGTAGCAATCGGTGTTGCCTGAAAAATGAATGACTCCGGGTTTATAGGAACGTGACTGAAACTGTTTTTCCAGCAACTCGGGCGCGTTTTTTTTGACCATTATTTTGCTCTCAAAATCCAGTCCCGCCGAAAAGCCCCAGTATTCGTGCGAGGGTCGGGCATAGCAGTAAATGCACCCATGCTCACATCCCTGGTATGGGTTAATGGAAGCGGTAAAACCAATGTCCGGGCTTGTCGAACGACTGATAATTTGTTTGGGCATCTCCACCAAAAACTGCGTTTTCAGCTTTGGTTCGGGAAAATCGACATCATATATTGGAGTCAAATTCTCTGGCTCGTATTGATGAGTCGAATATGAATTAGCCGTATTGAACTGCGCTCCCCTACCCTTTTTATAGTCTCCCATAATGGTACAAATAAAACATAATTATATTTTACCTGTACGATGAAGATGAAGTTTTTAGGTAGATATCTGCGTCAGCCTGCAGAACCGAAGGTCTGAAAACTAACCCGTTGACTTACTCATCTATTTAGTCCAGGTTGCAGAAATAAGTAACTATCTTTCATGAAGCATCCGTTTTTCTCCATCAGCCGTCCAGTCAGATGGCTGATGGTTTTTCTAGTGAGTCTCCTTTTACCAGGGTTACAACCTGTAGCTACCGCTCATCCAATGCCCAATTCGGTAGTGCTGCTTAGCATGCATGCCGACCGAATCGACGCCGAACTGCAAATTCCGCTGAACGAGTTGCAGGCGGCTTTTGGTCATGCCGTCAACGATTCATCCACTACGCTGGTGGATCGGCTTGGCCCTCAACTGCGAGTGTATCTGGCCCAACACATCCGCCCGCAAAGCCCTGATGGGCGAGCCTGGAACGTATCAGTGGGCACGTTGGCGGTACAGGAAACCAAAAACCCCATTCATGGAGTATACCGCGAACTAACGGCGCAAGTCCGACTGATTCCCCCTCTTGGAGCCGATGTCCGGCGGTTTGTCTTTCAGTATGATGTCGTCCTGCATCAGGTGGTGACACATAAAATTCTGGTATCAGTCCAGCAGGATTGGGAACGGGGTCTGGTTGCTGATGTGCCTCCCGCGCAAGTAGGTATTATTAGCCTGGATATTGTGAATAACCGGATTCTACCTCTTGCGATTAGTCTCGAATCAGGTAGTGCATGGACGGGATTTACGTCCATGGTACGGCTCGGGATGCAGCATATTGCCGAAGGAACGGACCATCTGCTATTTTTACTGATACTGTTGCTGCCCGCCCCACTCCTGGTTGTCAGTGGTCGATGGGGCCGATTTGGGGGCGTCCGCTACAGCCTTCGCCACATTCTGCTAATCGTGACCGCATTTACAATTGGTCATTCTCTGACTTTACTACTGGGGGCGCTGGGCTGGCTTCGATTGCCCGGCCAACCTGTCGAACTACTCATTGCGGTGTCCATTCTGGTATCAGCGGCTCATGCCATACGGCCTTTATTTGCGGGCCGGGAAGCCTGGATCGCGGCTGGATTTGGCCTGATTCATGGGCTGGCTTTCGGCAGTACACTGGCCAATTTGCACCTGAATACAGGTCCGATGGCATTGAGTATTCTGGGTTTCAATCTGGGTATCGAACTCATGCAACTACTGGTAATCACCCTGACGATTCCCTGGTTGATGCTGCTGAGCCGCACACCAGCCTACTGGGCTGTACGGTGGATCGGTGCTTTTCTGGCCGCCGTGGCTGCTATGGGCTGGATCATTGAGCGGGTTACCGGCGAGGGCAATAGACTGACAAAGGGGGTAGAACGGATAGTCGGATATGCGCCCTATATAGTAGCTTTGCTGGCTGGCCTGGCTTTATTTCTGACCTGGCGCGAGAATATATCCAGGCCACGTAAGGATGGGCCGCAACAAGCCGGGTAGCTTCCTTATTCACGATACCATACCCGTTCATGATCTATTGGTCCTTACTACGCTGGCCGGGTTTATATGGTTACGAAAATACTGGTAATGAGTTATTTGAAATCAATTAAATTAAGAACTCTCCTCGCTACGTTACCATTGGGACTACTAACGTGCCAGATAGCATTTGCCCATCTGGGTACCATCGCCGGTATTGTCTACGACCAATCGACGCATTTACCACTACGTAGTGTATCGGTTCAGTTGACGGGATTGGGCAAATTGACGCTTACCAATGACCAGGGACAATTTCGTTTCACGGATCTGGTAGCGGCTCCTTATAAACTAGAGTTCTCTCACGTGGGCTTTGAAAACCAGTTGGTTACAGCGACAGTAGCGGATGATCGTACTACGTTTATTAACGTTAATTTAGCCAGCGCGCCCGTTCAACTGGAGCAGGTACAGGTTTCAGCGCAGCGGCCTCATGATCAGCAACTTATCAGTAGTCTGGATATTAAATTACGCCCCATCACCAATTCACAGGAAATTCTCCGGTCCGTGCCCGGCTTGTTTATAGGCCAACACGCCGGGGGCGGTAAAGCCGAACAGATTTTTCTGCGGGGCTTTGATTTAGACCACGGAACTGACATTCGGCTAACAGTAGATGGTATGCCTGTCAACATGGTCTCTCATGCTCACGGACAAGGGTATGCCGATTTGCATTTTGTGATTCCTGAGCTAGTCGACGGCGTAGATTTCAAAAAAGGGCCTTATACGACCGATAAGGGTAACCTGGCCACGGCCGGATGGGCAGATTTCAGAACGCGCACCGTTCTGGATCGTTCCTTTGTCAAACTGGAAGCTGGTCAATTTGATACGTATCGGACGGTGGCCGGGCTAAATCTATTGGGTCAGGGAAGCAGAGCGAAAAATCGATCGGCTTACCTGGCATCCGAGTATTCGTATACGAACTCGTATTTCGACAATCCACAGAACTTTAAGCGAATCAATGTAGTCGGAAAGTACCACGGCCACCTGGTGGCTAACACGGATCTGACCCTGACGGGCTCTACGTTCTGGAGCAAGTGGAATCATTCGGGACAAATTCCTGATCGAGCCATAGATTCCGGTTTAATTGGCTGGTTCGGTTCCATTGATCCTACCGAAGGCGGAGAAACGAGCCGAACGAATGTCAATGCGCAATTGGTGACAGTGACTCCACGTAACCACACCATCAAAAATCAGTTTTTCTACAGTAATTACACCTTTGAGTTGTATTCCGACTTCACCTTCTTTTTGAGAGATACAGTCAATGGTGATCAGATTCGGCAGAAAGAACACCGGAATCTGTTTGGCTACCATGGCAGCTATGCCACCCAAACGAGCCTTGGCAAAACGAGTTGGACAACGACTCTGGGCGCACAGTACCGCCAGGATCTAACACAGGGTACGGAACTGTCGCATACCAAAAATCGGGTAGAGACCCTGAACCCGATCCAGCTTGGTAATGTCAACGAAATTAACGCGGCACTCTACGCTGATGAGTTGGTTCAGGTAACGAGCCGTTTTACCATTACTGCCGGGGTGCGGGTTGATTATTTTCGTTCCCAATACGAGGATCTGCTGGCTAAGGCGAGCGCGGCTCCGGCCACCACAACCAGGCGGGCCACCCAGGCGATTGTATCGCCCAAGCTGAATGTTTATTACACGGTCAATCCCAGGCTACAATTTTACTTAAACACGGGGAAAGGATTTCATTCCAATGATGCCCGTGTGGTAACGGCGCAGAACGGACGCGAGATTTTACCAGGTGCTTATGGGTCCGATGTAGGTATCATGTTTAAACCGTTTCCCCAGCTGCTGATTAACGCGGCTGCCTGGTATTTATGGCTGCAACAGGAGTTTGTGTATGTAGGGGATGAAGGCGTGGTTGAACCGAGTGGACGATCCCGTCGGCAGGGCGTGGACGTATCGATGCGCTATCAGTTAACAAAAAGTCTGTTTACCGACCTTGATCTGAACACCGCCAATCCCCGATCGCTTGACGCCGAAGCGGGGCAAAATTACCTGCCACTCGCCCCAGTGTTTACGTCAACGGGAGGCCTGTCGCTACAAACGCAGCATGGGTTAAGCGGTTCACTACGCTACCGGTACATGGCCGACCGACCGGCTAACGAAGACAACTCGATCGTAGCCGAAGGCTATTTCGTCACTGACATGCAGGCGAACTACGCCCGAAAAAATTACACGCTGGGGCTTTCGGTGCAGAACCTGCTGAACACCCGCTGGAAAGAAACCCAGTTTGCCACGGAAAGCCGTCTAAAGGGTGAAGCTGCGTCTGTCGATGAAATACATTTTACGCCAGGCACACCTTTCTTTGCCCGGCTGAGCCTGACCTACTGCTGGTAGAGCAATTTATTACGTAGTGGAAATCCTTTGCTAATCTGAAACGCCTTTATACAACAAAAGCCGGAGGTAATAAACGCTCCGGCTTTTGTTTAGTAGACTAACAGACAATAGATTATGCCAATTTCTTTTCCCATTCTTCAGCTTCCAGCATCGCCAATTCCCACTCGTCCTGTAGCTGATTGATTTGGGCTACTACGTGTCGGTACTCGTCATTTTTGGCCTGCATCAGCTTATCATCGCCGTAGGTGGCTGGGTTGGCCAGTTCGGTTTCCAGCCATTTCTTGCGATCTTCCAACTGAGCAATTTTGGTTTCCGACTCCTGGGCCTGACGAGTCAGATTCTTAAGCGTTTTCTGCCATTCCTTGCGTTCATCCTCCGATGCGCGACCATTCGTGGCTGACTTCCCGTTGGTTGAATGACCATTCGCAGCGGGAGCCGGACTGGTTACGGGTTGCATCTTCGAGTTGTCGACGGGTTGTTTCGATGGCACAATGCCCTGCGCTTTGCGCTCTTCCTGCCACCATTCATATTCGTCGTACGTGCCTGGATATTCTTTAATCTGCTCGTCTTCGATGTACCAGATTTTGTTGGCAATCTGAGACACGAAATACCGGTCGTGGGAAACCACTACGTAGGTGCCTTCGTACTGTTGCAAGGCCTGAATCAGAATATTCACCGATTGCATGTCCAGGTGGTTGGTCGGTTCGTCAAGCAGCAGGAAGTTCGCTTGTGAGAGCAACACCTTCGCCAACGCCACGCGCGATTTTTCGCCCCCGGACAGCACTTTGATTTTCTTGAACACATCGTCGCCCGAAAACAGGAAGCAGCCCAGTACGCCACGCAGTTCACCGTCCGATTTGGTTGGGTTCGCCTGTTTGAGTTCGTCCAGCATCGAATCATCTACCCGAAGCGACTCAAGCTGGTGCTGGGCGTAGAAGCTAAACGATACGTTGTAGCCCAGTACGCGCTCACCGTCGATGGGCTCAGAACCCGAAATGATCCGTAGCAGTGTCGATTTCCCACGTCCGTTGGCACCAATCAGGGCCACTTTGTCACCCCGTTCGAGCCGGGCCGTGGAATGGGTCAGGATGCGTTTCTCGCCGTACGCTTTCGAAATATCATCCAGGTGCAGAATGTGACGACCGGGTTGCTGCGAGAAATTAAACTTGAAATTGACTCGTGCATTGCTGTCGATCACATCGTCGACAAGCTCCATGCGTTCGAGTTGTTTCACCCGACTTTGCGCCTGTTTAGCCTTTGACGCTTTCGCCTTAAATCGTTCGATAAACCGTTCCGTTTGCCGGATTTTGGCCTGCTGATTTTCAAAAGCGCCTTTCTGAATCTCATTACGCAGCGCCTTCTCTTCCATATAATAGGAGTAGTCGCCCGCGTAGTAATTCAATTTAGCGCCCGATACTTCGACAATGGTATCAACCACATTATCAATGAATTCACGGTCGTGGGAAACCACGATTACGGCACCTTCGTAGTTCTGAACGTATTTTTCAACCCACTGAATAGACGGTAAGTCCAGGTGGTTGGTCGGCTCATCGAGCATCAACAGCGAGGGCTTCTGCAAGAGCAACTTCGCGAGCATTACCCGCATCCGCCATCCCCCGGAAAACAACTTCAGCGGCCGGTGCAGGTCGTCGGTTGAGAAACCGAGCCCTTCCAGAATTTCTTCGGCTCTGGCTTGGATCGTATAACCATCAAGGGCATCGAATTCTTCCTGCGCCTTCCCTAATTTATCAACCAGATCGTCGGTGTAATTGGTCTCCATTTTGTGGAGCAATTCCTCGATCTTGATTTGCAATTCATTCTGCCGTTCAAAGGCCTGCATGGCTACGGACAGGATGGAGTCGTCAGTCTGATAGGATAGCAAATCCTGATTCAGGAAGCCGATGGTTACGTCACCTGCTTTCGATATAGTTCCTCCGTCGGCCTGGTATTCGCCATTTATGATACGTAGTAACGTAGACTTTCCGGTACCGTTCAGCCCAATCAGACCAATTTTTTGGTTTGGCTTGATGTGTAGCGATGCATTTTCATAAAGCGCCCGGCTACCGAGATAATAAGAGAGATTTGTAATGGAAATCATACCGCAAATTTACCAAAATTAGAGCAGTGTTCTTGCATAGAATCAGGCAGTTTTGGGAGTAGGTCTGGTCTTAGTGAACAAATAAATGGCTCTTTTTCAGCCTAAATCAGAATTATGACAATTATAGTTCTGATTTAGCTCACTTTTTTACACTGTAGGGCTATTAGCCAAACGACGTAGAACGGCTTTTTGACCTCCTTTTCTCAGGCCAGTAAACAGAGCCAAAAATTTATGTGCTATACGTAATATGATTAGTTTTTGCCGCTTTTATGCTTTTGATGATGGACGATTCTAAAACACAACTCGCCCTATTCTTATGAAAACTCGATTGACTCTTTTAGCGGCCACGCTCGTAGTTGGTTTCTGCATCAGCTTCATCAGTCACCCCAAGGCCGACGGCTGGGTCAGTATTTTTGACGGCAAGACATTTAACGGCTGGAAAGTCGGTGACAATGCCAGCACGTTCAGCATTAAAGATGGCACCATTATGGTGGCCGGCCCACGGGCACACTTGTTTTATGAAGGCCCTGTCGGTAACCACGATTTCAAGAACTTCGAGTGGAAAGCGCAGGTTAAAACGATGCCCGGCGCCAACTCGGGTATGTTCATTCACACGGCGTATCAGGAAACGGGCTGGCCTTCTCAGGGGTACGAAATCCAGGTGAACCAGAGCCATACCGACTGGCGTAAAACAGGCAGCGTTTATTCCTTTCAGGACGTAAAAGATGTGTTCGTGAAAGACAACGAATGGTATACTGAACAAATCACGGTGCAGGGTAAGAAGGTGACGGTCAGAGTTAACGACAAGATCATCAATGACTACACCGAACCTGACAGCCTGAGCGCGCCCGGCCGTAAAGACAAACGCCATTTGAGCCATGGCACCATTGCTCTGCAAGGCCACGATCCCAAAAGCGTCATCTATTACAAAGATATTATGGTGAAGGTATTGCCCGATTAATGCTAAATACTAACATGAAACACCCCTAAATCCCCTGAAGGGGACTTTGCTCGCACTTAGATATAGTTCCCTTCAGGGGATTTAGGGGTGTTTTGCGTAATTTCTGTTTCAGAACCAACTACCTGAACTGCTGAATACTATATCCATTAGCCTGAAGCAACGATGGATTTTTGGCGGCTACGGCGGCACTTACTTCACCGATGCGGGCATTAATGGTGTAAATCCTGTCATTAAACAATACGCTGGTCGTTGCCTGATCATAGCCGACAGAATCTGTTTTGACAATAGAAGCGGTTTTCCAGCCGTCCGTGCTACGTATCTGCGAGACTTTATTCCGGCCGTTCACTACGTATAAATCATTGTTATACAGCAGCATGCCATCCCCTCCCGGCAGGTTCACGCCCGTTATTTCTGTAATCCTACTTGGATTGGTCAAATCCACTTTAAACAGCTTTCCCTCGTTTGCCTTTACCACAATCAGGTACTTACCGGGGTGATAAACGATGCCATTCAGGTTGATTGTCCCCGGCGCGCCCGAGAAAAGAGGGGAATTGATCAATATGCTGGGGCGTGTTGTATCAGCGGGTACTTTATAAATGACCGACGCGAAAGAATCTGTTACATAAGCGTTTCCAAGCGAATCGAATGCCATGTCATTCGCATAATGACTCGCATTTGGCATCAGGGTAGCCAGATTAATCCGGCGCAGCGCCTGCCGTGTATTAAGATCGTAAATGTAGAGACCAGCCGTTTTACCCGTCGTTTGGGCTGTACTTTTAGTCGACACACCCTGATCGCCATTGCATACATACAGACGGCCATCGTGTATTTTCATGCCAAGGCTACTGATAAGCAGGCTGTCTGTTATCAGATCGGCATACCGTCCATTTTGATCTACCGTACCAATTTTTCCCTGCGTAATGGAGCTGACCAGGAACTTGTCGAGTAGCGTGGAGTACGTAATACCTTCGGGGTACAGGCGACTGGATGAGAAAGCAATACGTTCGGGCGTAACCGGGGCATTAAATTCAGGATCGTCGGTGTTGCAGGCCGTCACCCACAACGTGATAAGGCACAGCAAGCAGGCTGAATAGGTGCTACGAAGAATCATCGGAGACTATAATTATTGACTAGACCAGTACTTACCTAATAATCTTTCGGAGGCAAATGTTTCATCAGGTGCGTACCACACTCCTATTAACCTTAAAACTATCCGGCCTATTATGCGTTTTATTAGGAACACAAACTCTCTACCGTTATGAAACATTTCACCACCCTAACCGAAGCGATGGAAGACCTTCGGGCTCGCGGCTACACGCACGAGTTTGGCCCAAAAAAAGATTTTCTGGAAGAAAAAAGTACAGAGACGAAGCTGAAAGGCGAAGAATTTACTGTCGATGAATTTCATCGGTTTGAAGGTACATCGGACCCCGGCGATGAAATGACGCTGTATGCGATTACGGCCGCCAATGGGATGAAAGGTGTTTTCGTATCGGCTCAGGGTACATATGCCAACGAAGTATCGCCCGAATTAATGGCAAAATTCAACGTTTCGGACCGTGCGCATGTTAACACGGATGGTGCGGTTAAGCCAATTAGCTCAATAGAAACGCACTAATAAGGCATTTATTCGATATTTGCAAGAAAATCACCCGGAACATGTCAAATTTTCCGGGTTTTTGACTATATTTGCGGCCTTTACAAAAAATACGCCGTTCTTTTTCGTGCTGATACACTATGAAGTTATCCGAATTTAAATTCGATTTACCCGAAAGTCTAATTGCCAAATACCCAGTTGAGCGGGGTGAATCACGGTTGATGGTCGTTGACCGGAAAGCCAAAACCATTGAACACAAGCAGTTTTCGGATATGCTGAGTTATTTCGGCGATGGCGATGTGATGGTGATCAATAACACCAAAGTTTTTCCGGCGCGGCTCTATGGCAATAAGGAAAAAACGGGTGCCAAAATAGAAGTATTCCTCCTGCGCGAATTAAACCGCGAAATGAAGCTCTGGGACGTACTAGTAGACCCAGCCCGTAAAATCCGCGTTGGCAATAAACTCTACTTCGGTGACAGTGATCTGGTCGCTGAAGTCATTGATAACACCACGTCGCGCGGCAGGACCATTCGTTTCCTGTTCGATGGCAATCATGAGGAATTCATGAAAGCAGTAGACGAACTGGGCGAAACACCCATTCCCCGCGAAATGAACCGCGAAGCCGAAAGCGCTGACCGTGACGATTACCAAACCGTTTTTGCGCAGCATGTTGGCGCGGTAGCCGCCCCAACCGCTGGTCTGCATTTCACGCGTGCCATGATGAAGCGTATGGAAATTAAAGGTATCCATTTCGCTCCTGTTACGTTGCACGTTGGCTTGGGTACGTTCCGTCAGGTAGATGTGGAAGATCTGACCAAACACAAGAGTGATTCGGAAAACTACCGTATTCCCGAAGAATCGGCGCAGATCGTTAATACAGCACTGGACGGCGGTCATCGTGTCTGTGCGATTGGTACTACGTCCCTCAAAGCTATTGAATCGTCCGTATCGGCTAATAGCCGCCTGAAGCCGGTTGAAGGATGGACAGATAAATTTATTTTCCCCCCTTACGACTTCAAAATCGCTAATTCCCTGTTAACCAATTTACATTTGCCTGAGTCCATTTTGATCATGATGACCAGCGCCTTCGGCGGTCACGAATTGATTAAGGAAGCGTATCAGGTAGCCATCAAAGAGAAATATCGTTTCTTCAGCTATGGCGACGCAATGTTGATTATTTAAGGAAGCTGACAGTCGTTAGTCGATAGTCGTTAGTATTTTTGGTCTTTGCTTCGTGCTGATGACTGACAACTATCGACTATCGACTAATTTTTTTGCCATTATCGTTGCCGGGGGTAGTGGTAGCCGGATGAAGTCCGACGTACCAAAACAGTTTTTGCTGCTCAAGGGTAAGCCCATTCTTCAACACACTATTGAGCGATTTCTGGCGGTTCCGCTGTCAATCCAAGTCATTCTGGTTTTGCCCGCCCGCGACCAGTTTAGCTGGCAGACGCTCTGCGATCAACACAATTTCCATCCGGCAATCCAGACCGTAGACGGTGGCGTAACCCGTTTTCAATCCGTACGTAATGGACTGAATAGCATTCAGGCAGAAACGGGTTTGGTCGCTGTACACGATGGTGTCAGACCGTTCATTTCTTCGGAAATCATTGAGCACAGTTTCGAGACAGCCGCCCGCACAGGATCGGCGGTGACGTGTGTGCCTGTCAAAGATTCCGTTCGGGTTGTTGGCGTCGATGGCGTCAGTCAGGCGGTTGATCGTAGTCTCTATCGGCTGGTTCAAACACCACAAACCTTTCAATTAGATTTATTCAGGCAAGCCTTTCGAAGCGAAGAGCAACCGTTTTTTACCGATTGTGCCAGTGTTATGGAATTCGCCGGTTTCCCGATTACGCTCATCGATGGGTCATACGAAAATATAAAGATTACGACACCCGACGATTTGAAGTAATCCTATGCGCCAACGTCTCTCACCTGACCACTATGTTACTGGCATCCTCGCTGGTGATCGACTATTGCTCAGTCGGGCCATCACGCTCGTTGAAAGTCGGCGTCCCGACGATCAGGCGTTGGCACAAGCCGTGTTAAATACCATTTTGCCCAAAACAGGTCAGTCGGTTCGGATCGGCATTACCGGTGTGCCGGGTGTGGGCAAGAGTACCTTCATTGAAGCTTTTGGCACGTATCTGACGACCCTCGGGCATCGACTGGCCGTCCTAACCGTTGACCCAACCAGCCAGCGTTCAGGGGGGAGTTTACTAGGAGATAAGACCCGTATGGAAACGCTGTCTATGAATCCTGCTGCCTATATTCGGCCTTCCCCAGCAGGGGATTCATTGGGGGGCGTAACGCACCGAACTCGTGAGTCAATGCTGCTGTGCGAAGCCGCCGGATTCGACGTAATTGTGATAGAAACCGTTGGTGTCGGGCAATCCGAAACCGTTGTGCATGGTATGGTCGATTTCTTTTTATTGCTAATGCTGGCTGGTGCAGGCGACGAATTGCAAGGGATGAAACGAGGCATTATGGAACTGGCCGATGCACTGGTTATTACCAAAGCGGATGGTGATAATCAGCTACCTGCTAACCGTGCCCGTGTTGAGTATCAAAATGCATTACACCTGTTTCCACCAACCGATACGGGCTGGTTCCCCCCGGTCCTCCTGTGTTCAGCCCTCAACGGCGTGGGTATAACGGAGGTTTGGCAAACCATTCAACAACACCAGCAACTCACTACCCGGAATGGCTCCCGTAACCGCAGACGCCAGCACCAGCAACTGAGCTGGTTCCGGTCGTTACTACGTCAACGAATTGAAGGTCGGTTTTACGAACTGCCAGGTATACACGACCAACTTGCTGCGGTTGAAAACCAGGTAAAAAATGGAGTTTTGTTACCCGCCCCGGCTGTGGATAAACTTCTCAATCCATTGTCTAATCGTTGACCCAATGATTCTTCCTGAGAAAACAAAAGCCATTCAGATGATCTGAATGGCTTTTGTTTTCTATCTACTTACCTGATTTTTAGTTGGATTAGACCAATCCAATCGGGCAGCTTAATTAATTTTATTTCATAAAACTACGAGTTTCCCAACGTACGATCGGGTTCGTTAACGCGCGTTGCCGGAATGGCACCTTCGCCGGTGCTGCGATTCCAGTCGGCGTCATCTACGGTTACTACGTCTTCGGCATCGGTTGAAATAGGTGGTTGGCCCCAGGATGCCCGTTTCGACTCTTCAATTTCCGCGCTGGTTATACCTTTCTCGTCGTCAGCTTCTGCAACCAGGGAATCTGCCTGGGCTACATCACCCGGTACGTCGGTGTCGCTGCTACCGGCAACACGCGAAGGCAGTTCATTATCCAGATTTTTATCATTCAATTGCGCCAGCGCGGGGGGAATACCCATTGTGTTGTGCATAGCCTGAGCCGCATGTGACTCGGTACTTTCTTTGCGAGAATTGCTACTTACGCTCATAACGTTAATGGATTAAGTGGTTGAGTATATGAAAAGAAAACAATCACCTGCTGATAGGGTAATCAGTAGGTTGGTTGATTATTGAGGTCTGTACCCGTTTCGGCGACATCTTCTTCACGCTCCTGCTGAGTCGTGTCGTTTTTATCTGTTTTCTCGGGGTCGTTCTGTTTTTTGGCAGCTTCCTGTGCTTTCGGTGTACCTACCTGATCAGCAGACCCATAGTCATCGGGGCCACTGGTCGTTACGTCCACCATAGCCGTGTTAGATTTTTGCCCATCGGCAACGGCGGCATTCATGCCTTCCTCTGTTACTTCAAGCGTACTGTTGGAATTGTCTTTCATCCGCAGGATACCATTCTTACTATCCATATCGGTGCTGGCCATACCCCGTTCGTTTCGGCCATCCTGCCCACCCCGGATCTGCTGGCTATCTGTGCCATTAGCCGAGTCTTCCTGTTCGTACTGATTTCTGTTATCTTCAACCGGTCTGTCAACATCGGCATCATCAGAGCCAAAAGGCCCCTGTGTTCGTCCAGCTATATAGGCACTATCATGTTTTACATCCTTTTCATCTTCCATGGCGTTGAGTCAGCTAATGTCATAGAATAACTCAGTTTTAGGTAAAAAGTTTGGCATTTCTTATGCGCATTCAGGTAGTCTGGCTTACAGACATAAAATAGATTCAGTCAGCCGATCCGTGCATATAAATTCTGGCATTTTAGCCGGATAGCCTACCGAAAAATTAATATATATACCGAAAAATATACTTTTACAAAGCATATTATGACTTTAAGAAGATTAGGTCTTACTTTTAAGTGAGTTTACAAATGAGTTAGTAGGCACACGGAACGTTTAGTCAGTGACAGAAAGCTCCTTAAAAATTACTACGTATCGACCCGTTATTGAAAAACGTGTTTTCTTAATATACAGCACTTTAATAGTTGGATAAAGCGTAATGCAGAAAGCGGGTCGACAATGTCGACCCGCTTTTTTGTTACTAAATCAGACATTTCTCAACAAAGTAGAATAAGTAGAATAGCCCGGCTTCATAACAGTAGACTATACTATATTTTATAAATAAATGATAATACGGCAAGATATTATAGGGCTATTTTAAAAAATAAACAAATTATTAGTCACAATGTTATAGGGAACACATAGTTAGATTTAATATAAAAATAAGTAAAATCACTTAATAGTACAATCAGTAGATACCCGTTTATCTTTTATAAAATTTTCATCATTGAGTAGTATTTTGTTACTTTTAAAGCGACTTTTGAGCCATATCCCTAGACATAACCGATTATTTTATATCAAAAAAATTTAATTTAGGGTTAAACTTAAGTTAAGTTAGTATTGCATTTGGACCTTACTTCATCAACAGTTATGAAAAAAATTATACTTCGAACTAACGTCTTGCTTATAGACTGTAGCAAGACGCTACTGTGCCCGCTCTCTACCAGCTCAACTGGTTTTCGAGGTCAATCTTTTTAGCCCTGACCTATTACGTCTTCCAAACTAGTTACCATTTGTAACTTAATGATTATTCGTTGTGCAACGAACGGGGATACGTACCACTAGACAAATCTTCCTACGACTGAATTATCCTGTTTGTAGCATGCAACAAAAGTCACGGATATTGTCTCTTTTCCTTTTCATGTAAAAATTTATCAACAAATTCATTTCAAACACAATTCATCCATGAGAAAGCTTCTATTTGGACTCGTGCTACTTAGCTCAATAAGCTATTCCTATGCACAAGAGCGAAGCGTGACAGGCAAAGTCACCACCGCTTCGGATGGGGCAGCCCTGCCCGGGGCCAACATCCAGATTAAAGGAACTACACGGGGTACAAACTCGGACGCGGACGGAAATTACCGTATTAACGTACCCGATAATGCTACGCTTATCTTCAGCTTTATTGGCGTTGAATCACAGCAAATACCCGTTGGGTCGCAAACGACGATCAACGTTTCGCTGAAAGCCGACACCAAGCAATTGAACGAGGTCGTTGTAACGGCCTTAGGCGCTTCCCGGGAAAAACGAACCCTGGGGTACTCAGTCTCCAATGTAGGGGGTGATGCCCTGACCCGGTCGGGCGAGGCAAACGTGATTCAGGGCCTGGCGGCTAAAACAGCCGGTGTTATTGTCACTAGCGCAGCCGGTACACCAGGCGCTTCGAGTAAGATTGTGCTACGTGGCCCATCGACGTTTACGGGGGAGCAACAACCCCTTATTGTGGTCGATGGCGTACCGATCAATAACGAAACCGTTACGTCGTCGGCAGGTGATTACCCTTTTAATGCCAACCTCGGCGGTGTCAATAACTCGAACCGGGCCTTGGACCTTAACCCCGACGATATTGCGTCGGTTACGATTCTGAAAGGTCCGGCGGCTGCTGCCCTGTATGGCGCTAGAGCGGGTAATGGCGCTATTGTCTACACGACAAAAAAAGGACGTAGCCAGAAAGGTATTGGCGTAACGGTCAGCTATCGGCTGGAGCTTTCGCAGGTCAATAAATTACCTGATCTGCAATCGATTTACGCCCAGGGTTCAGGTGGCAAATATTCAACGGCGGATGCGGGACCCGACCAGCGATTTAATACAGCTGACGACGTTGCCGGGGGTACACCCAACAGCTGGGGACCACTGATTTCGAGTGTTCCAGGATTACAGTCGTATGACAATCCTGGCAACTTCTTTAAAACAGCCACCTCCCACACCACAAACGTAGCCCTGGTGGGTGGCAACGATAAGGGGAATTTCCGGATCTCGTTCGGGAATTTGATTCAGAATGGCGTAGTGCCCAATACCGACTACAAACGGAACACGCTTCGGGTTACTGGCGAATCGAATATGACCGATAATTTGAAAATTGGCGGTACGGTTAGCTATATAAAATCGGGCGGTATTAAAGCCCAGAATGGTAGTAACGTAGCAGGCGTCATGTTGAGTTTACTACGTGCTCCGGCATCGTATGACCTACGCAATTACGAGTTCCCTAAAACTGGGTTCAATAATAACTACTACGCCTTCTACGACAATCCATTTTACACGGTCAACAACAACCCGTTTACGGACGATATCAACCGGGTATTAGGCAATGTATACCTGAATTACCACCGGAATGCGCACTTCGATTTGACGTACAAAATTGGCGCTGACGCCTACTCTGATGCCCGTCGGCAGGTTTTTTCCGTTAGTTCTAATGGAGATGACAATGCCCAGACATATGGACAGGTCAATTATGATAATATCACCAGTCGCGACGTGTATTCTGACCTGATTCTTCGGGGTGAACACCGGTTCAGCGACAAGTTTGGCGTCAACTATACGCTGGGTAATAACGTTACCTCGTTCAACTTTACGGACAATTTCTCCCGCGGACGTAATCTCTCCATCCCTCGCTTCTACAACTTGGGCAATGCGGCTGAGTTGTACGCATCTAATTCAGCAACGCGCAGACTCACCACGGCTGTTTTCGCCCAGGCAGATTTTGATTACGCCAACCAATTGTATTTATCGCTGACAGGACGTAACGAATGGTCATCTACGTTTGACCGCACGCGGAAGAACAATTTCTTCTACCCCTCAGCTTCCCTGGCCTGGGTATTCACCGAAACCGTGTTAAAGAACACGCCCATTTCGTTCGGTAAAGTTCGGTTAGCGTATGCTGAGTCGGGGATTCCGCCAGTGACCTACCGCACCCGTACGTATTTCAGCAAGCCCTCCTTTACGGATGGATTTACCAACGGACTAAACTTCCCGTATGGTGGCGTCAATGGGTACTCCTATTACAATGGCGTCGTGGGAACGCCCGACCTGAGGCCTGAGCGTGTGAAAGGGCTGGAAGCTGGGATTAACCTCAGATTCTTACAGAACAAGATTGATCTGGACGTAACGGCCTATCAACAAACAACAGTTGATATTCTGCTCACACGCCCAACGGCTCCTGGCTCTGGTTTCACGGCTACTTATACGAACTCCGGCCAACTACGTAACCGGGGTATTGAAGTTATGCTGGGCATCAACGCCATCAAAACACCAAGCTTCTCCTGGGACATCAACATAAACTGGTCGAAGAACGTCAGCAAAGTGCTGCAGTTAGCAGATGGTGTAAACGAAGTTAGCCTGGAATCTGCCTTCAATGGCATTGGTGGCTACGCTATTATTGGGCAACCGCTGGGTGTGTTGTATGGCACCAAATGGCAACGTAACGATGCCGGTCAGTTAATTATCGGCTCGAATGGTATACCCTTGTTGCAGGAAGCTCAACAAAATATCGGCAATCCGTATCCGAACTGGCTCAGCAACATTCGTAATACTTTCACATACAAAGGCATTACGTTAACAGCGCTGATCGATATTCGTCGGGGCGGTGCCATCTGGAACGGTACGTATGCGCGGTTGCAACGCATCGGCCGCACGCAGGAGTCAGCCGACCGCGAACGTACCTACGTTATTCCAGGTGTGATGTCAGATGGTTCAGCCAATACGACAGCCGTTTCGGCGTTAAATTATTTTGGTCAGTATCAGGGTGATGGTGGCGGAGCGGCCGAGCAATTTGTCGAAAACGTGAACTGGTTCCGTTTGCGTGAAGTGGCGCTGAGCTACCGGCTTAAGCTAAAAAAATACATCGACTATGTCGATTTCTCGGTATCAAGCCGGAACCTCTATCTGAACACAAACTACAAAGGAGTGGATCCAGAAACGAGCCTGACGGGCGCTGGCTCTAACCTGCAGGGGTTTGATTATTTTAATAACCCTGGCACCCGTTCCTACATTTTTGGCGTCAACTTCGGATTTTAATTTCCTTAACGACTTTCAGTTATGAAGAAGATACTAGTAGCAGTTCTGGGACTAACCTTTCTGACCAGTTCCTGCAAAAACCAGTTTGACGAATACGGAGTAAACCCCAATTCACCAGAAATAGCCTCGGCAGCTACGCTGCTGGCAGGCGCAGAATTAGCTACGTTTGCGACGTATGGTGGTCAGCTTGGACGCATCAGCGCCGTACTGGCTCAACAGGCGGCTGGCAATCAGTTTCAGTACCAGACTTTTGGTCAATACGTGATTACTGAAGCAGATATCACCAACGAATGGGCAACCATTTATAACGGTACGCTTATCAACGCGAACACGCTGCTAGACAAATACAGCGCGGGGAACCCTTATTATTCAGGTATGACGAAGGTGCTACAGGCGCTTAACTTTGGTATCGCTACTGATTTCTGGGGTGACGTACCGTTTACGGAAGCCGCTAAAGCATTGCAGAGCAATAATTTTCAGCCTAAATACGACAAGCAGGAAGATGTTATAAAAGGCATTCAAACGCTGCTGGATGGAGCCATCGCCGATTTAAGTCAGGCTCAGGCAGCTAACACATTTGTGCCTGCCGAAGATGATATCATTTTCAAGGGCGACGTAAAAGCCTGGATCAATGCGGCCTATATTATAAAGGCTCGTTATGCCAACCGGCTGAGTCAGGTCGATCCAACCGGTAGTGCGACCCAGGCGTTGGCAGCCCTGAGCAAAGTGACGGCCGATCAACCCGACATGAACGCCATTTTTTATGACGTAGCTGGAAACTACAACCAGTGGTATGATTTTACTTCGATTCGGGCGGGTTATATCAAAATGGGTAAGTACTTCGTCGACTATTTAAAAACAACCAATGACCCACGCCTGCCCTTATATGTAGCGAAGGATGAAGACGGTCAGTATACGGGGTTGGCTCCTGAAGAGTCCGATAACACGGCTGCTTCTGATCCGGGACCGGGTGTTGCCTCACCCGATTCGCCCACGCCCCTGGCTACGTATTCGGAAGCGAAGTTTATCGAAGCTGAAGCCCAATTGCGTTTAGGCAAAGCAGCTGACGCTGCCACGGCGTTCAATGCAGCGGTTGCAGCCTCTGTGAAACGGACAACGGGCTCCGACATTTCAGCGGCTTTCCAGAAAGCGGTGGCCAGCGAAACAGCCGCAACCATTACGCTCGAAAAAATCATCAATCAGAAATACATATCGCTCTTTACATCGCCAGAAGGCTATAACGATTGGCGTCGGACAGGTTTTCCAGCGATAAAGGCTAACCAGCAGTCTGCTAAAAAAGCGATTCCATTACGTCTGCCAACGTCGCAGGACGAGCGTAACTACAACAAAAATGCAACCGTTGTCGGCGACATTTACCAACCCGTTTGGTGGGATAAGTGAGCCAGAAGGTAGTCAACAGAAACAGCCAGCCAATTTTCATTAGCTGGCTGTTTCTGTTACTCCTGTTGTCTATTTATTTCACCGTCACGGCTTCCTGAACTGGTACGTCTTCTGTTTTGGTTTGCCCTGTCAGCTCGGCGAGGAGTTCGGCTACATTTACAGTGGCGAAACTGCTGGCGTAATCGGCCATTGCATATGGAATTATCAATTCGTTACCGTTAATGAGTCCACCGCAGCTGTACACTACGTTTGGTACGTAGCCTTCGCGTTCATTCTCGTCCGGACTTAGAATGGGTTCTGTTGTACGGCCAATTACTTTGCTGGGGTCGTTGAGATCGAGCAGGAACGCGCCAATGGCATATTTGCGCATAGGCCCGACACCGTGGCTCAGCACCAGCCAACCCGCTTCGGTTTCTATGGGTGATCCGCAGTTGCCCAACTGCACATATTCCCAGTGATACGTAGGTTTTAGCAGCAGCTCTTTCATTTGCCAGAAATACAGATCATCCGAATACATCAGGTAGATGTTCTCGCCATCCTGCCGCGAAATCATAGCATATTTTCCATTGATTTTACGGGGAAACAGCGCCATACCTTTGTTGGACACCTCGGCACCATTCAGCGTACTGACGTTGAAATTAGTAAAGTCCTTGGTTTCCAGCAGTTGCGGAAACGTTACCCGACCGTTATAGGCCGTATACGTAGCATAGAAGGTTATTTCACCGTTATCGTCGGTAAACTGAACGAAACGAGCGTCTTCGATGCCATTGGTTTCATTGGGCGACGTTGGGAAAATACAGCGCTCGTCCAGGCTCTGATCGTCTTCAAAATGAATTTCGTAGTTCGACTTCGCCAGGGCCAGCAACCCACTGGCAATCGTTTCGTACTCGGCATTATAGCGGTACTGCGCCAGCACTCGCTTGATCTGTGCTTCAAGTTCGGGAAGGCTGAATTCGTCTTCAAGACCGGTCATCATTTTCTCCTGAATGCTGTTTTCCAGGCGTAACTCATAAAGTTTACGAAGAAACTGAGCGCGGTTGAACCGATGGTTAGGGACTATTTCGGGCGATGTTACGTAGCGCGACGGCTTGCGGAGGATAATTTTTCCGGCCTCGTCAATGTACCCCATCCGGAATGAGATCGACGAAACATGGCCTTCGCCGGTTGCCCGCAAACTCAAAATGAAGCGTTTATAACCAGGTGGTACGTTCGTCTGATCGGGATGCCAGATCATTGAGGGGTTGAATAGCGCGGCCGATTCCAGGGAATACTCCATCGTAAAATACGCCCCCAGTAGCAGTTTACGCTCCGTTGTCAGGGGTTCATCCGTTAACAAATGGGTTTTCACCTGCTCAAAGCGCTGTAGCAGAAAGCGTTCGAGTTTATAATGACGACCACCAAATTCACGAATGACTTCATCTAGTTTTTGGGCCGCTTCTTCGTCGGTCATGCCGCCCACCCGCGCAATGATTTTTAGAGTGCGGGTTGTACTTCCCAGTTCAAAAGCCCGGAATAGAACACGAGTCGGGTCAGGCCGAAGAACGATGCCGGTGCGAATGGCTTTAATACTCATCGATTAAGTACGGTCTTTAGTAGAACACAAAATAGAACGAAGAAGACGCCGAAAACAAGATTGTAAGCTGAATATTCAGCACAATTTGTTTTCGGCGTCTTCTTTAAAAGGTAGTTAATACGTATCAGATATAGTCAGGTTTTGGCGTAACCAGACGGAACTCTACTTAGCCATTCATCAATACGGGCATTCCCACGTTCACCGACTTGGTGTCGGTACGTCGCTTCTGGGTCGTGTACAACTCAGCCAGGGCCAGCAGGTACGACAAGGTAGACTCAGCACCCTGATTCTGGTTGACCCGATCAATGTGAAGGCCATCGCGGCAACCGCCCGTTTGCTCATCATAGAGTGGCAAGCCGAGGTCATTGAGCCCCGTAAACCATTTAAATACCCGAATAGCGGTCCGGTGCCATTCATCGTCGCCCGTTATCTCGAAAGCGGCCAGGCAAGCCGACATCGTACTTTGAGCTTCAAGCGGTTGTTGGTCGAAATAAGCGCGAGGCTGGCCTTTGGTATAAAACCCATCTGATCCAATAGGCTGAAAATGTCCCTGGCTGGTACGTCGGGTCGATTCAGCCGGATTGCTCCGATCGGCAGTTTGCAGTTTCACGAGCCATTTTAGGGCGTTTAACCCGATATCGATCAACCGTTTATCGCCCGAACGTAACAATACATGCGCCAGTACGGCATTGTCGTAAGACAATGTATTCTCGAACCACGGCCAGTCTTCGGTGGCCGTTTCGGTATACCGGAACATCAGTTTGTCGAGCAGCTGCCGCTGAATGGTTTTGGCTAGGCGATCGTCGTTGAATTTTTTCTGGTACTCATAGATACCCAGCAGCGAGAACGCCCAGGCACGGGGCGACGTCATCGACACTACGGTGGGAATGACGCGTTCCAGCAGATTCATGGCCCAGGTGACGGCATTGCGATCGGAGGAACGACCAATGACCGTACCGAGCGCCCAGATCGTACGTCCCGTGCTATCATCTGAACCAATATCTTCCAGCCAGCGACGGTCGTAACTCATAAAGTTGCGGAACCGGTGGTAATCGTCGGTGTAAGCGTGATTGATGAACGCACAATAATTATCGGCGGCCTGCGCCAGCTTGCGATCCCCCAGGCCCGTTTCCTGAAGAATCTGGGTCAGAATCAACGCTCGGGCGTTATCGTCGGTGCAGTACCCTTCTTCGTAAAAAGGAAGGTGATGCCGGGCATGCTGCACGATGCCGGTCGAATCGGTCAGCCGGAACAGGTGATCAAGGCGAATCGTGGGCAACTTGAACGCCGAACTGCTGTGGGCGCCCATCATGTAGACCGCCTGACTATTCACCGTATTCATACGTTCCTGACGAGCCTGCGCAAACGAATTGGCATACGACTGAATAACGTGTTCCCAAGTCATCTCACGACCCATCATGTAGGCCTTCTTGCGCATGGCATGCCGCATCGACTCATCGGTAAACAAATTGATAACCTGCTCAGCGATAGCATCCGAATCGCCAAAAGGAACCAGAATCCCCCGGTTCTCGGCGAGGAGTTCTTCGGCGTGCCAGTAAGGCGTCGATATTACCGCTTTCCCACAGCCAAAGGCGTAGGATAAGGTACCCGATGTGATCTGGGCCGGATTTAAATAAGGTGTAATGTATACGTCGGCCGAGCCAAGGTACTCGCGCAGATCGTCCAGTTCCACAAATTGATTGTAGAATCGGATGTGATCGCGAACGCCACAGTCAGCCGCCAGTTTTTTCAGGCTGTCCCGATAGGCTTCACCTTCATTTTTTATCAGGTTGGGGTGCGTGGCCCCCAGCACCATATATACTACGTTGGGGCACTGCTCCACAATACGGGGCAGCGCTCTGATTACGTTTTCAATGCCTTTGTTGGGCGACAATAACCCAAACGTCAGTAACGTTTGTTTGCCTTCCATGCCGAATTTATCCTTGTAGAAATGGGGATCAACAAAGGGCATGTCGGGAATACCGTGCGGAATCAGATCGATTTTATCTTCGGAAACGTCGTAGATGTTCATCAGGAAATTCCGACCTTTCTCCGACATACAAACCACGCGGGAAGAAAGATCGGCAATGCTTTTCAGAACCAGCAATTGCTCTTTGTTGGGATCTTTCAGAATCGTGTGAAAGGTCGTTACAACGGGCATGGTCAGGTTACGCAACAGTGTCAGAATATGACTGCCGGCCTGTCCACCGTAGATGCCATATTCGTGTTGCAGACACACAACATCGACATCTTTTGAATTTAAAAACTCAGCCGCTTTCCGGTAAGCGTCCTGATCATGCTGGTAGAAATCATACCGAACTTCGCTCGGATAATCGTAGCCTTCCAGCGTATCATTGACCGATACGACCAATGCATTGGAAGCGGGGATGAAGGAATTGTAAGATTTATAAAGGTCAGCCGTGAACGTAGCAATTCCGCACTGACGGGGCAGGTAATCGCCAATAAAGGCAACATTCTTGGGGTTACGCGCCCACATAGCAGAATCCGGCGTTCCGGTACGGTTTATAGGAGTTGTCATAATAGTTTAGCTATGGCTGTACATATACTATACACGTGTAATCGACTTTTCCTCCCTTTTGTTTTGGCAAACCGGGCGTTTTAATAACGCAAAGGATGATTAATGTGTATTTACGAACTATTGTCCAATAAAACCACTGTTTTACCCTATACCGGTTCTGAGTAGACAGGTCGCTCACCTTACGTACCTTTTACTAACAAGTGCGTCTTAATCAGCTACTAAAACAGGCACTCGCGTATATTTGTTGAGTCTATGCGCTTAAAAGATAAACTTCCTCTCAGTTACCTTCTTTTCACTAGCCGGGGCCGTATCCAGCGCTCCACGTACTGGATTGTGTCGACCTTTATCTGGAGCACTTTCTACGTATTACATACCGTCCTGCACGATTTTGTTGGCATATGGGCGACGTATTTTCTCTACCCCCTTCTGGTTGGTTCCTTGTTGGCGACCGCCACTAAACGACTGCATGACGCCAACCGATCGGGCTACTGGCTGCTTGCCGTGCTGATTCCGGTGCTGGGGCCGATCTGGTTGTTTTATCAAGTAGGGTTCAAAAAAGGCACCGCGGCAATAAACACCTTCGGCACCGTGCCGGACCAGGCTGCCGACTACTTCAAAAACGATACCGGCCAGCTAATTCCAAATCTCAACACCAAAGAACGTATCATCAACGACGTAACGCAGTTGAACCCGGTTGTAGTAGCCGAGGTGTTTCGACCTTTGTCGGTCGATGAGTTGCAGGAGCGGATACGTAGCACAACGGGTCCTATTTCGGTAGGGGGTGGCCGGTTCAGCATGGGTGGGCAAACGGCTAGTCCGCAGAGCCTGCACATAGATATGCGGAGCTTAAATCAAGTGCTTGATTTCTCGAAAGACGACCGTACCATCAGCGTTCAGGCGGGCATTCGGTGGTGCGATATTCAGCGATTTATTGACCCCCACGACCTGAGTATCAAGATCATGCAGACCTACGCTAACTTCACGGTGGGTGGTGCATTAAGCGTAAACTGCCATGGTCGATACATGGGGCACGGCCCCCTCATTCTGGCGGTGCGATCTATTGCCGTTGTTTTGGCTAATGGGTCACTTGTTCGGGCTAGCCGGACCGAAAATGCGGAGGTATTTTTTGGAGCCATCGGCGGCTACAATGGCATCGGTATTATCGTATCGGTCGACCTCGACCTCGAAGAAAATCTGGCCGTTCGGCGGGAGCATTATACACTCAAGCGCCCCTACTACCGCACTTATTTTACCAATACTATCCGCGATAATCCCGAAGCAGTTTTTCACAACGGTGACATGTATCCACCATCGTTTACAAACATGCGGGCCGTTACGTGGGTTAAGACAACGGAGAAACCAACGGTTAAAACCCGGCTGATGCCGTTGCGCGAATCCTACCCGCTGGAGCGGTATTTTCTGTGGGCATTCACAGAAACGTTCTTTGGCAACTGGCGTCGGGAGCACATAGTCGATCCGCTTCTTTACCTAAGCAAACCGATCCACTGGCGAAACTACGAAGCAGGTTACGACGTGGCCGAACTCGAACCCCGCTCCCGCACGAAGCGCACCTATGTATTGCAGGAATACTTCGTACCCGTGCGACACTTCGACGAGTTTGCCGGGAAGATGAGCGAGATTTTTAATCGGTATCATGTCAATGTCATCAACGTATCCATTCGCCACGCCCTCCCCGACTCGGGTTCGTATCTGGCCTGGGCGCGCGAAGAAGTATTTGCCTTTGTGGTGTATTATAAACAACGAACCCACGAAATCGCTAAAAATGAAGTAGCGATCTGGACCCGCGAATTGATCGACGCGGCCGTGTCGGTTGGTGGAGCCTACTACCTCCCCTATCAGGCCCATGCTACGTCGGAGCAGTTTCACCAGGCGTATCCAAATGCCGGAAAGCTGTTCGCGCTCAAGAAAAAACTAGATCCCACTTTCAGGTTTCACAACGTGTTCTGGGATACGTATTACGAACGGTTATAACCTAACCCTTACTCTTATGACTACTGCAACTTCTGAATTTCGGACTGTGTTCAACCAGACGAAATCACGCGATGCCTTTTACCGCTTTCTTCAGGTCGTTTTTCACCTGTATCCCGAAAATAAATTTCATCACCTGATTGGGGAAGTGACGGAAGCGGAAACGTCGGATGAGACCATTTATAAAACTATACAGAACCGCCTGCCGAGTATCAAACCGTTTCTGTCGGAATTAACCTACGCCCTGCCCGCGCTCAAAACGCAGAAAAAAGAAATGACCCGGCAGATGCTGGAACTCTTACCGGCTGGCGTGACAATAAACGGCTATGTTGAAATCGGATCGCCGGGACGGTATATCAGCGACTTGCGGAAACACCTGTCCATCAGCGAGCCCATCTACCTGATCAACGACGTAGCGCCCACCTACAGCCCTGCCGATATTATGGAACGGGGCCAGTTGACCAAAATCGGTACGTTCGTGGAATCGCACGATTTTGAGCCCATTAGCCCTGACGTTATCCCCAGCGAGAGCGTCGATCTGGTTACGTGCCTAATCGGGTTGCACCACACCCGGCCCGAACAACTGACGCCTTTTGTGGCCTCTATCCGCCGAATTCTACGACCAGGCGGCTGGTTTATTCTGCGTGATCACGACGTAAAAACCGATGACATGGCCACGTTCGTATCGCTCGTGCACACGGTCTTTAACCTGGGTCTGAACATCGATTGGGAAACGGACCAGAAGGATTACAAGGACTTTAAGCCCATCGCAGAATGGAGCAAGATCGTTACGAACGTTGGGTTTACAGATGCAGGCAAACGGCTTCTTCAGGCCAATGACCCGTCTGACAATACGATGGTGCTGTTCACGAAAAAATAAGTTTCTCTTATGCTCCGACTTCCTGTTTTAACGGTCCTGATGGTGCTGATTGCCAGCTTCATCTTTCTCCGGAAAGGACGCCACTCACTGACGATTCCGGCTGGAGACGGCTGCGTAGTCCCGAAGGCCTGGCTAGTCAGCAACCCACACCCGGTAACACCGGCGGAACACATTCGCCCTGCCGATCAGACGTTTCTGACGTACCCCGAATGGTTTCTGGTGCATAGCCCGGCCGAAATAGCCGATTATGCGCACCTAAAAACGACCACTACGTTCCCGTACGTAAGCCACATAAAACAGCTCTGGCAGAGCTATGGCGTTGTCTATGACCAGATAAAAGGCAGCTTTCCGTTCAATACCGGTTACCACATCATGATCTGGGTCATTGGTGTAAGTACGACGGTGGAGTACGCGATGAAGTCCCTCTACGAGACGATTGTCGGGCGGCTGACCAACCCGACCAACGGAGAAGTTGTGACCGATGAAGACAAATTCAATGCCCGGTTTGCGCAGGATTATGTGGACTTCATCCGGGTATCACCCTGGTACGAATTTGACTTTACATCCCGAATTCCCAAACTGCTCGCTGGTACGTCATTCTTCGGACCTCATTTTCTGCGTAAGTGTGACCGTAAGTACATGTTGCTGACAGAGTTGCTGGTTAAAGCGGGCTATGGGTACCTGATCAAGCTCGGCACCAAAGCATCCTACGACGAAGCGTTACCAACAACCGCCGTTATCATTGACCGGCTGCCCACTGCCGTAACGACGGACCGCCCCGGCTCGGTGCTTCCCGTTAAAACGTATACGGATGGATCGGCTTTGCTGCTGCTGCCGCGTTACGAAGCCTTTCACCCGGCGGTATCGGCGTTGGCGCAGCAGGGCGTTACGTTTCGCGAAATTGCGGGCAATAACTCGGCCATTCTGCTAACCGTCTTAGCCCCAGCCACCTGGCAACCGACCTCCCCCGATTTCAAGCTGGTATTTACGCAACCTATCCTGACGAAACCCGGTCTAAAACGCGTCGCGCTGGTAACCCAGGTGAAATGGTTAGACAAGACCATTCGATTCGTGAACGAGCAGGGGGTAAAAATTGAGCACGTGTATGATTATTGACTTTTTGACCGGATTAAACAGGCTTTTCTGGCTATAACAAGCCTGTTTAATCCGGTCAAACAACAGGCACATATTAGGTTTAACTACCTTTTAATTAACCGACTTGACAAGCGTTCGTTATTGATACCAATCAGGTGTAACACCTAAATAGATTTAATAACAACGCATATGAACCGGTTATTTTTCGTTGCCACTTTTGCACTGGCAACCAGCCTGACACAGGCACAAACGATTACTGTAGATAGCGAACTCAGACCTAATATTGACTTTAGCCACTATAAATCCTATGTCTGGGCTTCGCAACTGGATAACAAACTCGATCCTGCAAACGGCCTGATCTTAAAAAAACAGCTTCAGGATGCCGTTGGCTATGCCCTGGACGGCCGGGGGTATACGTTGGTTCCTCAGTCGCCCGATCTGCTTGTCAATTTTCAGGTGTTTGACAAACCAACCACTATAAAAGGATACGTAGGCGCCGACGCTACGTATGTCACCCCAGGCGAAGGGCCCGGAATGAACAGCGACAAGGATATCAGCGTAAACGCAGGAACCATTCTTGTCAACCTTGTTGATACCAAGACCGATCAGGTGGTCTGGCAGGGGCTGGCTTCGGGTCTGACTTCCTCCGACGGATTCGATCGTCAGAAAGGCAGGGTCCGTGAAGCGGTTAACCTGATCTTCAATAAATATCCGTATCGGGCCGACAAATTCTAATTGATCTATTGACCCAAGAAAGCGCGTCCAGTCCGAGACTGACGCGCTTTCTCATTTTATGAAATTGATGCGAACAACGTCTGATCATACCGCTACAGAACACGGTTAATTTTTAGCTTCAGGGCTGCAAAATCGATTGGTTTCGTTAAGTAATCATGGGCCCCCAGGGCCAGTGCCTGTTCCCGGGACTGCTCATCATTATAGGCCGTAATCATCATCACGGCGGGCTGTACCCTGTCAACGTGGGTACGGATTTGTTTTAATAGATCAAAACCCGTCATACCCGGCATGTTTATATCAGACAGAATCAGCACCACTTCAGAATGATGGTCGGCTAAATAAGCCAGCGCTTCCTCGCCAGAATAGCAAAAAGCCAGCGAGTACTCACCCGCCCGCACTTCCCGCCGGAACCGCAGTTCAAACAGCGCCTGCACATCCTGCTCATCATCCACTACGAGTATATTCATGTTATCAAACGTCCATTACCGGCGTTGCATTAAAAGATGAAAGGTGTATACGCAATTAAATCTGGAGATTGATAATGAATTCGGTACCTTCTCCTTTCTGCGTTTTCACCATCAACGTTCCCCCTTGCGCACTGATGATGTCGTGACTTAAGGACAAGCCAAGACCCGTTCCCTGCCCGGCAGGTTTTGTAGTAAAAAAAGGCTGAAAGATTTTTTCTTTTACCTCATCGGGTATGCCCGTCCCGTTATCGCGCACCCGGATTTCAGTGGTCGTTTTCAAGCGCCGGGTAGTCACCGTTACGGTGGGAGGATAGCCCTGGCTGGCCGTTTTCTGCTTTTCCCGAACCGCGTAAAAGGCATTATTAAATAAGTTTAGCAATACACGGCCCATATCCTGCGGCACTACGTCTACCAAACCAATGGCGGGATCAAAATCAGTGATTAGCTGGGCATTAAACTCCTTGTTTTTTGCTCGTAACCCATGATACGCCAGTCGTAAATATTCATCTGATAACGCATTAAGATCGGTAGGCTGGCGTTCGCCGGTGCTGGTACGGGCATGTTCCAGCATACCCCGAACGATCGAATCGGCCCGCTTGCCATGGTAATTGATCTTTTTCATACTCTGCGAAAGATCCTTTAGCAACGCATCGGTATTCGCCCGGTCGTTGGCCGTTTCGGGCTGGCTGAGGGCTTCTCTTAACTCGTCGACCAGTTCGATACAGACCTCCGAAAAATTATTGACGAAATTGAGTGGATTCTGGATTTCGTGGGCAATACCGGCCGTCAGTTCGCCCAAAGCGGCCATTTTTTCCGTCAGAACGAGCTGAGACTGGGTAGACTGCAGATTCTGGATAGCTTCTGTCAAGGCCGTATTGGCCTGCGCCAGCACGGTCGATTTCTGCTGAAGTTCGTCAATGGTCTCTTCCAGAATAACCGATACGGTTCGGCTCTCTTTATTAAATCGACTCAATTTGAACTCTGCCAGAGACAGCGTTTTATCTACCTCCCGAACGGCATTGGAAATAGTGGCATAGTCGGATTCGTCCATTGAGGGCTTACTGTCAATGAGATCGAGGATGGTCTGAAGATGCGTGTTCATTGGGTAACTTCTTTTAATACGACCAGCGAGCAGGTGTTGTTATGAAAATCGTGATGGCTTGTCAAGGCTTTACCAATTTCGCCGTAGCAGAAAAATCCAACTAACGGACTATTCCACACGTTTTTAACGTGGTCGATTTCTTCACTGACCAGGGGGCCCAACGACATATGCCGGGCAAAACAGGAGAACATAATGAGTGCATCGGCTTCGGGCTGGGTTTCTTTAATCTGCTTGCAGTCGGCTACTACCTGGCCGATGATATCGAAGTCGGGCGGAAGCGAAAACCGGATTTTTGATCCCTGTGGCAACGAACCCGCGCAAACAATTGATCGATCGGCTTTATTGGCAAATAAGGGTGCCCGCAGCACCGACGGCGCATCGTCACGTAGTAACTGCATCGGGAATTCTGACGCCACACTGATGATTTCATTCGATCCGGAAAGCTCCTTGGGCGTTCCGGTATACTTAATGATGACATCCAGAGCAGGCTCATCGTCAATGGTATAGATAACGTTTCCTTCGCTACGGGTAATCGTCCGAACTGTACCGACGGGTTTCCAGCCGCTGGTAGCTAGCCCGGACACCTGCACATGCTCACCGTCCAGAATAAGAGCAACCAGACCATTATCGCTTTTGAACTGATTGCTGAATACATAGGTAGCCTTCATCGTGAAATCATCACCCGCCAGGCCCCCAAAAATAGCGCCGTTGACACCCAGCACATCGTCAAGACCTTCGACAATGGTTTCGCCATCGGTGCTCAAACCGCCCGAAGCCACCACAAATACGGGCTTGTCAAATGTGTCCTGGCCAGTTCGGGCAATATGCTGCGCAATATCGCGCGTTGTGCGCTCACCCGTGTGCACACATTCCAGCCGAAAATAAGCGGGATTCATATCCATAAGCAGCACAACGGCTGATCCGTCGCCAAGATCACCGTCGATAAATTCACCCGCTGTTGTCGCACCAAAAACGGCAATTCCCTGCGCATCGAGAAGTTTATTAATAGCCTCGAAATCCTGCCTGATGGATATAAACGCGACAGCCAGCGTTGGCTTAAACCCGTCGGCCATGCTTTCCTGAAGATGCGTGGCGATGGCTGCGGGCGATTTTCCTTTAATTGATTTGGCTTTCATGACAGAGGGCTTAAGGCAAAGAGGTGTATTGTTAATAAGGTAGCATCGACTACGACTTATTGCTTACCAAACATACTAAATTGGTCTACAATAGGCAGAAAAATGCCGCGAGCGACGAAAGAAAAGGAGCAAACTACAGGCTTTTGGGTGTCTACTTGTAAAGTGCTAATCTGGTATTGACTATGCTCATCAGAAAATGGATGTTTCAACTTTCGGAAGTATCGTTTTTTAGTCAATTGTTACTACGTTTATACCATAGGCCCTCGCCGTTAGCTTGAGCAGTACAGGTGATGGATATAGACCAGGCATTTGCCTGGCTAATGGAACGATAGTCGTCGTAGAATGTATACCGTTACCTCACTTTACAGGCAACAAATAGTTAATGATTGACGAATTCCCTAGTCTACCAGTTCACGAAACAAACTAGTTGACTAGTTGCACGATTGAAAAAAGATGTGGAGATTTCTCGCAAGATTTCGCCCTGCCATCAGCAGCCATTCGACAGGTGGATTTACCTCTGGGTAAGTTAACGGGAGAGTACCGTATTGCGCTGGCTATCCGGGGCGATTTCGTAGCGCAGTTTGTTACAGGTATATACGCACTTTTCAGGCTATTATATACAACTCAATTTTTAACTTCTTTAACTATGCTTACAAAATCGATTGTAGAGGCTATTGAAGATCAGGATTGGGTAATTAACGAATGGAAAGTAAAATTCCTGCTCTCCGAACGGTATTTGCATCAGGTAAAAAAACTATCCCGGGTCGACAATTGGTATGAAGATCCGATTGTAACCTCAACCGTGATGGATAGACTCAGCGTTTGCTTTTCTAGCCTACAGGCGTATCATAAAACATTTGGCACCCTGCCCCAAATTGGTGATCGTCTGTTCAACGAGGATTCGGGATTGATCATCCAGTCCCGTTCCATTGACGGCGACCTTAAGACCCTCACCTTCACGCTCAATACTTAGCTGCGTAGAAAATTCCATTCTTTTTGCCATAAGCAGAGGCAACCTCTATAGCATCCCATGCCTTAAGGCTAAAACGAAATGGAGCTTTCATGCGTCTGCGGTATAGTCCTGGGCGTTTTAATTATAAAATGAAAGTAGACCCAGTGAAATCAGTACAAATAAACCCGTTTAAAACAACAAAATCGGCCAGTTCTTAGAACTGGCCGCGTTAAAATTATATATCTAACTATCCCTGGTAACCGGCACGTTGAAGGTACCTTCTGTTAAAGCACGCTTGCTGTTAGCGTTTGCATCGTAGGCCGTGAAGCTAAAGGTGCCAGTTAGGCTGGTGGTAGTTTTTCTGGTAATGGTAACGGTCCCACTGCTACCGTTGATCGTTTTGCGGTCCGCACCATAAATAGCATAATAGCCGTTCGTGCCCGGCGAGAATAAAACACTCTCGTACACTACCGGACAACGCCTGTACGTTTTCGGACATGCCTTGGCGCACACTTACGCCCCAATAGCGCCTTAGAGCCATTTTTCAGGTTTGGCACTTGATTTGTTTAGCAAATAGCAATGAAATAAGCGGTCGTTGACGAGCGATTATGGGCAGATCATACTTAGGTGAATTTGAGGAACTGGTTTTACTCGCTGTAGCCGTACTGACCGACGGAGCATATGGCGTGGCGGTAGCGGCTGAATTAAAGCAACGGACCAGCCGCACCATTAGCCTTAGTGGGGTGCATATTGCCCTGTATCGCCTGGAAGAGAAAGGGTTTGTACACTCCGAACTGGGCGGTGCTACCTCGGCCAGAGGGGGTCGCCGAAAGCGGCTGTTTACTATTACTGCACTGGGCAGACAAACGTTGAGCGAGCTGCGGGAGGTACGTAACGAACTTTGGAATTCCATTCCTAATCCGTCCATGTCGTAACCTATGGCTAATCAATCCACTCCCCCAGCCTGGGCCGACCGCTTGCTGCGATGGCTGTGTCCGCCCTACCTGGTCGAAGAATTACTGGGCGATCTGCATGAACAGTTTGCTGATCAGGTGAGGGAAATCGGTGAGCAGCAAGCCCGGCAACGCTACGTAGTGGAAGTCATTAAATTCATTCGGCCCTACTTCCTTTCCCGACAGGCCGCCTATTTCATCAATAACACAAATGATACACTAAAAACGGAGAATCAACTTCATCAATCGATGGTACGTCCGCTTCGGAAAGCTACCTACGGCAATTCTCCCCGACCCTTTTTACTCCATCCCTCTATGCTACGTAATTATCTTAAAATTGCCTTTCGGAATCTGTGGAAAAGCAAAGGCTATGCAGCCATCAATGTAGTTGGCCTTTCGGTGGCTTTTTTTGTCAGTGTGTTCTTGTTTCTGACGGCTTATTTTCAACTGTCGTACGATTCCTTTCATGCCGATGGCGACCGCATTTTTCAGACCTATCTCTTCTCGAATGATCCCGAAAAGGCTAGTCGCTCCAGCGGCATGCCGCTACCGCTTACGCCAGCCATAAAAGCTGATTTTCCGGAAGTAGAAGCCGTCTCCAGGCTCATGAATGGAAGCAATGTGGTGACCTATAAGGGAAAATCACTCGATAAGCAGGTCATGCTGACTGATCCAGATTTCCTGAAGATTTTTTCGTTTCCAATGCTTAAAGGCAACCGGAACACGGCGCTGAACGATCGAAGCAACATCGTCGTCAGCGAGAACATGGCGAAGGCCATATTTGGCACCGAAGACCCTATTGGCAAACGTGTGCAGCTAGGCCTGGATGAGAACCGGAAGGAATACGTCATTACGGGCGTATTGGGCAATTTTCCCGACAATTCCTCTATTCAGTACGATGCCTTTATTCAAATTGCCAATGCTGGAAATTATCAGAGCGATAAGGACAAATGGGATGCCATGTCGCACAAAGTTTATTTAAAGTTATCACCCCAGGTCGATCAGGCTACGTTTGAGAATCGGTTAAAACCCTTCGCCAAAAAATACTTTGCTGAGAATGTTGACGGCCTTAAAAAGAAAGGCGCCAAACCCGACGAACGAGGGGATCTGTTTGCGATCAGGCTACAAAAATTAGCGAATGTCCACTTCGATACGGAGATATCTGGCCGATCGGGAACGCCGGTTGCGCTTGTCTACGCGCTATGCGGCATTGCCTCATTTATTTTGTTGATCGCCTGCATAAACTTCATCAACCTGAGCATTGCCCGTTCTTTCAGCAGGGCCAAAGAAGTGGGCGTCCGGAAGTCGCTCGGTGCACTTAAAAATCAGTTATTTGTCCAGATCTGGGGCGAGGCCGCCATCATCTGCTTCGTTGGATTTGTCGTCGGGATGGCGCTGGCCTACCTGCTTCTGCCCACCTTCAACACAACGTTCCAGGGAAAACTTACCCTCGACTATATCCTTCAGCCCGACAAGCTGGCGATCATACTGGGCCTGTTTGCGCTCGTCACACTGGTGGCGGGCGGGTATCCGGCCTGGCAAATGGCGAAATTCAACGCGGTGGAAGTCCTGAAAGGAAAGGTCACGATAAAAAGTCCGGGACTGCTTCGCAATTCGCTCATTGTTACACAATTTACGCTATCCAGTTTACTGATCTGCTGCACGATCATAGCTCTTCAGCAGGTGGATTACATGCGTAAACAGCCGCTGGGTTTTCAGAAAGAACAGATCATCAGCATTCCGGTTGGCAACAAGGTAAATGGACAGCAGGCACTTAAACGGATGAGAAATCTGCTGGCCAGCGATCCCACGGTTGTCGCCATAACCGGCAGTGGTGTAAACCTGGGCCTCGGTAAGGATCGCAGTACGTCGAGGTCCATTATGGGCTTTACCTATAAAGAGAGAGAGGTCTCGACTGATTGGCTACACATTGACTATGACTACCTGAAAACCCTCAATATCAAGCTATTGGCCGGACGAGAATTTAATCCGGCTTATCCGTCGGACACGTCAGGCCGGGTGGTTATTACGGAAAGTATGGCCAAAATGATCGGCGAAAAAGATCCGGTTGGCAAGTTTTTCCAGACCGATACGGCGGGCGTCAAGTACCAGATCATTGGTATGGTGCCTGATTTCCACCTGTATTCCACTACGAATGAGAAAAAACCGATTACGATGTTTCTCTCCATGAGTGACAACATCAATTACATTTTTGTCCGGGTGGTACCCCAAAGTCTGGCGGGCTCGATGGATAAGCTGAAAGGGGTCTGGAAAGAGGTCGCTCCGCAATCGGAGTTTACCGGCTCCTTTGTGGATGAAAACACCGATGCCTGGTATAAAAGCGAGGAACGGCTGTCAAAGATTTTCAGCATGGCTTCGGGCATCGCGATTCTGCTCTCCTGCCTGGGTCTGTTTGCCGTTGCCCTGATGGTCATTGAACAACGCACCAAAGAGATCGGCGTTCGCAAAGTGCTGGGAGCCAGCATCCCAAGCATTGTTGTAATCCTCTCGCAGGATTTTGTGAAACTGGTTGTTCTGGCCATCGCCCTGGCTACACCCTTAGCCTGGTTCTTTATGCAAAAATGGTTGGATGGCTACGCTTACCGTATCGAAATCAGCGCCTGGATATTTATTCTGGTTGGTCTTGCCGCCATCCTGATTGCCCTCGCTACGGTCAGTTTCCACAGTATCAAAGCAGCCCTGATGAATCCTGTTAAATCACTACGTTCTGAATAGCAACGGCATTGGGCAGAGGGCGGTCCGTCGTTACGCGGTCCGTCGTTACGGTAAAGCACCCGATGCCAAACCCTCTGCCCAATGCCCTTACCCCTATATACTCATGAAATACCTGCTAATCTGCCTGCTTCTGAGCACGGGCCTGGTCCTAATGACCGCAAACGCAAAGGCGTCGAACCTGAAAACGCGTATCTCCGACGATAACCGAACGCTCTCGATTCAAATCGACGGGTACAAAAACGGAAAGACGATCCATTATAACCAACGGTTTAACGTAGCGGGTATGAACGCGCTGCAAAAAACAATACTCAAATATCGTGCGTTCAACTCGGCTGGCGTAACCATCCCCTTTGGTGAAATTTCGTGGTTATTTTTTGTAGCCTTAGGCTTAACGGCGGTCGTTCTTACAGGATTAATTGTGTGGTATCAGATTAGAAAAGGAGTATTTGTGAAATCGGTAAGTCCCTGAAAGTTTGTCCGGGGTAGTGATGGGCTGACAATGATTTAACTTTTAGATTGATGGTATTTGACTGGTGGATACAGAGGTTTATCAGGCTGGCGGTTGTAGCGGTAGGGACCAGTCTTCGAATAACCCACAGCTCTGGCGGGCACTCAGTTCATCTTTCTACTGATTTCCTATTTCTCACCGTAGTCATCCACGTTCCTGTTGTTTGGCGGTTCAGCGATTTATCAATCGTATGCTCATCGCTTGCCGCATCGGCAATAGCCGTATCTGTAGTCGGCCGGGCGTTGTGATTGGTTTCCTTCATAGACTGACTAATCAACCGTAAATACTGTTGAAACGGCAATGTTTCAGGGGCAACCGGCGCCAACTCCTGACGCGAGCGGGCATAGTTCTGCTGAGCCGTTACCAGCCTGGCGCCTATTATGAACAAAACAAACATTGTCAGGTAAGTAACCAGTTTTTTCATAGCTAACCTTATTTTTCAAGTGCAAGATGTATTTGACGAATTAGAGATACATCAGGCACGTTGAACAGATCAAACCTACCGAATCCATACGTTTTCCAAAGCAAGATTGAATAGCTGGTGCCATTCGGTTGAGAAGTGGTAGATTTTGGTTTATAACCGGATTTCGACGACTGACGCGTGCCGCTATACGAAAGGACTTTCAGGCAGGTAACTGCTACATGTCAGTATGGATTCAGCCATTCGTTGCAACGAAAAAACTGTAAGCCGTAAAGTCGCTACCACAGCCTTTAGCGCTGTACATACTAAAGCCTGGAAGGATTAGTACCGGTTAAACATTGCCCGGTTGGTTCGGATGGTAAATCGGTCGGGTAACTGGTTTGGCGGAAGGTCAGCAACGTAGTAAACACGAACAGCTTCGAAAACTTTATGGGTTCGGAATCGGGTTTCCCCGAAAATCGGAGCTGACAATATTCTTAAACTGACTAAGATCTTCTTTTGATGTCAACTGATTGTTTTGCACAAACAACCAGCGAACGTTCGGACAACCACGTAACGTTTTCAAGTCAGTAATCTGATTATCTGCTACATCAAGTCGGTCCAGTTTGGTGGATTGCAAACCACTCATATCCGACAGGCCGCAATTCCTCAGGTACAGATCGCCCAGCTCAGGTAGTTTCGACAGCAGAGCCAGGTTCGGAGTCGGACGATGTGACAAATTGAGCGCCGTTATGTGCCCTTTTTGCACACAAATCTCAAAGCCTTTTAGAGGGTTGGTATCGTTTGCAATGGTCCAGTGTTCGGTAAAAACGGCGTCCTGCAAACCCATTCCTGCTTCCTGCGTCAGTTGCAGAAGAACGGCTTTTTCAGCCGGGTCAAGCGTCGTGAAGTCATGGTCGTATTGCCCCCGTGTCGCTTTCCCCCGCCCCAGTTCCATAGTCAGGACTGTCGCATAAATTCCCAGGCCGACTACGCAAAGTCCCAGCGACGCAATAGCACTGATTCTGTGTTCACCAAATCCTTTGATCGCCCACCAGGTAGCCAGGAGGTACAACAATCCGCAGCCAAAAAACAACGAAATAGCTAACCAATCCGGTAGTTTCTTCATGAACGAATTCGGGTCGGTCAGCCCAACAGTGAAGGCATACCCCAAAAATCCGGTAACCGCAAGCGAGATCAATAAACTACGAATGGCCATGCTTATAGACATCTGATTTGGTACGTTTTACGGCTGACCAGCCCTCGATAAGTAAAGCCAGACTGCACAAGCGGCTGCGATAGCAGCTAACTCTAACTACCAGCCAATAGCGCCGACTCTTAATGATGGCTGGGTTTCCGGCAGTTGGGGTGCTATATGGGTAGCCACAAAAAGTACCCCCATCCACCAGACTGAACGCACTGGCTGATGGGGGTTATGATGTTTTCGATGTCTGTTTTCGTTCAGCGATAGACCGGGAGACATCCTGGCAGTAAGTGGCTTAGTAGTAGAACTTTCTCAACTGCGACACGAAGGCCTTCCCCTGATTTAACGTCGGGTCTTCGGTATATTCAAGCTGCTGGCTCATACGCCCCTGATCATCATATTGATTTCGGTATGAAAAGGTATATGTCCGTACGCCGTCGGCAAACGAGTAATCAAGAATTGTCTGTTTGTTCAGCGCATTGCGGCTGGCTTCGCCCAGAAAGGTAAGCTGAGCCAGCGGAGCGTAATGGGCATTATCATAATCAAAGTTCGTAACCTTTTCCAGCTTACCTGACGCTACGTTGTACTGCTCGATTTTGGTGACATTGCCCCCATCAACCGTAATCACCTGCCGCGAACCCTGGGTGGTTATCCCCGCCAGAATTCCCTCGGCCGAGTAGGTTCGCAACGTATCGACATTGATATACAAATAACCCGTTTTGGTATGTGTCAGGACCCGGCGCTGTGTGTCGTCGAGTGGGTACGTATAGGTTCGTTGCGTTCCTCCTTCAGCCTCCGTCATACGGCCGTTGGTATACGAATAACTGTTCCTGAGCGTATCACCGCCGTACTCCTGCCCCTCGTCGGTCTGAGCGATCTGCTTTAATTTATAGCTGATCAACCGTTGCTGATCATCATATTGAAACAGCCGGGTATCTTTGGCCACAAACTGGGTTTCCTTCCCGTCAACCGTTACTACGTCCAGCGCTTTCCGACTGGCAGGATAAGGCGAAAACTCTGGGTAAAAGATTTCCAGCCGAGCAACTCGCTGCGTAGGACTACCTGTTGCAGGTTGGGCTGAACTCCCTGTCCAGGCTGTCAAAAGAGCACAAAAGCAAACCGTCGCAACAACCCGATTCATTAGCCTGTTCTTGCTCAATATATAGTCGTTCATTCGATCGTAGTAGTCTTGTATGATCACGTATTCAGCTTATTAATCTGTAAGTATACTAGTTTACCACTAATTGACCAAGTCCACTAACATAATCTGTATTAATGGACAATCACATAGCCGTAGTTACCTTTCCTTAACATACGGTAAAAATTAGGATTCATTTTTACTACTAAAGGAAATTCAACGGCTTGATTGCACATTGGCTATCTTTTTGCTTTCATAAGTAATCACCTGCTATTTCTTGGCAAATCATAGTATTATATTGGTGATCTTTAGAATTTTATTTCCCCAAACGAGCACAATAGAAAATTATTAGCTTATTTGAGTTCCGCACTTGAGCTCGTTACTTATAACGGTCAATTCTTCCTACGTTACTCATGAAAACGCTTCCCTTGCTATGCCTGCTAACAGGCTTTTTGCTCCTTCAGTCCAGCCCGTCGCCGGGACAAACGTTCTCACTCGAATCAGTCAAAAGCTACCCCTTTCCCAATGAATTAACCAGTTCAGCGAAGGGTTCACGAATTGCCTGGGCCTTTAACGAGCAGGGCAAACGGAACGTATACGTAGCACAGGGCCCTGATTTTACACCCCGCAAACTCACAAACTACACCAACGACGACGGACAGGAAATTACCAGTCTGTCAATCTCAGCCGATGGCAACTGGGTCGTCTATGTGCGTGGGGGAGATCATGGTTCCAACTGGGACGATGAATTGCCGGTGAACGTAACGTCGTCGCCCGTACCGCCTAAAGTGCAGGTCTGGAGTGTTCCGTTTGCTGGGGGTGAACCCAAAGCCATTGCCGAAGGTGACATGCCCGTTATCTCACCCAAGAGCGACCGGATTGCGTTTATCAAAGGCGGACAGGTTTGGGTATCGCCAACCGACGGTTCTTCGGCAGCGAAAGCGCTGTTTAACGCGCGCGGCACGAACAGCTCCCTCGAATGGTCGCCGGATGGGGCAAAACTGGCCTTTGTCTGCGACCGGAAAGATCACGCATTTGTGGGTGTCTTCACGAACGAAACAACGCCTATCAACTGGATTGCGCCATCCTTTGCCCATGATGAGTCGCCACGCTGGTCGCCGGATGGCAAGCGAATCGTGTTTGTCCGGACGCCCGGCACTGGTGGCGCTCCTGACTCCCTTCTGACTCGTAGACACCGCCCCTGGTCGATCTGGACGGCCGATGTCGCTTCCGGAACAGCCTCGCCCATCTGGACAGCGCCCAAAACGCTGGCAGGTTCGGAACCCAGTACACATGGCGGATTTAATCTGCACTGGGCGGCCAATGAACGTATCGTTTTCCTATCGTATCAGGATGGCTGGCCGCACCTCTACTCGATTGCCTCATCGGGCGGTACGCCCCTGCTACTGACACCTGGCTCGTTTATGGCCGAACACATTACGTTAAGCCCTGACCGCAAATGGCTGCTATTCAGCGGAAACACTGGCCCCGACAAGCTGGATATCGATCGTCGGCACGCGGTTCGGGTACCCGTCGATAAGGCCGAGATGGAAGTGCTTGTTCCAGGCACGGGTCTCGAATGGACGCCCGTTGTGACGGGTGATGGCGCAACTATTGCCATGATCAGTGCCACGGCTCAGCGGCCACCATTGCCCACCGTCATGGCGTTTACAAAAGGGACGCCCAAAGTACTGGCCCAGAATCTGGTGCCTGCCAGCTTCCCCACCCGTCAGTTAGTAACGCCTAAGCAGGTCATTTTTAAAGCCCCCGATGGCATGACGGTTCATGGTCAGTTGTTTGAACCAGCGGGTGGGCCATCCAAAAAACCAGCGTTAATTTATGTACACGGCGGGCCACCCCGCCAGATGCTGCTGGGCTGGAATTACTCCGATTACTACGCGAATTCTTATGCGCTCAATCAATATCTGGCTAGCCAGGGGTTTGTCGTTTTGTCGATAAATTATCGACTGGGCATTGGCTACGGCTTCGATTTTCACCAACCGGCCAATGGCGGAGCAACGGGCGCATCCGAATACCAGGATGTTCGTGCCGGAGCGGTTTGGTTGGCAGAACAACCACAGGTCGACGCGACTAAAATTGGGATTTATGGCGGTTCGTACGGCGGCTATCTGACCGCGCTGGCTCTCGCCCGCGACTCCAAACTGTTTGCCGCTGGTGTCGACATTCATGGCGTACACGACTGGAGTCAGCAACGTTACGGCGTCAGCCAAACCGACCGCTACGAAAAAATCCCCGATGCTGACAAAGCTGCGAAAGTGGTTTGGGAATCGTCGCCCGTTTCGTCGATCAGCACCTGGACATCGCCGGTACTGATCATTCACGGAGACGAAGACCGTAATGTACGTTTCAACCAAAGCACTGACCTTGTTCAACGCCTTGACAAGCAGGGCGTACCAATGGAAACGCTCGTGATCGTCGATGATACGCACCATTGGATGAAACATAGCAATGCGATCAAAATGAGTGCCGCCACTGCCGACTATTTCAAACGGCAGTTTATGAAGCCGAAGCAGTAAATTTCGGTTTACAGTTTTTGGTTAGCTGACGCATTAGTTTAAACGCGTCAGCCAACCAAAAACCGTAAACTGAAGACTGTACACTAAAAAAACCTTTACTAACAAACCAACGCTGTAATCATGAAAACCTTTATTAGCAGGCATCGACTTGGCCAGCTACGTTCCTTTACACTGGTCGGACTCACGCTCGCCAGCGTATCAGTCCGGGCGCAGTCGACCGGAACGCCGGACCGCGACGAGACGTATAACGAGAAAATTAAAGAGTACACGACCGACAAACGTTTCCTGCCAGCGTCGGTCCTGAACCTGCCCGACGACCCAAAAGTCCCTTCGCCACGCAAGCATTTCGGACAAATCATCGGGACACCGGGTATTTTGCACCGTACGCCCGAGATTTATGCCTACTACAAAAAGCTGACGGAGACTTCGCCGAACATCAGCATGGAGCAGGTAAGTACCACCGAAGAAGGCCGCCCGATTCAGTTGATCGCCATTGGAAGCGAAGATGCGATGAAGCGGCTCGATCACTACAAAAAACAACTGGCCCTGCTGGCTGATCCCCGCAAAGTGGGTACGCAGGATATTGAGAAAATTCTGGGCGATACCAAGCTCGTGTATTACCTGAACGGGGGTCTTCACTCACCCGAGATGGGATCACCCGAAATGCTGATGGAGTTGGCTTATCGACTGATTACCAGCCAAACCCCCGAGATTAAAACGATCCGGGATAACATCATCGTCCTGATCAACCCCGTGTCGGAACCCGATGGCTGGGATAAGCAGGTGGACTGGTATTTCCGCTTTACAAAATCCCGCAAAGACTTTGATGACGGCTTCCCAAAATCGCCACCCTACTGGGGGAAATACGTCTATCACGACAACAACCGCGACGGCTTGCAGGTGTCCCAGGCCATCACCAAAGCCATGTTTAAAATATTCTACAACTGGCATCCAACGGCCAGTCTGGACCTTCATGAGTCGGTGCCGCTGCTCTATATTTCGACCGGAACCGGCCCCTATAACGAAACCATCGACCCGATCACCATTGGCGAATGGCAGACGATGGGGAACCACGATATGGGCGCGCTGGCTGCCCAGGGCTTACCTGGTGTGTTCACCTGGGCGTTCTACGACGGCTGGTATCCGGGATATGCCCTCTGGATTGCCAACAACCACAACGCCGTTGGCCGCTTTTACGAAACCTTCGGAAACGCGGGGGCCAATACGTACCTCCGCGATCTGGCCGAGCAGAAATATGCGGGCGATGCCGTTACGTCCAAGGAGTGGTACCGGCCCGATCCGGCGACCGAAAAAGTGCTCTGGTCCTACCGGAATGGCATCAACTACATGGAAGCTGGCGTGCTGGCGTCCCTGTCCTACGGGGCAACGAACAGCCGGATGCTGCTGAAGAATTTCTATCAGAAAGGGCTGAACAACATTCGAAAAGGCACCGAAGAAAAACCCCGGGCGTTCGTGATTCCTAAAGATCAGCGTGACCCGACAATGGCGGCTTACCTGGTCAATCAGCTTCGGGCGCAGGCCATTGAAGTACACAAAGCAGAATCAGGAAAAAATAAGGGCGATTACGTTGTACTGCTGAATCAACCGTATCGCAATCTAGCCGTGTCGCTGCTCACCAAACAGAATTATCCAAAAGAAGCGAAGTTTCCGCCTTACGATGACATTGCCTGGACACTGGGCTATCTGTATGGCGTGGACGTAAAAGCGCAGGACAGCGTTGCCTACGCGTCAACCGATCTAAAAATGGTCAGTGAGGACGTGAAATACACGGGTATTCTCGATGGGGACGGCACAAACTACGTACTCAATTACAAGGCGCAGAGCACCCTGATGCCCGCGCTTCTCTGGATGAAAACGCAGGGCAAAACAGCGAAAGCGTTCGTGCTGGACACGAAAACAACCTTTTCGGGCCTTAAGGATACACTGATGGCCGGAGCCGTCATCTTCAAAGGCTTAACAACCGATCAGGCGAAAAAGCTGTCAACCCAGTTTGGCCTTGATTTGCAGGCCACGAAGGCCGAGCCAACAGGTCTTGGCACTACGTTGCGTCAGCATGAAGTTAGCCTGCCCCGCGTAGCGATTTACCACAGTTGGTTTAATACACAGGACGAAGGCTGGGCGCGGTATACATTCGAGCAACGCGGGATTCCCTATACGTCCATCAACAAAGACCAGTTGAAAGCGGGTGAGCTTCGGAAGAAATTCGACGTGATTCTCATTCCCCGGATGCGCGGATCGGCCACGAACTTTATTCACGAACTCGATTCGAAATACGGACCAATCCCCTACACCAAAACAGCTGAGTTTCCATCACACGGCTTCCCCGATGCTACTACCGACATCACGGGCGGACCAGGTTTTGAGGGAGTCGACAACCTGAAAAAGTTCGTCGAAGCGGGTGGGGTACTCGTTACGTTAGATAACTCATCGCTGATGATCGCCGAGACGGGCATCGCCCGCGATCTAGATCAGGTGAGTGCGCCAACGCTGTTCCACCCAGGCTCGATTGTACAGGTAAAAAACCGGAAACCAGACAGCCCGGTTATGTACGGCTTCCCGGAAACCTTCTCAATTTTCCGTGGTATTGCGCCCCTGCTGCAAACCAAGCGGTACAACCGCGACATGATGCTAATGCAATACGGCACGAAACCACTCAAAGACGAGGAGGAATATAAAGGCCTGATTATGGGCATGCCCGATAAAAAGATTGCCAAAGAGCCTGCGAAACCCGTGACGCCGAAAAAGGAAGAGCCATACGTCATATCTGGCATGGTTCGTAACGAGCAGACGATCATTGGCCACGGCGGTATTTTCAACGTACCCGTTGGCACTGGACGGGTCATTGCGTTCACTTTCGACCCACTGCACCGCTACCTGAATCATCACGATGCTCCTCTGCTGTGGAACGTACTGATCAACTGGAATCACCTGGATACGCCAGCCAGCCCAGCCAATACGGCTGAAGCAAAAGCAACACCAGCCACGAAATCAGACGAGTAGAAAACGCATTCTTTAGCACGTTATAAAGGGGCTACAAATTAATTTGTAGCCCCTTTATTTTTCCTTGGTACAGACCATATAAAATCTCTTCTATTCGTTTTAAACTCCCCGGCAACTAGCATAAAAAAAACAGATCAAAACAGTCAGTTCTAGCATGGAAACTATATACTTTCTACACTTATATCCTATAGTTTTTCTAGCAATAAAAAAATCATCAATCTTAGCACAATAGATCAACTCTATTTCGCTTATTTTTTTAATTTCATCAAAATTTTGCTCTTTATTTTCAACAAATTTTATCAGTCAAAAATAGGTCATTATCCCGTCAAACTGAGTATTGATAACGACAAAGATTTTACCTATTTTTACCCTATGAAACATATATCGATCCTTGTTCCTAAAGGAGCTATTTTAGGCAGCCTGGAAGGCTCACGTCAGCTACTTACCCAGGTAAATCAGTTCGTTATGGCGAAGGGCGAGGCCCCTTTGTTCAGGGTACAATTGGTTGGGAGTTCGAAAGAGATTCCCTTGAGTGGCGGCTCATTCACGGTTCATGCGGATGTGCTACTGGACGATGTAAAAAAAACCGATTTGATTATCATCCCGGCCGTTGATGGCGAGCTGAAAAGCGCCATAGAAAACAACAGTGATTTACTTCCCTGGATAACAAAACAGCACCAGCGTGGCGCAGAAGTCGCCAGCCTTTGTTTAGGTGCCTTTATTCTGGCCTCCACGGGTTTATTGAAAGGGAAAAAGTGCGCTACGCACTGGATGGCCGCCAATGAGTTCAGGCAGTTGTTTCCAGACGTCGACCTCGTAACGGAGAAGATCATTACCGATGAACACGGCATCTATTCGAGCGGGGGCGCTTTCTCGTATCTGAACCTGATTCTGTACCTTATTGAGAAATATGCTGGTCGCGATATAGCCATTCTTTCAGCCAAAGTATTCGCCATTGAAATAGAGCGGGACAGCCAATCGTCTTTTACTATTTTTCAGGGACAAAAAGAGCATGAAGATGAGCCAATTAAAAAAGCGCAGGAGTTTATTGAGACTAATTTCCAGGAAAAAATAACGATCGATCAATTATCCGATATTTTAGCGCTAAGTCGCCGAAGTTTAGAACGGAGATTTAAAAAAGCGACCGCCAATACCGTTACAGAATATATACAGCGCGTAAAAATTGAAGTAGCGAAAAAAAGTTTTGAAACGAATCGAAAAACCGTCAACGAAATTATGTACGATGTTGGCTATTCTGATAATAAAGCATTTAGAACGACATTCAAAAAAATCACCGGATTATCGCCCATCGATTACAGGAACAAATACAACAAAGAAACTATGGTTTTGGACGCATGATCTGAAAATTCTCCCTGAAGAAGAAACTCCTTTCAGCCTGTGTAAATACGGGCAGGAAAGGAGTTTCTTAATTTATCACCGCTTAAACTGGGTCAGGATATAGTCGTAAAAATGGGCTGGATTGACATCGGTCGCTATTTTTACGGTATAGCCATTCTCGTCCAGATACGTTTGTCCGGCGTTGGGTGGGCGCGTGCTGACGTTTGCTTTCACGGTTTCAGCGCTAAACGTCTCAGGCATCGCCAGATAGCTGGTCGCCAGAATGTCCCACATGAAATAAGTGTAGTGGTAACTCGGTATCGTATCGAGCGTCAGCGCCCAGAGCTGACCGGTTAGGTTGGAGAGTTTATAATCGATTTGCGTCGCCAAGGCTGACAGAAATTTCCGGGTAACGGGCACATGATTCGTTACGTCCAGCGGAATCAGTGTTAGCGGCAATTCATACGAAACCAGCTTTTGCGAACTGATCGGGTCCCAGAAAACATTCCATTCGGCTGTGCCGTCGTGTTGAAAGGTTTGTACGTTGCCAGGGACGCGAAATGCACCCGCCATCCAGACTATTTCTTTGATGTTGGCCTTCAGTTCCGGGGCTTTTTCCAGCGCCAACACCAGATTGGAGCAAGGGCCTGTCATCAAAATTGTTACGCTTTCAGTAGCCGAACTCAACCTATCGATAATTAGATCGGGCGCGCTCAGGTACGTGTACGGATCAGGTGATTTCGGGAGATTGATCAGCATTGGTAGCGCGTTGATAATCTCCGGCCGTGCGCGCCATTCGTTCGGGAACGCGTTAATGCCGTAATAGTCGCCCCTACCCAATGGAATCGATTCTTTCCCCATCAATTGAAGCAACTTGTATGTCGATTCGAGGGCTGGCTCGATGTAACAATCGGCGGGTGTTACGGTAATGCCGATCAGCTCGGCGTCGGGCATTGTCAGGACAAGCAGTTGCGATAGTAAATCGTCAATGGCTCCGTCGTGATCCATTAAAATGAGTTTGGGCATGACACTATTCGTTAAATGAAGTTCGGGCAACGTAGTAGTATGTTGTCCCGTTCACGGGTGGCTGAAGTTATCGTTTTTGGGAAGCCGTGTATTTTTCCACCATCTGCAAGGTATGCGCCAGCGCCCTGGTATCACTCCAATCCTGATGGCCGGGCACCACAATGCGGGCCGTTCCGAATTGACTCATCACCTTCCGCATGGAACCGGCCCACGCGTTTACGTTGGCATCGGCGAGGTTTCCCATGCCAAACGCCACGACACTTTTTACCAGACAGCCCCCATATAGAATACGCTGATTCGGCAACCAGACGACAATGTTATCGCTGGTATGCCCCGCGCCGGGAAAATAGCAGCGAATCGGCTCCTGACCAATTTGGAACGTAGTATCGATGGGTAAAATGCCTTCGGGTGATTCAAACCCCAGCTTAACCGACTTCTGGGCAGTCAGTGGTGTACTGACAACCCGAATTCCAGCTTTATGAAGCTCACCGATGCCACCCACACGGTCTTCGTGGGCATGGGTAACAATGCAAAGCCGAACGGGTTGATGCAGGTTATTAGCAACCCACTGAAGCAAGTCACGGGTATTGTCAGTATTGGTGTCGGTATCCCAGCCCGTGTCAACCAGTACTACACCATCTTTTGTCTTAATAATCAGCCCGTTGGACGGAAATGGCGTTTTCCCGTAGATGCCATACGTCGTATGAACGTACACCTGCTCATTGAGGGGCGTAACGGTTAAGTTGGGTCTTATAATCGACTGGGCTTGTACAAAACAGGGAGAGAAAAGAGCAAGAAAGAGGGCAGTTGGAAAGCGCATAAGTCAGGAAAGAATCAGCAATTTTACACTAAAACAGGTACGTCGATAACTTATTGCGCAAGGCTTATCCAGCGGTTCAGCAGCCTTCACAGGGTTTATTATCAATAGATCAGGAACCGTAGAAAAGTAGCGAAATAAGCCAAAACAAGGCTTAACGGGCCACTAAGTGTTTCAGCGTTTGCTCGATAAATCTGACTGACTACCGAAAACTATTTAGTCTACCACAGGTTTTCTCTGTAAACAACCCATTCATAATCATGGACAAGAAAACGACAACTTCACTGGGTATTGCGTTAGGAGCCGCCACCCTACTTGCCGGTGCTGGTTTTGGCATCTATAAATACTTCAAAAATAAAAGCGGACAACGGGCTGATACCAGTACTTCGGGTGCAAGTACAGACGATTACGGTCAACCCAGTGACTATATTGGCAATGGACTTATTAAAAGCATCAAGCTTTATGGAAGTAATCGAGTAGATAATGGTCTGGTAGGCGGTGGATTGTATACGGCGTCATAGCCATCACGACTTCCCCGTTGAGCGTAGTCTCCGACTACGTTTAAGCGTTGTCCGGTCTCCGACCGGAATCATAACGATCAGAAATCGGATAATACCTGAACGTAGTCGGAGACTACGCTCAACGGGGAAGCCGTTAGTATACTACGGATTCAGTACCCCAACTTTCAGGAAACTCACGCCCGATTTGCCGTGATATACCCGGTGCGTGGCTTTCTGATAGTCAGATTCTTTGGCAGAGAAAACGGGGACAAATGTTTGCGGGTTACGATCGGCCAGCGGGAAGCATGAGCTTTGAACCTGCACCATCAGTCGGTGTCCTTTTTTAAACGTATGCAGGACGTCCTGCAACTCCACAGCCACTTGCGTTGGCTGATTTGGTTTGAAGGCTTCGGGTTTGCTGATGTTGTTGCGGTAACGGCCCCGAATAATTTCACTACGTATCAATTGCTGATAGTTTCCATAAACGACATCACTTTTTTGCGGATTTTGGGGCGCATCGGGCGGATACACGTCAATTACTTTCACCATCCAGTCGGCGTCGGTGCCGGTCGTCGATACGGTGAGTTGAGCCAGAATCGGCCCGGCCAGCGTTAAATCGTCGGTGAGTGCGTCGGTCTGGAAGGTCAATACGTCGGGGCGAGCCGACGCGAACCGCTGATCTTCAACCATGTAATCAGCCGAAAAACCATCGTTGATTTTGCTCGAAAACGGAACCGGATGCGCAGGGTCCGATGGAAACTCCGAGAAAGCAGCGCCGGTTGTCGATGGCGAGAAACCGAGTGTACCATTGCTCTGCAAAAACAACTGCTTTTGCGCCGTTCCTTTCGGCGGATACGTATCGAAACTGCGCCAGCGATTGGTACCCGTCTCGAACAACGTTGCTTCGGGCAGCGCCAGCGGTGTCGTTTCGCTGAACAGGTAATGCCTGAAAAATTTAGCTTCGATGTTTTCCTGATAATAAGGCGACGTTTTCGAACCAAAATCCTGATCGGCCAGCGTTTGCCCCGACGGACCTGCCCAGCCACCATGCACCCAGGGCCCTACCACAAAGATGTTCTGAATGCCCGGATTCTGCTTTTCAATGGCTTTATACGTATTGAACGTACCATATAAGTCCTGCTCGTCATACCAGCCTCCCACCACCATCACGGCGTGTTTGATGCCTTTTAGGTGCGGGAGAATATTGCGTTTTTTCCAGTGTTCATCGTAGTCGGGATGCTCGAAATTTTCGTGGTAATACACATTCCGACCTTTGTAATACTGGCTTTCTGAATTGGCCGTTGGCCCCATGTTCAGGTAAAAATGATAACCATCCGGATCGTCGATGTTGAACAAAAGGGGTGGTCGTTGCTTCGTCGGTCCTTTCTGTTCCTGAAACGACGTATAGAACCCAAAGTTAGCCGCTATTTGAAAAGCGCCGTTATGAAACGCATCGTCGCGCCACAGATCAGCCATTGGCGCTTGTGGCGACGACGCTTTCAGTGCCGGATGCCCCGACACCGATCCTGCCGATGTAAAAAATCCGGGATAGCTAATCCCCCACTGCCCCACGTTTCCATTGTGGCCAGGTATGTTTTTCAACAGCCAGTCGATGGTGTCATATGTATCGGAAGCTTCGTCATGATCGGTGTTTCCTTTCTTAACGTCCACGTGCGGAGTCATTTCAACGAACTTTCCTTCCGACGCCCAACGGCCCCGAACATCCTGATACACAACGATGTAGTTGTCATGTAGCATGAACGCATTCGGTCCTACACGCCGACGAAAGCGATCCAGTCCATAAGGCTGACAACTGTAGGGCGTCCGCTGCATGATAATCGGATGCTTCGTGGCCTGATCTTTAGGCGCATAGACCTGCGTAAAGAGCTTCGTGCCATCGCGCATGGGTACCATAAATTCGGACTTCTGATACGTCTCAGCCACGTAAACCGAATCCTGAGCGGGCGTGTACGGATATGGATTGGCTGAAGGAGTGGTCTGGGCAAGGGCTAAGGCTGGCAGTAACAGAAAAGCTAGTAGCGTTTTCAATGCGATTGAATGAAGTTGATTTGTGGTGCAAAATAGCGTCTAATTGAACTGATCAACGCTGGCTACTATCAATTTTTCAGAAAGACGGAACACCTCCAAGACGAATGTTTCTGGAAACCGGCTCCCGGGAAACCAGCAATAGCTGTTAGTAACAAAAGTGGATTGCTTGTTACAACCGTCTTGCTACGTATTGGGTCTGTTCAGCGAACCTTATTTCAACATAAATGACAACTATGTACAGACCCTTACTAACAGCCTTTTTACTCCTGACAGGATTTACCCTGTCGGCACAGGACGCTCCGTTTGAATTTGGATTGAAGGGCGGATTGAATCTATCCTCTTTAGCCTTAAACAACACTACTTTACCAAATCACAATATAAAGACCGGCGTCAATGCAGGTTTTACTGCCAAGTACAAGTTTAGCCACAACCTCTTTCTTCAATCCGGGCTTTCGTTTACCACTAAAGGGACAAAAATAAAAGGCGAAGCACCCCTCGGCTACGAATACAGGATATTGATGCCGGGTAGAGAAGCATTTATGCAAAGCAATCAGCGGTATTTACAGGCACCTGTCTATCTAGGCTACAAGATTGATCTAAAGCCGGGAACAAAGCTTGTACTTAATGCAGGGCCGTATTTCGCCTATGGCATAGGTGGAAAAACCCAACTAACCGGCGACATTATTTACGGCGATATGATTGATTACAGTACAGTGGAGGAAAAGACATTCGATAGCCGGGGCCTTAAGCGTTTCGATTTTGGTGTAGGAACCGGAATCGGGGTTGAATTTGGCCGAACCATTCTAGGCCTGAATTATGAACTGGGCTTGAAAAATATTGGGCCAACGGGTGACCCTTATTTTCCTTTCTATAAAAATAGCTACAAGAACAGAAATGCCTCGCTGTCTCTGGAATATAAATTATAGACAGAAGCGTATCCATAAAAAAAGCCAGTGCTACGTAGTACTGGCCTTTTTTTATGGATACGCTCGTCAGTCAACTCATTTATAAACAAACTCCCGAATACTTCTTGGAACGGGGTCTCTATCGGTAACGACAAACTCCCGGATGGGCCGATTCTGCGAATCAAAGTGGTAGTAGTGGGTAAATACGGTAGTCGGTGATGCCGAATCAGCCAATGTCTGCTTACTTAGCAAATTCCGGCTCTGCCTGCCTCGATACGTGAAGGGAGACGGAATACCGGGCTTGGTCAGGTCATATTCATACGTATTGTACTGCACACCGCCATTCCGATAGACGGTTTTCCTGGCGACAACATTCCCGTTCTCTATGGTGTAGGTATCCTCCTGGCCGTTTCCATTATAGTTGATCAGATAGCCTTCGGCATTATAAATATATTCGCCAGGGCCCAGGTTTCCTTTCAGGTAGCCCTGCTCGTTCAGCAGTAACGTATTGACGAACTCCTTATTTTCTGAATTCTGATAGCGCGTGTTCAGATCAGGCGCGTACTGATAGGAATACCCCTCCCACCAGTTACGGTCGTAGCTGGACACAGACTTTTCACCCGTCAGCCGGTTCTGTTCGTCATAGTCATAATTGGTTGAACGAGTCCAGCTTACTCTGAGCTGGTTTCCATTCAGCAGGAACGTTTTGTCGCCATTAGGGTCCACCGAGTACCCCGTGATCTGCACGACTGGCCCTAACTTGGCAACGCCCGACTTCTCGACTGCGGGCGGAGTTTGTGAGCCAGCCGAAGGGTTCGTGGGCGTGATGTCCTTTTCGGGCGCCTTACAGGACAATACGATCGCCAGTGGTAATAGGAGCAGGAATGTTGTTTTCATTGGTGGAATGAGGTACGTTACGTGTTCTGTAACTGCTACTGGAATGACACCGATTTAGGCCTTATTTGTTGCAGACATAAGCGAAAAATTCTGTGTACAGTAACGAAATAAGCTCATTTAATTTACCTTATTTTTGTCTTACGACGGAACCAAACCCATCAGTTTATGAGCTCACTGAATATAGAACAACTCATGCGATCCTTCATCGATCGATTCACCGGAGAGGCATCGGTCCGCAAGGTTTACGGAGAGCCCATCGTGGCTGGAGATAAAACCATTATTCCCGTCGCCAGGGTTAGTCTCGGCCTGGGCGGAGGTTTCGGTGAGGGCAATTTGGCGGCCGGAAAAACGACCAGTGATGCATCGGGCAGCAGCCAGGGCGACGGCGGTGGCCTTGGGGGCGGAGTAATGATCAGCCCACAGGGATTTATTGAAGTAACACCCACCGAAACCCGCTACGTGCCAATCGGAAGAGTGCGATACGTAGTGCTGGGCGTGGCCATTGGCCTTGTTGTCAGTAAGTTATTCAATCGTTGATGGCTGGCTCATCCATGCGCCACGGCAATAAGGTCTAGAAACAGTCGGGCGGCTGGTTCGATCAGGTTATCATTGAAATCGTAGTCGTCGTTGTGCAGCGCCGGGGAGTTTTCGCCATTACCAATACCAAACATAGCGCCTTTATATTTTTGCGTAAAGAGGCCAAAATCTTCGCCCCATTTGAAGGGTTCCTGCTTTTCGACAAAGGCGTAGCCGAGTTTCAGGGCACTTTGTTTGATTTGGGCGAAGGCATCAGGGTCATTTTCGCTGGCAAAAAACGCTTCTGTGTAGTTCGTTGCTACGTCGATGCCACTTCCAGCTGATAGCTCCGCTAATAAAGTCAATAGGTCAGCCGTCAGGGCTTCCATTCGTTTGGCGTTGCGGGTTCTGAGCGTAAGATGCACCTCGCCATAACCCGCCGATATACCGTAGGATTTCTCTCCCATCGTTGTATAAACTGGGGTGATCAGCGCAAAGTCATCAGCCCGCGGATCAGGCTGTTGCAAGGCGCTGCTCCTTAGTGTAAAATCCGCCATCACATACGCCGGGTTACGTCCTTTTTCGGGCTCGGCCGAATGGGATACGTAGCCGGTGAACGTAACGATCATACTCAAAACGGATGCGGTAAACGGGCCGGGCTTACATACGATAACGCCCTGTTGAAAGCCCGGCAAATTATGGAGCGCAAACGCGCGATCGGGCTTAATATCGGCAAAAACAGGATCGTTCAGGACGGCATCAGCCCCCGCACCCGTTTCTTCGGCGGGTTGAAAAAGCAAATAGACCCGACCGTTCGCAACTGGATTTTCGGCTAATAAAGCGGCCAGCCGGGCGAGGATCGCAGCGTGGCCGTCGTGACCGCATTTGTGCGACACGCCGTCGATCTGCGATTTATGCCCAAACGTATTGACCTCCTGAATGGGCAATGCATCGATATCTGCCCGAATCAACATCACAGGACCTGGGTTTCCCGGCCCGTATTGCAGTAATAAACCCGTTCCGCCAACCTCCCAACTGGCAACGGGATTAAACTGGCTGACAAACGATTGTATTCGTTTCTGGGTGTCTACTTCATGACCCGAAACGTCGGGAAACCGGTGCAGTTCATGTCTGAACAGGACGAAGCGGTCGGTTTGGTCTATAAACATGATTAGCTCAGTGAATATCCATATTTTCAATCGAAGATAGGCAGAAGAACAGCGTATTCTTCGCCCACAAGCGACATAAACATGGATATTATAACGTAGTAGAAGCTATTTCAGTAAAAATTGCACTAAACCATTTCGTCAGATAATCAACAGATTACTTTACTTATTTTAGCCCTTTATACAACCTGCTTTAGCAAAAAGTACCCATGAAAAAACTTGTCCTTCTTTTGCTGCTCGTCAGTTCTGGCGCGTCAGCGCAGTCACTTTCCAAACCCGAAACGGCTGTCGTGGCCACCGTTAAGAAACACATGCCCGAAACCGAAGCGTTTCTGGAAAAAGTCGTCAATATCAACAGCGGCACGCTCAATAAAGAAGGTGTACGCACGGTCGGCAAATTGATGGCCGATGAATTTGACAAGCTGGGTTTTAAAACCGAGTGGGTGTCGCTTCCTGATTCACTCAATCGGGCGGGGCATCTGGTGGCCACCCGGCAAGGGAAAAAAGGCAAAAAGTTATTTCTGATTGGCCACCTAGACACTGTCTTTGAAAAAAGCCTGCCGATGGAGCCCTACACGCGGGTCAATGACTCGACGGTGGCGGGCCAGGGTGTCAACGACATGAAAGGGGGCGACGTCGTGGTGATTGCCGCCCTGAAAGCGCTACAGGAACAAAAACTGCTCGACGATACCTCCATCACCATCTACTTTACGGGTGACGAAGAGAGTTCGGGTGGTTCCGAAAGTCGCCGGGATTTCATCGAACGAGCAAAGAAATGTGATCTGGCGCTGGCCTTTGAGTCGGCTCAGGGTCTGCACCACGTAACGACCGGTCGGCGGGGAGCCAGCGGGTGGACGCTCAATGTAAAAGCCCGGACCGGCCACTCATCTCGCATTTTCAATGACCTGGGCTACGGCGCTATTTACGAAGCCGTTCGGATTCTGAACGAATTCCGGCGGACGCTTGGTCAGGAAAAATACCTCACCTTCAACCCCGGCCTGATCGTTGGTGGCTCGGAAGTGCATTATGACGACAAAACGGCGAAAGCCGAAACGATTGGCAAAACGAACATCATTGCTGGTACGGCCCTGGTTAAAGGCGATCTGCGGTTTCTGACCGAAGCCCAGAAAGAAGCCGCCCGCGCTAAAATGCGCGAAATCGTGGACAAGAGCTTGCCGCTCACCAAGGCCACCATTTCCTTTACCGACGGCATACCAGGCATGGAGCCTTCTGCCGCCAATGACGAACTGCGCAAACAGATAGACAAAATCAGCCGGGACATGGGCGTTGGCCCCGTTGAAGCGTTCGACCCGGGTGCGCGTGGCGCCGGGGACGTATCATTTGTGGCCCAATACATGCCCTGCGTAGACGGACTGGGTGCGTCGGGCAAGGGCGCTCACAGTATCGAAGAAACAATGAATATCAAGGAGTTCCCGATACTCATTCAACGGGCCGCCCTGCTGATTTACCGGCTGACACGGTAGCTTAAACGAACACCTTCCAGAAAGTTCTGAACCTTCGGGAAGGTGTGTACCAATTGAATGCTACGGAGTAGCACGCTGTGGGAATACGGATTGAATTGACTACTCACTTCTTAGATAATAAACCGGATTGGTGCGGGCCGCTTTCAGTGCCTGGCGAGAGACAGTCAAAGCAGTTATCAGGCCGGTCAGAACGAGGGTTCCCATCAATAGCCACCCGTTTACCGAAATTCGATACGTGTACTGCTGTAACCAACCCGACAACACCCAGGCCCCGAGCGGTGCCGCCACAAAGAAGCCCAGACCCAGTAGTTTTCCAAACTCGCGACCTAACAGCCAAAGCAGTTGCGTCGTCCGGGCTCCCAGCACCCGACGAACGCCAATTTCTTTGGCTTTTGCCTCCGTCAGAAACGTAACCAGCCCGTACAGACCCAGACAGCTCAGCCCAATCGCCACCAGCGCGAACGCCTGGACCATCCCCGCCAGTAAACGCTCCAGCTCCGTAAAGCGATTCATCAGATCTGATAGGTTCTCTGCATGATAAACCTGATCCGGCAGTACCTTGTCCCAGACCTGCTGAATAGCCTGACCAGCCTGATCGGCGTAGGTTGAATTCAGGCGCAGCATCGCTACCCGGCTGTGCGGGCGATCGTGAATCAGCGTCATAGGCAAAATAGGCTGGTGCAGATCTCCGCTGCGGAAGTCCCGCACGACACCGACAATAACCCGGTCAACGTCTTTCACCCGCATGGGTTTACCCAGCACCGCAGCCGGAGAGGAGACACCCAATTGCTTCACCAGCGTTTCATTCACCAATACGTCGCGCCCCGTCGTATCGGTAGACCGGACGTTTCGACCAGCCACCAGCGACAAATCGAAAACCGACAGGTAATGCTCATCAATCGCCCGAATGCGGGTTTCAAAGGGTTCAGGCTGGGTCGCGGTGTGATAGCTGAACGGACTGGGGTGGTTGTGGGGCGACGCGGGCATGTCGCTACCAAAAGAAACTTGCTCGACGCCCGGCACCTGCAACCACTGCTCACGCAGGTGCGTCAGGGGAATGGATTGCTGCTGGGGCAGGAAAACGACCCGTGTCGATTCATGGCGAAAACCCCATTCAGCCCGCTGCATGTGCTGAAGCTGCGTCGTGATGACCAGCACGCTCAGGATAAACAACTGCATCAACACGAACTGTCCCAGAATGAGGCCCTGCCGAATCGTTAGCCGACCTACAGCCCGAGTCGCCGGATTGTTGGTGAGTGCCTTCGCCGGATTGAAACGGGCCAGCACGAGCGCTGGATAAAGGCCCGATAAAATGATTACGCTGATAATAAGCCCCAGAAACCACCCATCTGCCTGACGCTGAACCACATCAACAATGGATAGGTCCGGACGTAGCATTTCAATGGTAGCCGCCAACGTCTGATTGACTATCGGCAAGCTAAGTTGGGTCAGTACGAGGGCGACGAACGTAGCCAGTATCACCAACAGGGCCGTTTCCAGCATAAACTGGCCAACCAACTGCCAGCGTGTACTGCCCATCACTTTGCGAACGCCAACTTCCCGCGCCCGTTTCAGCGCTCGGGCCGTTGCCAGGTTGATAAAGTTGATGCAGCCCGCTATAACCAGCAGTATGCCTACCCCGATCAGGACATAAAGGACCGGCCGCGGAGCCGTACCACTACGTTGATGGTTGAGTTCGGCCAGGGGCAGAACCTGATAGTCAAACTGAGTAGCTTCCTTGGGCGACAGATTCCTGCGTCGAATGGCCGCTAAGCTTTGGCTAAGCAAAGCAGGATCAGTCCCTTCCCGCAACCGCACAAAGCACATCGCCTGTAGTCCCTGCCAATCGGCCAAGGCGGTCGGGCCATCCAATACCGGAATGGTAGCATACGAGACGAACGCGTCGTACCGAAGCTGGGTATTGGCCGGTGGGTCCCTGACAATCCCCGTAACGGTCAGGTCGGTTCGGTTGTCTAAGCGCAGGGTCCTACCCAGGGCCGGTGCCGTGTCGAAATATTTATGGGCATATCGCTCACTCAGTACAATTGTATTGGGAGCCGCCAGGGCCGTCTTCGGGTTGCCGCTCACCCACTCCACACCGAACAGATCGACGTATTGGGGTTCGGTAAAGCAGACATTACGAGCCTCAGCAAACTTTTTGACCCAGCCACCCTTGCCATTTGGAACGCTCAGGGTACGGCCAAAGAAAGTTTCCAACCGGACCGCGCTCTCCACAAACGCGTAGTCGCGCCGGAGCACATCGGCCAGCGGTCGCGGGGCGGCATCGGTCTGCATGGTTGTTTCCCGTTTGATGTCGGTAACAATCCAGTACGTACGATCCAGGTGCGGGTGGTAGCGATCAAAGCTAAACATGTAGTTGACCACCAAAAAAATGACCAAACCGCTCGCCAAACCCACCGACAGTCCCAGCAGGCTAATAAGATTGACAGGCCAGTTTTGCCACAGGTGGCGCCGGGCCACCGTGAAGTAGTGAACAATCATCGGAAAAAGGAATTAGGTTGGAATAGGACTTTGCAGTTTACAGGTAAAGGCGGGATCAGACAGTCAGCAATCGCCTGGTTTTATGTCGATTATGGCCCAGCCACCACCGAACGACAACCACACTCACCAATCCCGCCAGCCCTGCTCCCCAGGCAGTCTGGAACGCCCCTATTGGCACAGCGAGCGGTCGACTAACCAGGATCAGAAAACCCATCAATAGCAGAAAGGTGAGTACGCTGGAGAGCAGCATGTATTGAAAAGGTCTGGTTGCCGGACGTCGTTGGGCCCGTGACCTACCTCGCAGGGCAACCGCCATAGCTTGCGAAGACCTACTAGTAAACTCCCTAAGATACAGTTGTTTCAACTGGGCCAGTGCATGCGGATTGGCCTGCTGCATGACCTGATCAAAAGCCACTGAAAACTCCTGACCCTGATCCAGGCGCTGTTCAATCAGGGAGGCTATATGGTCCAGCAGTTCGGCTTGCAGCGCCTGATGCGGCCTGGTTTGCTGAATCTGTTGCGCTAAGTGGTCGAGTTGATCGCGAGACAGTTTGTTCATAAATAAGAAAGGGAGCGAATGAATAAAGAATGGCCATCAATTAGTGTCCGAAGACCACATCCGGCGAAGGCCTGATAAGCAGGCGCATGAGTTGAATAAACCGGTCAAATTCACCGGCTTTTCGTACAGCGGTCTCACTTCCTGTTGGAGTAAGCCGGTAATACTTACGGAGTCGCCCATCAACCTCCTGACTTTCTGTAATCAATAAGCCCTCGTCTTCCAGTTTGTGGAGCACCGGATAAAGTGCACCAAAGGTGAGCGTCAGTTCGCCCCCGGTACGGTCTTCGACGGCCTGCGTGATTTCATAGCCGTACATTCGTCCCTGCTGAGCCAGCAACTGAAGAACAATCGTCTTAAGTGTTCCCCGTAAAAATTCCTGATTAGCTGAATCCATACGTTATGGTGATTACCTGCGCTTAATTTTCAAACAAAAATATGCAAGAAAATTATATATACAAATAATATTACAAGTATCTATTCTAATCCGCGTGAACGAGCTTACAGAAAGCTGCGATCAGTAAAACGTTAAGGAAATTTTAGAGCTTTGGGAGGTTGGCTATTTCACTGAACGTGGGAATCCCCTTGCATTTAATTAAAACGCTTGGCCACGTATTACACACTCCAAATTGATACGTTAGCCACACCAAAACGCTGGTCAGCATCAAGACCAGTAGTAGTTTCAATAGCCATAACCAGTTGTAGAACGTGCTGAGCGCCTGTAGAAAAGCCACGATAGGCAGGTGTGTTCAGTAGCCCAGATACACCGAATCGTGTGGGGACTAATGCCTGAAAAGTAGGCTACTACGTACGCTGGATCAGGCTATAACCTGACCTCAGCGCCCTCTGACCACTTTATTTCTTACTTTTTATGGCGTTTTGCCAGACGGGGACGAAGTCGTAAGTCGGGTAGAACTCCGTATTATAGGCACCCCAGGCCCCATTTTCAATCGTCAGATTCAGGGCTCTGAGACTTTTGGCGGGAATCTTTACCGTCACCACCTGCCCAATGCCCATCATCACGTACCAGGACACAACCCGTGCTTCTTTGGGCGGAAACATCTCCAGAAACTTATTCTGATTCTGTATTTCCTGAATCTGTTTCAGGCTTTTATCCTGCTGATGCTTCAGAAAAATCGTGATCATAATACTGTCCGATGCGGTTTGCGTATTCGTCACAACCTGAGCCTGGCAAGCACTCCAACCGAAGAAAATGGCGATAAAAAGTAGACTATGTTTCATGTTAACTTGGTGATACGTTGATAGTTGAGTAACGCAGGTTGCTACCTACCTTACAGCACGGTAAATTTATTGGCTTTCGGCGGCTTCATCGCCAGGGGAAACGTATTCTTTGTACTTTTTGAGACAAAAGTTGTATGAAGAAAGTAAACCTATAGAGATTCGACTACAGTGCTTATTTTTATGCACTTCCCTCCTGCTTATCATCATGGCTGCATGAAAAAACGGTTACGCTGGCTGATTCCTGTTCTCCTAATCGTCGGCCTAAGGCAGTTTCGGAAAATACCAGCGTTGATCAGCCATTTTTCCGGATGGGAGCCAATCAAAAACACGGGATTTTACCCGGACTATCAGAATCAATTCGCCTGTTTATAATCAATTCAACCCAATTCCCTCATGAAGTACTTCCTGATTTCCTTCCTCATCCTTGGTGCCAGTCTTTCCGGTGTAGCGCAGCACAAGCAGATCGTTAAGCCCCGAAAAGCTGCGGCTACTTCCTCGCCCTACCCGTTTAGCCTGGGCGTTATCAGCAATGGATTGCTGTTTGTGTCCGGGCAAGTGGGCACAGATCCGCAAACAAGCAAAGTCGTGGAGGGAGGGGTCGAGGCCGAAACCAAACAAACCATTCAAAATATCAAAACGGTACTGGAGGACGCCGGTGCCTCGCTTGATGACGTCGTGAGTGTAACGGTATACCTGAGCAACATGGACGATTTTGCCAAGATGAATACCGTCTATAAACAATTTTTCAAGGAAGGGAATTACCCCGCCCGAACAACAGTGGGCGTGGCCAAACTGGTCTTTGGGGCCAGTGTTGAAATGACGATGACAGCCGCCATGCCCAAGAAGTAAACTAATGGATGATGGGCGTGACCGAACTGGCCAGTACCATCGGTTTACTTGTTCCGTGGTACACCCAGCTTAGCCAACACTAAAGCCCATCGCAGCCGTGTGTCTGGGCCTGATTATGCTATCGGCAGGTGTCATTCATTACCGTCGGCATGCACCACGAAACGTCTGGCTGAACGTAGTGACCAGGGGCCGCTTCTACGTTAAACCGGATTGGGAAAACAATCTAACCGAAATTATTCCGCAAACAGCCAAACAGTTCATCGCCAGAGATGGCCATCGACTGGCGCTTCAGTACGAAGGCGAAACCAATGTAACGGGTATTAAATTAAACGGACAGGAAGTGTTTATGAAAGTTAAGTGAACGGTAAACGGTTCGGCGTAGTCTTTGACTACGTTGTAGCGATATCCGGTCTCCGACCGGAATCCAAGTACTTTATTACCGGTCAGAGACCGGATATCGCTACAACGTAGTCAGAGACTACGCCGAACCGCCTAACCGCCTAACCGCCTTATTGACGCGTGCCTTTCAGGTACTTATCCAGAAATTCGCGAACGGCTTTGTAAGCCGTAATTTCGTTTTCCTTTTTGACAAAACCATGTCCCTCGTCGGGGAATGTAACGTACTCAACCGGCACCCCGTTCTTCTTTACATTCGCGACAATCTCGTCTGATTCTATTTTCAGTACGCGCGGGTCGTTGGCGCCCTGAATTACCAGTAGCGGTTTTTTGATACGTTTGGTATGAAACAGGGGCGATTTGTTGTACAAAGCCACTGAATCTGTTTTGGGATGACCAATTTCCTTGAACATCGCATCACGCTGTGGCCCCCACCACTCGGGCATACTGTTGAGGGTGCGGAGCCAGTTGGCCACGCCGAAAATATCGACACCCACGGCAAAATCATCGGGCGTGAACGTCAGACCTGCCAGCGTCATATAACCACCATACGACCCGCCCATAATACCAATTTTAGCGGGGTCAACGTAGCCAGTGCCAGTCAGAAATTTCTTCGATTCAACGCAATCTTTGAGGTCAGCGTCACCATGTTTGCGGTCATCAGCGGCATAAAACGTTTTCCCATAGCCCGAACTGCCCCGGTTATTGACGGCCAGTACAACGTAGCCACTGTTGACCAGGTATTGAACCAGGGGCGAATACGTCAGCCGGGTTTGTCCGCCCGGTCCACCGTGAATCGACAGGATTGCCGGAAGCCTGTCGCCGGATTTGGCGTCTTTAGGCTTGTAGAGCAGTGCCGGAATGTCCATCCCGTCGAACGATTTATACCGGATCACTTCGCCCGACACCAGATCCTCCGCGTTGATTTCGGGGTTCAAACCACGTACCAAAGGCGTTGCTTTACCCGACTTAAAATCATACGAATACAACGTTGCCGGTGAATTCGAGCTATTGACAAAGAAAATCATCTTGCCTTCACTGTCCGCAATCGTGACGCCCGTTACGTCGCCACCGGGTAAGGCTGGCAACTTAACCGCCTGACTGGATTTGGTGTCAATAATTTTCAGTTCCGTTCGGGCGTCGTTATTAACCATCAATACCCGATAGCGGCCTTTGTAAGAAAGGTAATCAGCAACTATATCCCACTGGGCTTTGTCGAGTACTGTACTCTGTCCCGTTGCCAGATCGTAGGCTTTCACGTACGAAAACTCATTGCCTTCATCTGTCGAAATCAGTAGCTTTTTACCGTCAGGTGTAAACCCATCCGGGCCGTTTTTCACCTCACCCGTATGCTTGGTCAACAGTTTGGTTTCTTTTGTTTTTGTATCATACAGATACGTGTCACTGTTGGCCGTTGTAGTCGTTTTGGTCAGCGCAACGTACTGCTTATCAGGTGATACATCGCCCGGAAAGAAACCGCCCGGATTTTCAAAAATCAGTTTGGGCTTCATCGTCGCCATATCCATTTCATACAGATCGAAAGCGGCTTTGTTACGTTGGTTCGACTGATAGAAGAAACTTTTCCGATCATAACTCGGGCCCCCAAACTGAAATTTCGCTTTTTCGGCTGGTGTCAGATCCGATACAGCGCCATCTTTCTCACGAAGGTAGATGTGGTTCAACTCATTACCGCCCTGATCGCTGCTGTAGAGGATGCGGCCGTCGGGCAAATAGCCAATTGCGAAGATGGCATTGGTTTTCGAGAACGTCAGTTGTTTGGGCTGGCCAGTACCACCAAACGGAATTTCGTACAGATTGAACACCCCATCCTGGTTGCTGCTGTACAGCACCCGCTCCTCATCCGGCGAAATGTCGGCGCCACCAAAGCGAATGGTTTTCATGAATTGCTCAATCGTGTATTTACGATCGACGGCTGGTTTTGGAGCCGGACCAGCTGCCAGTACGCTAATACTGGCCGAAAGGCTCAGCAGCAACATCGTTCGTTGGATGACTAGAAATTTCATAAGCTTATGGGAGGAATTTCAGGTGATGAGTTTATAGCTATGCCGATAAGGTAGGTAATATAAATTACTCAATGCAAATTTCACGGAATGAATTGAGGGAAAGGTAATTAGGCGATCTGGTATCAGGACGAGTTAGCCCCCTTGTCACGTGGTTAATGTTACGCAATTATTAATAGACGTCCAGGTAGATTATCAAATTGTTAACTCCACGCAGATGTAGGTCACAGCTTATTAACATCCTGTAGCTTTGCAGGACCGTATTAAGTTTTCTTTGTGAACCGCTTCCGATTTACCCTCTGCCTGATTGCTTCCCTATCTGTCTATACCTTCAGCCAGACCCTCGCCCAAACATCGCTTACCCCCACAACGCCCTGGGGAACCTGGCTGATTGGCACGATTCAACTGCCAACTGGCGAGAAAAAATGGGGTGGATTCGCCGAAATACAGGCCCGTAGCAATGGCCTGTTCAGACAGTATTTTTATAATGAATTGAAGGCCGGAGTCAGCTATGACGTTGATCGTAATTTTTCCCTGATGGTAGCCGGTGGGCATTACGCTACGTATGATTATCAGGATTTATCGGCTGGACCGCTAAATACCGAGAAGCGGTTGTGGGAACAGCTGATTATCAATCAGTACCTATCCCGCATAAAATTTGAACACCGGTACCGGGTCGAGCAACGGTGGTTTACGTATCGCGATGGCACAACGCCTTACCGCAACCGTATCCGTTATCGGCTGAATGCATTTGTGCCGATCAACAACCGAACCATCACCGACAAAACCGTTTTTCTATCCGTTTACGACGAGATTTTCCTCAACCCAATCGGTCCCACATTTGAGCGAAACCGGTTCTACGCCGGCATTGGCTATCAGCTCGATAAGCAATGGATTCTTCAGCTTGGCGTCGTTAATCAGACGAACTACAATCCCGCTACGTTCGAAAGTGGCGTGTTTACCCCACAAATGGCTTCCGGCAAAAACAACGTAGTAGTTGGCCTCACCTACCGACTGAAACGCAAAGGAAATGGGTTGGAGAAACTGCCATCACAGCCGGATTAAGCTTGTTTAGGCGTAATGCGAATGTGTTCGGGGCGCGGACCCATGCCGATCAGGCGAGCGGGTAATCGCCGAAAAGCAGGAATGTGTCGGAACAGCCAGAGAATGAACGGCGGAATAGTTGAAGGGTCGCTTACCGACGCATTGATTAGCCGCTTATGAATAAAAATCTGCCCCGCCTGAATAACGCGAACCGGCCACTGCCGCCGTCGCTGGATGCGCGCCAACGTATCGACCGTTACCTGTCCGTTTTGGAACGCAGGAACCAATTGATTTGCCGTAGCAACCGCATCCTGAACAGCCAGATTAACGCCTACACCACCGGCTGGCGACATGGCGTGGGCAGCATCGCCAATACACAGTAAACCGGGCCTGAACCATTGCCGCAATCGGTCGATCTTGACGGTCAGCAGACTAATTTTATCCCACGCATCCAGTTCCTTCACATACCCGCCGACAAAAGGAGCCAGACTCAGAATGTCGGCCTGCAAAGCGGCCAGCCCGCGCTGTTTAACTGACTCAAACTGACCTTTTGGAATGAGGAAGCCGCATTGAAAATAATCATTCCGGTCAATGAGGACCATAAACTGGCCCGATTTCAGATACCCCAGCGACTGCTCGCCCGTGGCTGGATCTTTGGGAATCCGCATCCACAATACATCGATTGGAACACCAAAATCCTGAACGGCCAGCCCCGCCTTTTCCCGGATGGTGGAACGTCTGCCGTCAGTACCAACCACTAAATCAGCCTTGATTACTAAGTCACCTGCTTGCGTAGTAGCCCGTACGCCGGTTATTTTTCCATTTTCTTCAATAATATTGGTCGCTTCCGTTTGCATGTGCAGGTGGAAGCTAGGGTATTGTTCGCCTTTTTCGGCCATAAAATTCAGGAAATCCCATTGTGGCATGAACGCAATAAACTGGCAATGCACCGGTAAGTGCGAAAAATCAGCGACGGGTACGGTTTGTCCATCGGCCGTGATCTGAACGCTACGTAGTTCCTGATGGGATAGCTCAAGAAACTCATCCAGTAAACCGAGTTCGACCAGCAACTCCAGCGTGGACGGATGGATCGTGTCTCCCCGAAAATCGCGCAGAAAATCTTTATGTTTTTCCAGCACGACTACGTCAACGCCGGACCGGGCCAGCAGAAAGCCCAGCATCATACCGGCCGGGCCACCTCCCACAACGCAACAGCGGGTTTGCATAGTTTTCTGATTTTCAGTTGCTGGGGTCATCGTTCAGTATGGTTGGTTAGCTAGCCAAACATACTGAACTCCCGTTTGTTTTGCTCGCAGAGAGTAAAAACTATAATCAGTCGTGGGGCGGGTGCCCAGCGGGTAAAGAAATAAACGTCTTCCTGTAGAGCCTCCGCTGCAAGTGATTCTACACACGTAGCAAACGTCTCTGATTGCTTAACTAACCGTTCGAAAACTTCATCCTTACAAACCTGCGATGGTGGTAGTACGTTGGTAAAATTACCCAGACTCTGGGCTGCCAGGCAACAGCATTTCATGGAATCCCTGAATTTTGTTTTGGCGATTGGACCGAAAATCCGGTACGTTTGCGAAAAACCGTATCCGTCTAGGCAACTAAGGCCGACACTGAGCACACACGCTTTCTATACGTTTAATCCGCCTGCGTTATGAATGTAGCAATACCATCAGGACATATTGTAAAGGCCCGCATCGCCACCCAGTTGATTTTTCTGGTTTGCGGCCTGGGAATGGCCAGTTGGGCACCGATGGTTCCTTTTGCCAAAGATCGCCTAGCCCTGAACGACGCCAACCTCGGCTTGTTACTGCTGCTGTTGGGCGGTGGGGCCATGGTGATGATGCCTACCTCGGGTTGGCTGGTAAGCCGCTATGGCAGCCGCGTGGTCATAGCCTGTGCAGCACTTGTCATGGCTATTGTTCTGCCGTTGCTGCTCATCCTCAAATCCATCACGGCGATGGCAATAACCTTATTTATTTTCGGTTCAAGCATTGGCACCATTGACGTAGCCATGAATGCGCATGGCGTACAGGTGCAGAACCTGTTCGGACGGCCCATCATGTCCTCCTTACATGGCCTGTTTAGTGTGGGTGGCCTGTTCGGGTCTCTGGGATTAGGCTTTTTGATTAAGCTGGGAGTTAACCCGGTCTATGCCATCGTCAGTATTGCCGTGCTGATGATCGTCATTAGCTTAACTCAATACAAATACTTATTTCCTTTAGCGGTAGAGCGACAGGCGATTGCTACGTTCTCTGCAACTGAAAAGTCTGATGAGGTCAACCAGCGGTTCGGCTGGTTGAGCGGCAGCGTCTTATTTCTGGGCTTTATGTGCTTTGCCGTTTTTCTGGCAGAGGGGGCCATTCTCGACTGGAGTGCCATCTTTTTGCGGGACACCAAAGGAGTCGACCCAGCGTTTTCGGGGGCGGGTTATGCAGCCTTTTCCGTCGCTATGGCGATAATGCGGTTAGTAGGGGATAAACTAGTGGCTCGCCTGAATGGCAAAACAGTCGTGGTGATTGGTAGCCTACTGGGTGCCGTCGGATTAGGTATTGCCGTCCTGAGCCCCTGGGTGGCCGGCGTATTGGCGGGCTTTGTGCTACTGGGTTTGGGCGCGGCTAATATTGTTCCTATATTTTTCAGCGAAGCAGGCCGGTTGCCGGGCATAGCGCCAACGGTTAGCATACCAGCCATTACAACCATCGGCTATACCGGTATGCTGGCGGGGCCCTCTGCTCTGGGTTTTATCGCTCAACATTTTTCACTCGCTACGGCTTTCGGCTCATTAGCCTTGCTGTTAGTATTGGTCGCGCTGAGTTATGCCGTAAAGGGAAAATAATCGTTTATGGATTATCGACCAAAAGAGTTTCTTTTCTAGTTTACTTAGTACCCTGCAAACATCTGTGCGTTAGGACAAAAGCATTGGCTTTAACCAATTTTGTTCTACTATGAACGTTAATTTGTCGCAGAACAAGGGTGATAGAGTAAGTGTTTCCAGTTCGGAACGCTGGTTCACACAGGGCCACTAAATATATTCTATTCAGTATGTCTTTCTATTCAATTCCACCAGAATATTCCCTTTTCGATGCTGCCCGCAAAGGCGACGTAGCGCAGCTTAACGAGCTGATTGGCAAGGGCGTAGATATTAACATGAAAAATGACAAAGGCTTTACGCCCCTGGTCGTGGCTACCTATGGAGGTCATATGGAAGCGGCAAAAGCGCTGCTGGACGCCAACGCCGACGTAAACGCACAGGATGCCAGCGGCAACACGGCGCTAATGGGTATTTGTTTTAAAGGCTACGAGGAGATTGCCGAGCTATTGATTCAACATGGTGCCGATTTGAACCGGCAAAATAGCAATGGTAGCACCGCATTGATGTTTGCTACGTTGTTTGGCCGGAATACGCTGGTAAAAATCATGCTCGATCACGGAGCCGATACGTCCATTCAGGATGAAAAAGGATTTACAGCGCCTGCCCTGGCCCATCAGCAGAGAAATGAAGAAGCCATCAAGCTCTTTGCGGAGCGGTAATTCTTGTTTTTTCGACAGGCTAAAACAGTTTTTTTATGCTTCAATCCTGTTTTAGCCTGTCGAAAAGCCAACGTCATTTTACTCCATCTTTTTCTTAGCCGGAGCGTTGTCCGACGAAGACCCGGCTTTAGCGGGAGCGGGTGCCGCCGTGGTAGCTGTAGTTGCCGGATTACCTTCCTTGTCTAGCTCAACGATTTCATAACCCAGGCGCTCTAAACCGGGTTTAATAAGCGTTTTATCGCCAATTACAGCGATAATCATATTGCTGACCGGCAGGTGTTTCCGGGCAATGGCGTTGATCTCCTCCTTCGTGATATTTTTGAGGATCGCGCTCTGCTGTTCCACAAAATTTTTCGGTAAATCATAGTCAATAATGCGACTCAGGAAAAACGCTTTCTGTAGGGATGTCTCATATTTCAGTGCGTCAACCTGACCGAGGGAGCTTTTCACGAACGTCAGTTCCGAATCAGTAATCCCCGTTTTACCGTAGTTGGTAATTTCTTTGACAAATTCCACCACCGAGCTATCGGTAGCGGCTGCTTTGACGCCCGCCTGCGCCGTAAAGGGACCGGGCGTTTTCGTACTCGAAAATCCCGACCGAGCGCCGTAGGTCCAGCCTTTGTCTTCGCGCAGATTCATGTTGATACGGCTGCTGAAAGCCCCGCCAAGTATGTAATTAGCCAGCCCTGTCCGATAGTATTCGCCTGTGGCGTCGAAAGGCATATCCGTCAGGTAGCCAATCCGAATTTCCGACTGAGCCGCTTTCTCCTTATCAATCAGATAGATACGCGTTTTATCAATCTTTTTTGTCGACACGGGCTTTGGCATCGTTACCGGTTTGGCGGCCCATTTGTTCAGGAACGTCAGCTTGGGTAATACAGCCGCCTGTTCCACGTCACCCACAATCACCAGGTTCGTCACCGATGGCGATACGTAGTTCTGGTAAAACACCTTCACATCGTCGAGTGTGATGGATTCCACCGTTTTAGCCGTACCACTCACCGGAATCGACCGGATGTTACCGGACCCATAGAGCAACTGGTTGTAGGCTTTATTGGCAATGACGACTGGCTGCGTGCTTTGGTTGGCAATGAGTTCCAGTTGCTGCTTCTTAAGCCGGTCGAAATCGTCGGGCGAAAACTTGGGGTGCAGGAGTTTCTCCCCAACCAAGGCCAGGGTCGAATCCAGATTCCTGGTCATTGACTCAACCGTGATGTTAATATCCTCGGTGCCCGCCCGAACACTGATACTGGCCCCTAATTTCTCCAGTTTCACGTTCAGTTCTTCGTTGGAATAATGTTGAGTAGCTTCGTTCATCAGCGCAGCCGTTAGTTGCGCAATACCCGCTTTCGACGGTTCGTTGGCCGACAATAAATGTCCCCCTTTGATGGTGAACAACATCGTTACAGTCGGAATTTCGTCGTTACGGGTGCCAATAACCTTCAGGCCGTTGGGCAGTTTATCGGTCCAGAACGGTGGCACTTTCAGGGCTGGATTAGGACCGGGACCCGGCTTTTTGCTCCGGTCGAACGAATCTTTCGCTTTGGCGTAGGTCAAGCCATTGTAGCCATAATCAGGTGCTTTGTAGCCCGCCGTCGAAACAGTGTAGTTGTCGGGTTTGGCCACGATCTCCGCTTTTCCCTTCGGGTAAACCGTCAGAATCACTGCATGCTTCCCTTTGATATACTGATTGTATACACGCATTACGTCGGCTTTCGTAACATCCCGGTAGCGTTTAAGCTCCTGTGGCAGGTAGTTCGGCTCACCAAGTAAAGTCTGAAACTGAGCCAATTGCGATACTTTTCCGGACACGCTGGACAGCCCTTCAATCAATTGAGCCTCCCGCGTGGCAGCCACCTGCGCAATGTCGTCGTCCGTAACGCCCCGCCGTTCAAATTCAGCCATTGTCCGGCGAATGATAGCCTCCGTGCTGTCTAACCGCTTATCGGGAAAGGGCAGCACCGTTAGGGCAAACTGACCGGCCAGTTCCGTTGCCGGATGCGACGCATTTGCCTGAACGGCCAGTTGATTTTTCACAAAGTTCTTGTAGAACAGCGAACTCTTACCCCCGCCCAGAATCTCGGCCAGCGCATCGAGAGCAGCTTCGTCGGGGTGGAAATTCGGCACCGTTGGAAAGACCATCTGAAGCATGGGAAACCGCACATTGTCCTCGTAGGATACATAGCGGTCTTTGTCTAAAACGGGTGTCGGTACCTGCGTTTTGGTCACTTCAGGCCCGCGCGGAATACTGCCAAAATATTTCTCAACTAACGGTAGCACCTGCTTCGGCGTTACGTCCCCTCCAATGGTCAGCACCGCATTATTAGGACCGTACCACCGCAGGAAAAAGTTTTTCAGATCGTTTACATTAACCCGGTTCAGGTCTTCAATGTAACCGATGGTTAGCCATGAGTACGGATGACCGTAGGGAAACAGGTTTTTAGCCACGTACTCACCCGCCAGCCCATAGGGGCGGTTGTCGTAGTTCTGGCCCCGTTCGTTCTTGACAGTTGCCCGCTGATTCTCGAATTTTTTCTGCGACACCGCATCCAGCAGAAACCCCATGCGGTCGGCTTCGAGCCAGATCGCCCGTTCGAGCTGGTTGCTCGGCAGCGTTTCGAAGTAGTTCGTACGATCACGGTTGGTAGACCCGTTCAACGTACCGCCCGACTCGGTCACGATCTTGAAATGTTCATCGTCGGCGACGTGGTCGGACCCCTGAAACATCATATGCTCGAAAAAGTGAGCAAACCCCGACTTGCCGATTTCCTCCCGGGCTGATCCCACATGATACGTTACGTCGACATGCACGATGGGATCGGAATGGTCTTCAGAAACGATCAGCGTCAGGCCATTGGGCAATACGTATTTCTCAAAGGGAATCAGGAGTTCATTCCCTTTCCGGGTTACTTTCTCAACTAATTTGGTTTGTGAATACGCGCTATCTGTCACCAGCCAGGCCAGCAGCATCGATAGGTAAACGGTAACTTTTTTCATATTGGATTCTTACAAGAAATTATCTTTAGCACCAAGATAAGCTTATTTCTAAATGATAATCAACCTTTTGGGATAAACGGCAAAACCTCACTAACCGAAAATGAATCTTCACTTTCACCTAGTAAGGTTTTGTCAATGACTGGTTTATCAGACTAACTTCCTATTTCCCACCCGGTCGTGTCGGACGAACTTCAATTTTGCTGGGCAAGGTGCGGGCAGGCATATGAATGAGGTCGGCGACGATCTGGCCGATGTCTTCGGGCTGAATTTTCCAGGCGTCTTTTTCGCTGGGTTCGTGGTCATTAAAGTGAGACGCTACCGAGCCGGGCATAATCGTTGTCACTTTGATGCCTTCACTACGTAGGTCGAGCATGATGGCCTGCGAAAAACCAACCAACCCAAACTTGCTGGCATTGTAGGCGGCTCCTTTTTCGAAGAAATTGGTTCCAGCCAGGCTGGCAATGGTGATAAAATACCCTTCCGTTTTCTTCAATGCGTCCAGCGTTGCTTTGGCGGTGTAGAACACACCCGTCAGGTTGATGTCGATGGTTTCATTCCATTGCTCAGGCGTCAATTCCTGAATGGACGCAAAATGCCCGACGCCCGCGTTGGCAATGACGTAATCCAGCCTACCCCACTGTGTCAACACGGTATCGACCGCTTTTTGCTGCGATGCCAGATCCCGCACATCGGCGGCAAGTCCCAGCGCATAACCGGGTTTAAGTTCGTTGAGTTTAGCCGCAGCTAATTCGGCCGCTACCGATGAGCGACTGGTGATCGCTACTTTAATACCGTCGTTGATGAGTACTTCGGCAATGCCGTAACCAATGCCTTTCGAGCCGCCCGTAATGAGCGCCGTTTTAATACTGTCTGCCATGAGAACCGTTTCCTGAGTTGACATTAACTTTCGCCGATAACGCCGAAGCCGACCTAAAGGTTTTTTGCAGGAAGCACGATCGGGCGCTTGACAAGTCTATCTAAACTTAATGTATATCGTTCAGACTCCGGGTAAAGTTCTGACCTCCGACTCTTTACTATCTGTTCACCTCTTTAACAAAATCCATCCAGTCATGATCGATATCAGTACAATCGAAACCAAACAGATTGACAACATAACGTATTACCTGCCAAAAACCGAAGATAATATTTCGACGCTGTTGCAATACGCCTGCCAGCAAAACCTGAAAGTAGTTGTGCGCGGGGCGGCCCACTCCTTTCCGCTTATTGGCCAGGAAGAAGCATCGCCTAACTCGCTGTTTATCATTCTGGCGTACTTAGCCAATGTTACCTTCAACGCAACAACTGGCCTTGTAAGCGTGCAGGCTGGTTGCCATCTTGGCTACGATCCGTTCGACCCGACCAATCTCTCGACCATCGAGAATTCGCTGCTTTACCAGATCGACCCGACTTACCTCGATGGTCCTAACAAAGGCCGACGCATCGGTTCTACCGGCTGGGCATTGCCCGATTTAGGCGGTATTAGTCATCAGACGGTCGGCGGGTTTATGGCGACTGGCTCGTCAGGCGGCTCGGTCTTGTATTCGTTCGAGAGTGCTGTTGTTTCGGTACGCATCATGAACCACGGACCTAATGGTGTAGAAACCAATACGTATACACGCCCAACTCCCGACAATCCCGATGATCCATTTTATGCACTGGCGTTTGCACACCGGGGCCTACTGGGCATCGTAACCGAGGTCGTGTTTCAGTGCGAACCGACCTTCGATATTACCGGCACTGAAACCGTGAGCACCCCTACTGATTGCAGCATTGACCTGTTCGGGCCAGGCGATGCCAAACGGCTTAGTCTGGCTAATTTCTTCCGGGGCCTGCCCGATCCGCAACAGCATAAGGGTGAATACAGCCGTATAATCTGGTGGCCTCAGCCGGGTATGGAACGCATGGTCGTCTGGCAGGCGAACCGCACGGACCCCGCCAACGAACCCGCCGTCTTCCCCGTTCCCTACAAAGAAGTGCCCTATATTTTTGGATCACCAACCATCGCTACGGCGGGAGCTGATATCATTTTTACGGCGCTTGGGCGGTGGCAAACCTGGGTAGGTGAACTCACAGGAGGTGATAAAATATTGGAGGCCATATTGATTGATGCGGGGAAAAAACTTCAGCCCGCCATCATGGAGCGCATCCTCGATATTTTTGTTACGTTGCCAACGCCCGTTCAGCCGTTTACCGACGTGTGGTGGGAGATCCTGCCGATGGACAATCAGATGAGCGATCAACTGTTTCCGGTCTGGTTTACGGAACTCTGGATTCCACTCGACAAAACCGAAGCCGTCATGACGACGCTGCGTGATTTTTATGCCGACGCCAGCCACCCCGAGCGGGCCGGCACGTTCTGCTGCGAAATTTACGCGGGTCGCAAAAGTGATTTCTGGATGAGTCCCGCCTACAATACCGACGTCATTCGGATTGATGTGTTCTGGTTTGCCAACAATACCGACGGCACGCCAGAAGGGTATTATCAACAATTCTGGGAACTACTGGCTCCGTTTGATTTCCGGCCGCATTGGGGTAAATTCTTGCCAGCTCCAGACGGTGCTCAGGGCGTATCGTATCTTCGCAGCCTATATCCGAAATGGGATGACGTGCTGGCGCTACGTGCCCAACGCGATCCGTATAACCTCTTCCTGACAACGTACTGGCAACAGCACCTGGGGATCAATAGCTAACTGGTGTGAGCATTGGTTCGTGCCAGAAATAGTACCAAAAGATATGAAAGGAGCCTAAAGAGAAGGACTTGTGTTACCTCAAAATCAACGGGTTGATGTACTGGCAGCGTCAAGTTTCTAACAGTACGTCAGCTCGTTTGTTAACAATTTAGCCCTATTTTATCTAATTTGTGATCGGGTTTCCTTCCTCAAAACTGTTCATGGATTCGATCGTTACTAAAACACCAGATCAACCGCCCCAGGTAATCACAAAAACACCTTTTCAGTGGTTATCGCATCATTGGGAACGCTGGATTAACATTGGCGTACATAGCGATCTATCCCTTTGGGAACGTAAGCGCGTTCGCGTCCTCAATGGTATCACGGCCATTGGGCTTAGCGTGTATTTTTCCTACATGCTGGCGTTTATCGTATCGCCCGATCGGCCCACATTCTGGTTTGCCGTACTGGCCTTCATGATCAGTTTCGAACCGGCTCTGCTCAACTATTACCGGCGGTATACGGCAGCGTCTTACTACATGATTCTGCAGAACACCTTTTTATACACGCTCATCCCCATTGCCAAACAAAATGATGGTAGCGAATATTTGTTGATCACAGCCAGCATTATGCCGATGCTGTTTTTTCGGGATATAAAACCAATCGCGTTTTTGTTCATCCTGAACGTAGTGGCTTTTTTTCTCGTCCGGTACGCTCAAACCGTTGTGTCACCTTTATGGCATACGCCCGAATCAGCGAATGTCCACGACGTAAACCTGTTTCTGTTTATTTTGACGCTGTTTTTGGTGGTATATATCTTCCGGATCGAGAATATGCAACAGGAAGATCGGCTGATCCGGCGAAACGAGCAAATCCGGCAATCGCTGGCTGAGTTGAAGGCCGCCCAAATGCAATTGGTACAGAAAGAGAAAATGGCTTCGCTGGGGGAATTGATGGCTGGCATTGCGCATGAGATTCAAAATCCGCTCAATTTCGTCAATAACTTCTCCGAGGTATCGGGTGAGTTAATTAAAGAACTTCAGGAAGAGCTTGAGGCAAATCACCCCGACGATGTGAAGACACTGGCGGGTTTTCTAAAAGATAATCTGCAAAAAATTGCGCACCACGGACGTCGGGCCGAATCCATCATAAAAGGCATGCTGGACCACAGCCGTACGGAAGTTGGCGAGAAACGACCCACCAACCTGAACGCGCTGGCGGAAGAATACCTACGGCTAACATACCAGGGGTTACGCGCCAAGGACAATACGTTCAATGCCAAACTGACGACGAGTTTTGATCCCTCCATCGGTCGAATTGATGGGATTCCTCAGGAACTGGGACGGGTGCTGTTGAATCTTTTCAATAATGCCTTTTATGCCGTAGCCCAAAAACAACAGATCGCCGACGAGACGTATCAGCCCGAAGTTACTGTTATTACCGAGCGGGTAAACAACTGGGTTACCTTACAGGTTCGGGATAATGGATCAGGCATAAGCCCGGCGGTGATCGAGAAGATTTTTCAGCCTTTTTTCACGACAAAACCTACTGGGCAAGGCACCGGATTGGGATTATCGTTGAGTTATGACATCATCACCAAAGGACACGGTGGAGAGCTAATGGTCAACTCGACGGAGGGCGAGTACGCTGAATTTATTATCCGTCTGCCCGTAAGTCTGGCGGCAGAAACCCAACGTTTAACACCAACGGTGAATGAGTACTAAAATACTGGTTGTTGATGATGAAGAGGATATTGTATCGCTGATTCAGCAACTGTTTCGCCATAAAATTCAGGAAGGCGCCTACCAGTTTCGCTTTGCTGCTGGCGGGCGGCAGGCACTGGAACTGCTCCAGGCAGAAGCCGACTTCGACGTACTGCTGGTCGATATTAATATGCCGGATATGGACGGGCTAACGTTGCTGGGCTACCTTCCGAACCTGCTTCCCAATGGCCGGGCCGTGATGGTGTCGGCCTACGGCGATATGAACAACGTTCGGGCAGCCATGAATCGGGGGGCTTTCGACTTCGTCTTCAAGCCGATCAACATGGGTGATCTTGAACTGACGATTCAGAAAACAGCCCTTCACGTTAGTCAGCTTCGCCAGTCGGTTCATTTACAGCAAATTGCCGAGCTTAAAACCCGCCTATTCGACAACATAACCCACGAATTTCGCACGCCGTTGACCCTCATCCTATCACCCGTTGAGCGATTGATGAGTGAACAGGACGAAAGCCAGCGCACCTACCGGGATCTGCTGTCTATTGAGCGAAATGCCCGCCACCTGCTGCGCCTGATCAATCAGCTCCTGGATCTGGCAAAACTCGAAACAGGTCACCTTGAGGTGTATGCGAAGCCGGGTAATTTGCGGGAGTTTTTTGAGCAGTTGGTGCAGGCGTTTATCCCACTGGCCGATCAACAGGGCATTCTGCTCACCTATCACACCGATGTAGTGGGCACCTGGTTATTCGATGCGGAGAAAGTGGGGCAAATCCTGTATAACCTGATTGCAAACGCCATCAAATTCACGGCGAGAGCCAACCATCAGGCAGGCTATATTGTGGTTCAGTTAGAAACGGATGCTGGCATTCGATTAACCGTTTCGGATAGTGGCGTCGGCATTCCAGCCAGCAATTTACCGTACATCTTCGACCGATTCTATCAGGTAGATCCGTCGGCCAAGCGGCTGCAAAGTGGAACGGGCATTGGCCTGTCGCTGGTGCGCGAGCTAACCGAACTGATGGGGGGTAACGTATCGGTACAGAGTAGTACGGGAACGGCGACGACGCCCTCGGGAAGCCTGTTTTCGGTTACCTTACCAGTGGAGTTTTTATCGGCTGATGAAGAACCCGTTGACGATACCCTGGCGTTGTGGAACTGGTTCCCGGCACCCATCAAACAGGAGGATACCCCACTTGATGATACTGTCGCGGCCGACGCTCCCCTTGTAGTGGTGGTGGAGGATAACGACGAACTCCGATCCTTTCTGGCGCATGAACTGGCCCATCAGTATCGGGTACTGACAGCGGCCACCGGCGATCTGGGCTGGCAATTGATTCAGGCCGAGCTTCCTGATGTGGTTGTCTCAGATGTGATGATGCCGGGTATGGATGGGTACGAACTAACCCATTACATGAAAACCACGCCAGCTACGGACCATATCGCAGTCATTCTCCTGACCGCCAAAGCTGCTAGTGACAGTCGGCTGGCCGGGTTGCGGCAGGGCGCCGACGACTACCTCACCAAGCCCTTCCAGTTTGAAGAGCTATCGCTTCGGCTACGCAATCTGATCACCCGCCAGCAACGACTACGAACGCTTTACCAGCAACAACTGATAAAGCACGAATTGCCTCAGCCCCTGGAAACCGTACAGACGGGCTGGCTCAAAACGCTTTACACCGTCTTAGAGACGCACCTGGACGATTCGTCGCTGAATGTCGAACGGTTAGCCGGGATCATGATGATGAGCAGCAAGACACTGCTACGTAAAGTACACTCACTCACTCAGTTATCGACCAATGAACTGATCCGGCAATATCGCCTGCGCAAGGCGGCTGATCTGCTTCGGGCTGGGCATAGTGTGTCGGAGACGGCCTATATGGTGGGTTTCGAAACCCCTTCTTACTTCGGTCAATGCTTCAAGGAAGTCTATCACGTGACGCCCAAAGAATTCGCCAGTTCCGTAACGGCCTGATACTATGTAAACGGGTCGCTAGTACACCCTTCCGGCTGCCATATCAGTTGCATCCATCAGCCGGGCGATGCCAACCATAGCCAATTCATCAGGTTGACCCTATATAGAACCCGGTTAAATGGCTGAATCAGACGGACTAGCGGGAGAATTGTAAAAATTCTGAAATTAATTATCAAAATTTCTGCCAATGCTTGCATACCTATAATTTCTACCTTTACTTTGAATTTCAAAGTGCTTTTAAATGCAGGAAGAACAGGATTACATTCGGGATATAGCCCAGATACGTTCCATCATGGAGCGGTCTTCCAAATTTCTGTCGCTCGCCGGCTGGGCCGGGATAATGGCGGGCCTTTATGCATTGGCAGGCGTCTACATTGCCTATGCAGTGCTTGATTTTAACCCTGACAAACTGGTTTATAACCCGACCAACTCAGGTGAGCTATCGGCTGGTTTGCTGAAAGTAATTGGTTTGGCCAGCCTCATTTTAGTGCTGGCAATCGGTACAGCGGTTCTGCTTTCCTATAACAAGGCGACAAAACGCAGGGAGAAACTCTGGAATGCTATCGTAAAGCGGCTTCTGATCAATATGGCCGTTCCGCTACTTGCCGGTGGGCTGCTACTCCTTATTCTGATCGGCAAAGGACTGATTGGCTTACTGGCTCCGATTACGTTACTGTTTTATGGCCTGGCCTTGTATAATGCCAGTCAGTTCACGTATGAAGAAGTGAGAAGTTTAGGGCTTATCCAGATAGGGCTGGGGTTATTGAGCGCCTACTACGTTGAGTACGGGTTAGTGTGCTGGGCGGTAGGCTTCGGCGTAGCCCATATTTTGTATGGCATTTATATGCATTACCGGTACGAAAGGTGAAGATATCGATTCATGGTTTACATAAAGCATTCGAAAGCCGGATCAAGCTCGGCATTATGGCGGCCCTGGCAGTCAATAATAGGCTTGATTTCAATTCATTAAAGGAATTTCTGGATGTGACGGATGGCAATCTGGCTAGCCATTTGAAAGCCTTGGAGAAAGACGAGTTTATTCGGGTAGAAAAATCATTTGTCGACAAAAAATCGAATACCAGTTATGCCGCTACCGAGCTGGGCCGGAAAGCGTTCAGCGATCACCTAAATGCCCTGGAAAAACTAATCAAGGGAATTGCTGAATAGCTGATAACAGCTTTTTTTACTTAGACACTTTGAAATTCAAAGTGTATTTAATGAAACCGTTGAAAACTGATTATAACGCTTAAAACCAAATGACCATGACACAGAGCAACAGGTTAACGACTCCGCCGATTTATCCGGCTTCACTAGGTAAACGAATGGCGATAGGCGCCGGGATTGGCTTAGTACTGATCTCACTTTTTCTGCTTTCGGTTAGAGAACCGAATCCCGCCTGGGGAAAGCTATGGATGATCAGGCCCCTACTTATCGTTCCGTTAGCCGGAGCCACGGGGGGGTTATGTACTTACTTCATTAGTCATTTTCAGAAGCAGTTCGGTATAAATAAGGCCGTTGTGACAATCGTCAGTGCACTGGTCTGTCTTATCGGTTTGTGGCTGGGGTTTGTTTTGGGCTTAGACGGCACCTTGTGGGATTAACCAATACTAATTAGTTGACTTTCAGCAAACTACCTATAAACTCATGAAAGAGGAAATACGCATTTATCTAAATGACCCCGGGCAACTTGAAAAGATGTACCGGTCGAACAAGACTGCCTTTCAGCGGGCATTTCGTACACTCTATCCGGAACTGAAAGGGAACCTATTGGCTGATGGCTGGAATGAACGACTCAATTATGAACCTGACGAGCTTAGCTGGGGCACAGGCCGTGAACTAGCCCTTGTGATCGTGGCTTCGCTGGTGGCCGGGCTTATCGCCAAGCTGCCAACTTTTTTGGCCATAAACCAGGAATTTTTCTATCCCAGAAACATCGGCTTTATTATTTTTCCGGTACTAACGGCCTACTTCGCCTGGAAGAATAACGTATCAACCCGTAACGTAGTGGTTATAGCTGGCCTAACCCTCGCTGGTCTGCTATTTATCAATTTCTTTCCTGATGTTAAACAGAGCGACACGCTAATTTTATCGTGTATTCATCTCCTGCTGTTTCTTTGGTCGATACTGGGTTTTGCGTTTGTTGGCGAGACCCGAAATAACGAAGAGAAGCGGCTCAGCTACTTACGGTATAACGGCGACCTGGTCGTTATGACAACGCTCATTCTGATCGCAGGCGGCATCATGACCGCCATAACACTTGGTCTTTTCAAGCTCATCGGCTTTAAGATTGAAACGTTTTATTTCGAAAACGTGGTCGTTTTTGGCCTTCCTGCGGCCCCCATTGTTGGCACCTACCTCACCCAGACCAATCCGCAATTAGTCGGTAAAGTGTCGCCGGTACTGGCTAAACTATTCAGTCCGCTCGTGTTCGTGATGCTGGTCATTTATCTCGTAGCCATTCTGTATTCGGGCAAAGACCCGTATAATGACCGGGAGTTCCTGCTGATGTTCAACGCATTACTGATCGGTGTTATGGCCATCATTTTCTTTTCCGTAGCTGAAACCTCCAAGACAACGAAAAGCCTACCGGAACTTTGGATTCTTTTTCTGCTGTCGACGGTGACGGTGATTGTGAATGGTATTGCGCTGTCGGCCATTTTGTTCCGGATTTCAGCCTGGGGCATTACACCTAATAGAGCTGCGGTGCTGGGTAGTAATGTGTTAATTCTGCTCAATCTTTTGTTGGTAACGGCACAACTTTTCAGGGGTCTTTCAACGAAGGATAGGCTATCTGGAGTCGGTAAAGCCATTGCCGATTACCTGCCCATTTACAGTGTATGGGCCATCATCGTCACGTTTCTATTTCCGTTACTATTTGGCTTTAAATGAGGAGTCCCAGGCACTGTCTATATGCAGAACATACTCATTATTAATCGGTTGTTTCTCTGGCTGAGAATTGACTCCCAGCCAGAGAAACGACCACTTTTATGCTATCTGGATTTGGGTAGGAGCCTTTGGTTTGGCTTCCTCTTTTTTAGGTAACGTAATGCGCAGGATACCATCCTCATAACGAGCCTGGATCTGGTCTTGCTGACACGAATCAGGCAACCAGAATGAGCGGGAAAAAGCGTGATAACTAAACTCGCGCTTGGTATACTGACCCTGTTGGTCCTGCTCTTCATGCTGGTTCTGCTGCTGCGTCGACACCGTGAGCTTGCCGTTATGCAGACTCAGGTTAAAGGCTTCCTTCTTCATACCCGGTGCGGCTACATCAATTTGGTAACCATCGGCATCTTCCCGAATGTTGACGGCAGGTACCAGCGTGCCTACCTGGGAGCGGGTAATGCCCGGCCAGTTGCGGTTAAAGTTGAATAGTTCGTCCATGTCTCTGCCCATGAATTCATCCAGTAGAGAGGGCAGTTGTCCGTTTCCATTGAATTTAACAGGTGACATAGTAATTAGTTGGTTTAAAGGTTTGACATAAAAACCGTGTCAAAAAACCTCTAAACAAGCCGTATGCCAAAAGCCAGCGACGTTTTTACGACTCAGAAAAAAATGACATTTTGTCATTTTTTTCTGACCTCAGTTGTCACTCGGACAGGACAAGACAACACCTTTACTAGTTAATTTCTCCCGCCCACTTTGGCTTACCGAACGGGAAGATCATCAACGGGATTAGCAACATACAACCCAGGAAATTCATAGTGGAACGTGTGCGTATCCTGCACGATCGTATCGACCCAATCAAAGGTTTCGATTCCTTTATCCAGCCGCTCGAAGTACAGCGAAAATCGCACCTGTTCAAAAGGGTCTACCTTAACTACATGGGGCAACGTTCGAATGCCTTTGGTTTTGAGTAACGAATAACTCCGATGACCCTGAGCAGCAACCAGTTTAGTGCCGGGACTAACACAAATATAGCCGATCGGTAAAGCCTGCTTTTCATGGGTATAAAAGGTCTGTCCTGGATTGGTAAATTGCACATCCAGAATCGTATAGTCTGGGGTTAGCCGGACTGCCATAACCTTTGTGGCATTGGGTTTTGAGACTTCTTCGACAAACCAATTTGAAAAGGAGCGTCTGCTACATCCAACCAGGAGTAAGCCCGCAAGGGATCCAGCACAGCCATAAAGCCTTATCCTCCTTAGCCAGCTGTATGAACGGAGAAAGCGCCTATCTACAGGCCACCAGGACTCATTTGAGCTTTTCATAGTACAAGGCAGGGGTAAATGACAACCTGTCATCAACCAATGGCCAGCCAGCTTTCCTGATAAGCTCTCTTTTTAGTGAGGTAACGGCCTTCACAGGAGTTTAAGTAAGCCAGGGATAGTCAAAAAATTCTACTCACGATTGAAGATATGAGTTTCGTTTAGAGCCGAGCCGTGCCACGGTTTTGAACCGTGGCACGGCTCGGCTCTAAACGAAAATACTGAAGTTAATACCCCGGATTTTGTTGCAGTAAGGCGTTGTTATTGATCTCGGTTTGCGGAAATGGGAACAGCAGATAATTGGCGTCCCGCGTGCCCCGCATCTGCTGAATGATATCCAGCGCCGTTACTGCATGCATAACACTTTGGTTCCCTGTTGACTGGCGGGCGTAGCGTAGCAAATCGAACCAGCGTTCGCCTTCAAAAGCCAGCTCCAGACGCCGTTGCCGGTCCACTTCATTGCGGAATGCCTGCTGCGTTGCTACGTCCGACAGGGCGAGCGCCCGTAAACCCGCCCGGGTTCGGATGGTATTTAGTTTGGCAAGCGCATCCTGGGTAGGGCCACTTTGTTCATTGACCGCTTCGGCATACATTAGCAGAACATCGGCCAGCCGCAGGACGTAGTAGTTGTCCGGGCTATTGAAGGCATTGGGTCCGCTTCGCCACTTATAAACAAACGGTCCATTGTCATTGGCGCTACTGGATCGGGCCATCACGAAACTGGCGTGATTTCGGCCCGCCTGCGTAACCTCACCCGTGAATCGCCACCGCTGGTCGTTGAGTGTATCGGCATAGGTCAGCAACTCCGCTGTCGGGATGTTAAATTTCGGAAACGAATACGTAGCGGGTGGCGAGGGCAACAAAAGATCGGGCAAAATGAACCCACCATCGGCGGTACCGGCAAACTGCACTTCAAAAATCGACTCGATTTTATTTTCGGGGGGAAACAGCTCGTTGAACGTCGGCGTCAACTGATACAATGAACTGTTGATAACTGGCGTGGCGGCAGCGATAGCCTCGGCCCACCGCTGCTGATTGAGGAATACTTTTGTCTGGAGCGCATTGACTGCCGTTTTTATCACCCGCGTCCGATTGGCAGCCTGACTGCCGTAATTGCTGATGGTCAGTTGCGCAGCCTGCTGCAGGTCCGTATTAATTTGCGTATATACTTCCTCGGTAGACGATCTGGCCAGATTGACCACACCACTTTCGCCCGATTCCGTCGGCTGGAGACGTAGCGGAACCCCGCCATAGAGCCGGACCAGATTGAAATAATGCAGCGCCCGCAAAAAATGCGCTTCCCCCAGAATCTGATTTCGCCGAACAGTGTCCATCGAGATAGCCGGGACGTAGTTCAGCACGACGTTGGCCCGGTTGATGCCGATATAAGCAGCCTGAAATACGTTGTTGACCTGACTGGTGAGCGGTGTCCAGATAATCCGATCCATCGCATTCACATCGCCGTTGGTGCTGGTGCAATTGTCCGACGGCATCTCACCCACTACGTTCAGGTCCTGCCCATAGGTACCGGTCTGCTGCAAGGCATCATAGGCCGCCGTCAGCGCCGACTCGGCATCGTCGGCATTTTGAAAGAAATTTTCGGGCGTAATACTGGGTAATGGATTCTTTTCCAGCGCACTACAGCCCGCCAGCACGAAACCAAAAAGAAATAGGATACCGATATTTTTCATGACGTTGCGCATTAGACGATGTAATGAAATCTGTTTAAAACGAATCCCCACACCCCTAAATCCCAAAGGGGACTTGGCTTGCACTTGGATTAAGTCCCCTGAAGGGGATTTAGGGGTGTGGGGATTAGGGGTTGAAAAAAAGCCTATTAGAAATTAAAATTGATACCAGCCGTGTAGGTGCGGGCTTGTGGATATACGCCGTAATCGCGCCCGAAACCAACCGACGAAAAAGGGTCGGCGCTTACTTCGGGATCGTAGCCGGTATAGTTGGTAAAGGTGATGAGATTCTGTCCGGTCAGGTAAATACGGGCACTGCTGACACTCAACCGCTGTAAGAGTTTCGATTGAAAATTATAGGCCACCGTCAGGTTTTTCAGACGGGTGTACGTACCACTTTCCACAAATCGGCTGGAGAATCGATTGTTCTGATTGGGGTCGTAGCGAACGGCGCGGGGAATGTCGGTATTGGTGTTGGTCGGTGTCCAGCGAGTCAGCACCCGCGTCGTCTGGTTAAAGGGATCGGCCATTCCCTCGATGTTCACCCGATTCTGGTTGTAGATGTCGTTACCGTAGCTGCCCTGAAAAAATGCACTAAGCTCGAAACCTTTGTAAGTCAACGTGTTGGTCAGCCCGGCAAAAAATTTCGGGTTTGGATTCCCAATAATCGTCCGGTCGTTGGCATCAATGACGCCGTCCCCGTTTAAATCCGCAAAGCGAATATCACCCGGCTGTGGGTTGTTGGGTTGGGTAGCGGCCTGCGAAATCTCATTGGCTGACTGAAAAATTCCCTGCACAACGTAGCCATAAAACGAACCCAGGGGCGCGCCTTTTTGCGTGATCGTGTAATCGCCAATTATCGTCCGAGCGACCTGCTGGCCCGACTCATTCCGTAACGTACCGATGTCGACGACCTGGTTGCGGTTCAGGCTGAAATTGAAATTCGTTGTCCAGTTTAGCCCGCCCGTCTGGCTCTGGATGTTGGTGCTGTTGAGGCCAATCTCGATCCCTTTGTTCTGTACCGTTCCTACGTTTTGGATAATCTGATTCGACTGCGCCCCCGCATTGAACGGCAGTGGTACGTTGGTCAGCAGGTTTGTCGTTCGTTTCAGGTACGCGTCGAACGTCAGCGTCAGGCGGTTGTCGAAAAAGGCGGCATCCAGACCCGCGTTATACTGGCCGGTCGTTTCCCATTTTAACTGGTTATTACCGATCTGGCTTGGCGCAATCCCACCCTGAATCCCGTTGGTTCCGGCGTAGTTATAACCTGAGCCATACGTACTGAACCGTTGATATGCCCCGATTTCCTGGTTGCCATTGGCCCCGTAACTGAGCCGTATTTTGGTTTCACCCAGCCATTTTTTCTGGGGAAAGAAGGATTCTTTGGAGATGCGCCAGCCGAGTGACAAGGCCGGAAAATACCCGAATCGACTGCCTGCCGCAAACCGACTGGACCCATCGGCCCGTACACTCAGCGTAGCCAGATAGCGCTCCTGATAGTTGTAAATTGCCCGGACAAAATAGCTCATCAAGCCCCACTGATCCTGGTAACTCGATGGTTGCGTAAACTGCGTACCGGCCGACAGATACGGCACGGCGTTCGATGGGAACCCCGTTACCGACGCACTGGATGTGAACCGATCCGACTCCTGAACGGATTGACCCGCCAGCAGCGTCAGCCCGTGGTCACGCCCCAGGTCCGGGTTGTAGGTCAGCGTGTTTTCCCACAACCAGACCACCTGTTGATTGGTACCGGTTCGGGCACTGCCACGCGTAGCGGCACTGGCGTTCTGCGTACCCGGATAGTCGCGGCTGATAAACTGGTTTTCTAGCTGCGTACGGAAATCCAGACTGAGCGCACTGCGTAGCGTAAGATTTTTCAGGATGTCGAATTCGCCATAAAGATTTCCAATGGCCTGATAGATCGTAGCCGCATTGTGCGTCTCGAGCAGGTTACCGACCGGGTTGTCGAGCTGCTGGAACGGATTAATGGAGTACGTACCATTTGCATTTCGGATCGGAATCGTTGGAATTTGGGCCAGCGCGCCTAAAACCGTTCCCGAGTTTTGCAGGCCCAACTCACTCCGTGCGCTGGTATTGTTATACGTACGGCTCAGCGTAAGGCTGGTACCCAACCGGAAACGGGTGCTCATCTGCTGGTCGAGGTTCAATTTAAAGCTATAGCGGTCGAAGCCTGAGTTAAGCATGATACCTGTCTGCTTGAAATAGCCGCCCGATACGTAGTACTTTGTCCGCTCATTGCCGCCACTGAGGCTGATCTGGTAATTCTGAATCGGGCCGTTGCGGTAGATCGCGTCCTGCCAGTCGGTGTTATAAGGAATCGAATCGAGGTTGGTAAACGCGGGCGGATTTCCGGCGGCAGCCTGGGCTTCATTGAAATACTGGGCAAACTCGCGGGCGTTGAGTACGGGTATTTTTCGGCGCAACTGCTGCACGCCATAATAGACACTGAAACCCACCTGCGCTTTGCCGGCCTTACCCCGTTTGGTCGTGATCACGACGACGCCATTGGAGGCCCGCAGACCGTAAATTGCCGCGGCTGCGCCATCTTTCAATACATCAATACTTTCAATATCATTGGGATTCAGGCTGTTGAGCGGATTGGGTCGCTGATTGCCAATCCCCAATTCCTGATCATAGGTCGGCAGAATCTGAACACCGTCGATTACGTAGAGCGGTGAGTTTGTCAGGCTGATTGAGTTATTGCCCCGAATCCGGACGTTGATACCCGCCCCCGGCTGCCCTGTTGGGGCAGTGATCTGAATACCGGGTGCCTGACCCTGCAACGCCTGATCGAAACCCGCAACGGGTTGTCGTTCAATGGCCCGGCTATTCACCGACGTAACGGACGTCGTTAACTCCTGCCGTCGCTGGGTACCGTACCCCACCACCACCACCTCGTTCAGCGCACGCACATCGGTGCCAAGGGTTACGTTGAGTGTCGTCCGATTGTTGAGCGGAATTTCCTGCGTCGTAAAGCCAATATAACTGAATGTCAGGGTTGCATTGGGAGCCGTTACGTTGAGCGTGTAATTCCCGCTGACATCGGTAACCGTACCCGTTGAGGTTCCTTTGATCACGACGCTCACTCCGGGAAGGGCCTCTCCGGCGTCACTGGTCACTTTCCCGGTTATGGTCTGGGCGAAGGAGCCCCCCGTAAAAGCAAGCCATACTAAAAAAGAAAGAAGGCCAGCGCGCGTGAGCGCTCGGGCGGGTTTACTCGGCTGTTGTCTGTTTTTCATAGTCGTTGATTCATTCTGTTGAATGCTAATCGGGTGAACGATCTTTCCAGGGATAAAGGCCATTCGTGTATAGCGGTGAACGTACATCTGAAGGCTCCGGAAACTACTTCGTCCGCTTATAATGATGCGGCCCAGCGAAAATCCTGAACAGGGAATGGGATAATAAGGAAACGGACCAGGGGGTACAAGGCGGATTCAATAGGGCTGTTCATAGGGCAATTGGCCGATAAAATCAAGACCGCTCCCTCATTTTCGTCCCGAATACTGCACCGTTTTTTTAACTCAAGGTTAAAAGCCAATGTATAAAACCAAGCAGAAACGAACCACTGCTTCCTATTTCCGGCGGGGTTGATCCGGGAGGAACAAACCGTATTTGCCTGAACTCATCCTGCTCACAAAGAAAATTTCTATGCGCGTTACATACACTAACTCAACGAATTATGAACGGTACATTTATTCCCGTGAACGCCTATGCGCGTCCCATACTCCTTATCAGCTGGTTACTAAGCCTGTTCGTCTGCGAACCGCTCATGGCGCAGGATATTCCGATAACCGGGCGCGTTACGTCCTCCGATGATGGCTCGCCCTTACCGGGAGTAAGTGTGGTGGTGAAAGGAACCAGTCGCGGAACGACAACAGATGTTGAAGGAAACTATCGGGTTTTAGTAGACCCCAGTACAACCCTGACGTTTTCGTTTGTTGGTTTTAAAACGCAGGATATTGCTGTTGGCAATCGGCGAACGGTTAACGTAGTGCTGGCTGCCGATGCCTCCACGCTGAACGAAGTAGTCGTAACGGGTTTCGGGATTCAGCGGACGGAGCGCGAAATCGGTACGTCGGTCGCCCGCATCAACAGTGCTCAGATTACGCAGGCAGCGCCGGTCAACGTAGCGAATGGCTTGACAGCCAAGGTGTCGGGACTTCAGATTAATACCACTAACAATGGCGTCGGGGCGGGTGTTCGCCTGACGTTACGGGGAAGCCGCTCCTTTCTGGGAAATAACCAGGCCTTACTGGTTGTCGACGGCGTTATTTCCGACATTAACTTTCTGACATCGATCAATCCCAACGACATCGAAAGCACGACCGTTCTGAAAGGGCCCAGCGCGGCTGCTTTGTACGGATCTGATGCCTCCAATGGTGCGCTCATCATTACTACGAAACGGGGTACTCAAAATAATAAACCCCAGATCACGTACACCAACAATACGCAGTTTGAGAGCATTTCCTACATGCCGGGGCTGCAAACGCAGTTTGGTGCCAACGGGGGTGAAACCACTCCATACTTTAATCGAAACTATGGCCGTTTGTATGTCCCCTACGAAAACCAGCAATTCGGCCCGGCTTTCGATGGCTCTATCCAGCCGCTTGGCTACGGGGTTGAAGTGCGGGACGCCAACGGGAACGTAACACTCGATACGTTGATGGTTCCCTACGCAGCGCCCGGCAAAGATCCGCGTCGGGCGTTTTTCAACACCGGTGTCACCGAGCAGAATGATATTTCGTACCGGATCGGCGATAACCAGAACTACTTTGGCCTGAGTTTACAGCACGTTAGTCAGAAAGGCGTGGTTCCCAACGACAAATACCAGCGCACCAGCCTCAGCGTTCGGGGCGGTCGGTCGGCTAACAAATTCACAACCAATACCAGTGTTCAGTTTGCGTTTCAAAACATCAATACCGAAAACGGCGACTTCAATCAGAACCGACCCGTTTACTGGAACGTACTGAACCAGCAGCCCCAGGCCCCCATTAACAGCTATCCGCTGAACGATATTACATCTCCCTTTGGTGATGTGAATGGCTATTACAACGCGTATTATCCCAATCCGTACTGGCAGATTTCGGGCGATAACTCACGTCGGATCACGAATTTATATACGCTGCAAGGTTCAGTCGATGCGGCTTATCAGGTTACGCCCTGGATCAATGTACTGTATCGGATTGGCGGACAGATCTATAACTCGCAGCTAAAAGCGCACATTGCCGATGTCACATTTTCGGAGTATGCCACCAGCGATCCCTGGGGCGCAGCCAATATTGCGTCCTCGGCGGGCGGTCATACCAACGCCACGGTTCAGGATGCCATGCAACTCCGAACACGCTTCACGGGCGATCTGCTCGTAACGCTGAACCCGAAATTTGGCAACTTTACGACCAAGCTCATCCTGGGTCAGCAAACCCGCCAGGAATACAGCCGGTCGATGTACGACTATGCCGGAGCACTCGTTGTACCGGGCACCTACAACATTGCCAACCGGCTTGGCAACCCAACTGTTGCGGAGTATAACAGCCAGAATCGATTGCTGGGTGTGTTTGGCGATCTGACGGTCGGTTACAAAGATCTGGCCTTCATTCATGCTACAGGACGTAACGACTGGACCTCCCTCCTATCGACCAGCAACCGGTCGTTTTTTTACCCCAGCGTCGACGCGTCGGTGGTCTTGTCGGAAGCTATTCCATCGCTAAAAAATAGTCGGGTCCTCAGCTACGCGAAGATTCGGGGAGGCATTGCCCGGGTAGGGCAGGTAAACGTAATACCCTACCAACTACAGAATGTGTTCAATCCCGGTACGGGTTTCCCGTTTGGCGGGCAGGCAGGTTTTGAGCAAAGTAATCAGCAGAACGATCCCAATCTGAAGCCTGAGTTCACGACTAGTACCGAGGCTGGTCTGGAAGTGGGGCTGTTTGACCGCTTCAATCTGGAAGCGGTATATTACAAAACGACAACGACAAACCAGACCGTACCCATCGACGTATCACGGGCGACCGGCTATGCCTCGGCGCTGGTGAATACGGGCACGATGGAAAACCAGGGTGTTGAACTGGACCTCCGAACGATTCGCCCACTGGTCAACGCGGGCAACTTTACGTGGGATATCAACACTAATTTCACGTATCTGCAAAGCCTGGTCACCAACGTCTATCAGAATTTACCCCGAATCAACATTCCGTATGGCGCTGACCCCTACCGGCCGACCTTAACACCAACTACCTCGAACGTCTATGCGGCCACCGGCTTTGCCTATCCGGCCCTGTACGTCAGCGATGTACAACGGGTGCAGACAACGGACCCATCGGCGGCTTACTACGATCCAACCGGGCAGAATGCCGGGCGCGTTATCGTCGATGCAACGGGCTACCCTGTTCTGGACCCCACGCTTAAGTACGCCGGAACCACGCAACCTAAGTACCGTTTTGGTTTGACCAATACGTTTAAATTCAAAGGATTAACGCTTTCGGCGGTGGTTGAATACCGGGGTGGAGCAGTCATCTACAACGCCATCGGCAATGCGCTTGAGTTTACGGGGGCAGGCATCCGGTCAACCTACGCAGGTCGGCAGAATTTCGTCTTTCCTAATTCGGTCATCATAACGGGTAGTAACCCCGATGGAACGGCTCAGTATACGCCTAACACGAACGTAACGACCCGCGATGGGAACCTGGTTTTCTGGACCAACTCGGGCTACCACAATGCAGGTTACAGCTACGTAACGAGCGCCGATTTCTGGAAGCTGCGGGAGGTTGTACTGAGCTACAATGTCCCGACGAAAATTCTGGGGTACACCAGGATTATCAAGTCGTTGAACGTAGCACTGACGGGCCGAAACCTGATTATGCTACGGCCCAAAACAAACGTATTTACGGACCCTGAATTCTCAGGGGGCTCGAATGCCAACGACACCAGCAACGCGGTCGGCACAACCACCGAATACCAGACCCCTCCCACCCGATTCTACGGCTTCCGGCTCAGTTTCGGCTTTTAATCATATCGCTTGAAAACCCCTCGATCCCCTAAAGGGGACTTTGTCCGAGAGTGAGAAAAGTCCCCTTTAGGGGATCGAGGGGTTTTCAGACCTAATTTCTTCAGACGGCTTTTAATCACCTTTATTAGCAAACAACGATGATAGCTATACGCAAACGAACGATTGGCCTGGTGGCCGGACTGTTCATACTACTGGTAGGCTGTAAAGATTACCTGGACATCAACAACAACCCGAACCAGGTGATTGTGGCCACTCCGCAACTGGTTTTGCCCGACGCGCTGGCCAATACAGGCTGGTACCTCACCGGAAACATTCCGCCGGGGAGCGGGACGACAACAAATACCAATTTCTATTTTTTGAATCTGTGGATGGGTTACTGGAACTGGAGCGGCAACTATTCCATTTCTACTTCCGACAAAAATTACCAGTTCACGCAGGCGTTCAACAATAGTATCTGGTCCAGCGCGTATCTGAACCTGAAAAACTATAATTACGTCGATGTGCAGGGGGCAGCGCTGAATCAGCCGATTTTGCGGGGGATGGCCAAGATCATGAAAGCCCTGCATTTCCAGATTCTGGTGGATACCTATGGGGATGTTCCGTACACCTCGGCCCTCCAGGGCACCACGAACATTCTGCCTGCTTACGAAAGTGGGCAGACCATTTACGAAGATTTATTCCGGCAGATTGATTCCGCGATGGTGTTGCTGAACAACGGTACGGGCACACTGAATCCGGGTGCCAACGACATCATGTTCAAAGGCGATGTCAACAAATGGCTCAAGTTCGGAAACACGCTGAAGCTCCGGATGTTGCTACGTCAGTCGGAGAAGTCGGATCGCGCTTCGTTCATTCAGAGCCAGTTAGCCGTCATCAACGCGTCGGGCTACGGGTTTCTGGGAGCGGGTGAAAACGCGAGTGTGAATCCAGGGTATTCAAACTCACAGAATCTACAGAATCCGCTTTTCGGTGCGTTTTATGCCATCAATGGCAACCCCACAACACTTAACAATCAGTATAAGGCCAATCTGTACGGCATTACGTTCTACAAACAAACGAACGATCCCCGCATCGGTGCTTATTACAGACCGGTTGCCGGAACGACCAATAGCTTTAACGGCACGTTGTTTGGCACCACCGAGACGCTGACCAATACGTTTGTGTCGGATATTGGACCCGGTGTGCTGAGGAGTGTTGATCAGGCGTCGCCCATTTTGCAGTCGCACGAAAGTTTGTTTATGCAGGCCGAAGCGGCCCAGCGGGGCTGGATTCCAGGCGATCCGAAAGCCTTGTATCAGACTGCCATTACCGAGTCGTTTATCAACGTTGGCCGGACGGCAGCCGAAGCCGTAGCCTACTACTCCCAGCCGGGTCTGAACAATGTCAACTGGGATGCGTCGCCAAATAAGATCGAAGCGATCATCACGCAGAAATGGGCATCTGAAAATGGAACCGCCCCGTTCGAAGCCTGGTCAGATTACCGTCGGTTGGGCTTACCGGCCTCTGTTCCGATCTCGCAGGACCCCAGCACCACAGTACGGCAAATTCCCGCCCGATTGCTTTACCCCACCAGCGAATACAGTAATAATGCTACTAACGTAGGCGCTGAAGGCACCATCAGTCAGTTCAACAGTAAGATTTTCTGGATGAAATAAGCTCTGGCATAACGACTTAATAGCCATGAATAAACTAATAAATTATATCGTAGTCGCGAGTTTGGGCCTGGGCCTGACCGCGTGCCTTAAGGACGATGAGCACTTCGTCGATTTTGCCGGATCTGGCTACGTTGCCGAAATTCCGTACGTAGCGAATCGAAGCATTCTGAGACCCGTATCCGTTTCGGCCAGTAGTGCGTCGACGGTTACGCCGGTCGACATCAATATTGCCTCGCCCAATCCGCCCACGCAGGACATTCCGGTCACGGTTGCCATTGATCAGGCGGCCCTGACGGCCTATAATAAAGCGAATGATTCGACGTTTGCCATTTTGCCCACCGCAGCGTATCAGTTGTCAAACCCAACGATAACCGTTACGGCTGGTCAACGAATTGCGACGGTAAACATCAATTTTGTCGGGAGTCAGGTACCCGCAACGGGTGGGCCATATGCATTGCCTATCAGCATTACAACGGTTCCCGGCAACGTAGTGATCAGTGCTAACTACCACACGCAGATTCTGGTGATTTCACGGGCTCAGTAAGTCGATTTGTTACCGATAGAGCCCAAACCCCTAAATCCCCTGAAGGGGACTTTGTCTGCGAGTGAGCAAAGTCCCCTTCAGGGGATTTAGGGGTTTGGGCCAGTTTAATGGTTTACTAATTGGAAAATACGGCATCCTGTTCGGGCAGTGTCTGGGAAAGCAGTTGCCCAACCAGATAGTTATACTGATAAATCAGCCGTAGCCGCCCGACGGTACCGCTCATATTGGCCCGAATAAGAGACGCATATTTTTTTATTTCCTTATCAAAAGCCGTTTTCATCTGCGGCCAAACGGTTCGATAAAACAGGTCCAGCGGAATTAATTCGCCATTCGCCACGACCAGATACGTAAAATTATCAATGTCATTTATCTTTTCCTCATCTGTGGTATAGCCAGATAGCCGCGTTACTTTGATTATATCAGGAGCAGCACGCGGTTCCCGATAAACCACAAGGGGTCCTGCTATTACCTGTTCTAAAAGTCGCGTTCGCCGACGGGCTGACTTGACAGGACATTCAATTGCCAGAAACCGTCGAATCGTATTCTGCTGATCGTCAAAGTACATAAACGAACGTACCTGATTGGCTGAATACGCTTTAATAACCGCGCCCTGTCGGCATTGCACCACTTCGGCCTTCCAGTTGTACACTAACTCTCCTTTCCATTCCATCCCATTGACTAACACCAGTTCCCCCTGATGCCAACTTGTTGAATCATTGGCCCACACACTGCCTCCCACAGTGCCAAGCCAGGCAATCATCATCCATACACCTTTTTTCATAACGCTGTCCTATCGGCCTTAAGTAACTAACCGACAGCTAACAGACCGAAAAATCAATGCCAGCCACAGGAACGCTCACAAAGAGGATGTTGGTGAATAAAAAAGGGAAAGACGGTTGTATTTTTCGGTGAACTTCCCCGCCTGAATGGTCCTAAAAAGGGGAAGCGTAGCACTTCGAATTGTTTATTTATCAGCTTAATTTCTCATTAAATTTCAAGCCGGGAAATTCATTCCACACACCGTAGAACCCACCCTACACATAGCCTCCTCGCAGCCAGTTTGAGCAGATAAAAAGAGCGATTTTCCCTGAATTTGGCCTGATAAACCAGACCAAATGGGCTCTAAAATAGCGTGATTTGCTCGACTTACTTCCGATTTTAAGGCTCCATCCGGTTCAAGTTAGGATACGGTCTCTACTCGAAAGAGAGCCTGGTAACCACGAAAATAAGTGTCGATTTCTTTACCCGGCATGAATTGATAGGCTGCTATTTGTTACGTTGCATTTACCCCCGGCAACGGCCGCCCGGCTTGAACTATGGGGAGACGGTCGGCCGGTGCCGGGCTAAAAACTGTCCAGCGTATCTGCACACAGGTCATAACAAGCCGATGCACAGCCGGGAACCCGTAGGTCCGGCCGCGCATCGGCGGATAGTAACAGAGCTTTATGCCAGAGGCAGATGATTAGATTATCTAATGTGGCTGGGCAAACTGATCATTAAGATTCTGCGCTTCAATCACTTTTTCCAGATGGATCTGCTCATCTTCGTGCGCCAGGTTGGATTCGGGTGTTTGAGAGTAAGGCACGTTTTGCGGAATGAAATCCTGTTTGGCACCTGGCTTGCTGTAGTCATATGACCACCGGTATACCGCCGGAATCTTACCTGGCCAGTTGCCATGTACTGGATGAATCGGTGTCGTCCACTCCAGCGTGTTCGACAGCCAGGGGTTCTGCGTTGCTTTCCGCCCCTTAAAAATGCTATACACAAAATTCCAGATGAATATCCACTGAGCCGCGAAGGCGATGATGGCCGCTATGGTAATAAAGCTATTCATGTCCGCGAAAATGTTCTTGGTAAAATCGTAGCTGGTGAAGGAATAATAACGACGGGGAAAGCCAGCGATGCCTATGTAGTGCATGGGAAAAAAGACCAGGTAGATGCCAGCGAACGTGAGCCAGAAATGCACATACCCCAGCTTCTCATTCAACATCCGACCAAACATTTTGGGAAACCAGTGGTATATGCCAGCCAGTAGTCCAAAGGCCGAAGCGGCTCCCATGACCAGATGGAAGTGAGCGACGACAAAGTACGTATCGTGCAACTGAATATCCAGGGACGAATTCCCCAGAATGATACCCGTTAAGCCGCCTGAGATGAAAAATGAGACAAACCCAATGGCAAACAGCATGGCCGGGGTGAACCGGATATTACCCCGCCAGAGTGTAGTGATGTAGTTAAAAGCTTTAACGGCAGACGGAATGGCAATGATCAGGGTCAGAAACATAAAGACCGAGCCCAGAAAAGGATTCAGACCCGATACGAACATGTGGTGCGCCCAGACAATGAACGACAGAAAGGCAATCCCAATCATGGAAGCAATCATAGCCCGATAACCGAAAATAGGCTTACGGGCATTGGTTGCCATAATTTCGGACGTAATCCCAAAAGCGGGCAGAATAACAATGTAAACTTCGGGGTGGCCCAGGAACCAGAATAAATGCTGGAACAGGATGGGACTGCCACCGATATTGGGCAGGGCCTCGCCTTTGATATATATTTCAGATAAGTAAAAACTCGTCCCGAAACTCCGGTCGAAAACAAGCAGCAAGACAGCCGACAAAAGAACGGGGAACGAAATCAGCCCCAGCACAGCCGTCAGAAAGAACCCCCAGATCGTCAGCGGAAGCTTACTGAACGACATACCCCGCGTCCGTAGGTTAATGACCGTAGTAATATAATTGATCCCGCCCAGTAGTTGCGATACAATGAACATGGCCATGCTGATCAGCCAGAGGCTCATCCCCATCTCCGAACCTCTATGAGCCTGGGGCAGCGCACTCAGGGGCGGGTAAATGACCCAGCCACCGGCGGCTGGACCTGTCTCAACAAACAGGGACGAAAACATAACCAGACTGGCCAGAAAAAAGAACCAGTAAGACAGCATGTTTAGAAAGCCCGACGCCATGTCGCGGGCACCAATCTGCAACGGAATCAGAAAGTTGGAGAACGTACCACTCAGCCCGGCCGTCAGCACAAAGAACACCATGATGGTGCCGTGCATAGTAACTAGCGCCAGATAAAAATCCTGGTCCAGCTTTCCGGCTTCGTTGATCCAATCACCCAGAAGCGGCCGCAGGAAATCGAGCTTCATATTCGGGAAGCCTAGTTGAAGCCGGAACATAACCGATAAACTGATCCCAACAATTGCCCAGAAAATCCCCGTAATCAGGTACTGTTTGGCAATGGTCTTGTGATCCTCCGAGAAGATATACCTGCGCCATTTACTCTCGGGCTTGTGTTCCGTATAAGCCGCATCATCGGCCTCCGTCCCCGTGTTTAGCTCGTCGTTTCGGTGGCTGGCGTTCCCTGCCCGGAGGTTACCATAGCCAGTCGTTAGCCAGCCTATAAAAATGGCGGCAATGACAATTACCCCAGTCATTATCATATGCGTAAATAGTTTAGTTTAAATAGGCTTTGTTAAATAAGAATGCCACTGACAGATACATTAAAATGATTTTCTACTGGCTTCAAGCGAACGTTCTAAGCCGGTTGAGGTTTGTGCAGGCGACTCGCTAAGGCTAATCTGCAGGCGCAGGCAGACAGTTAAATGGATTGAAAGAAAAGTGAGGAAAAGGATACCGAAAGCCGGGTATATAACCTACGTATAAATCGGTAAGCGAACTGACTAGTAGGGTCTAAGGGTTTGACCGCAAAGGAACCCGCCCGGAATAAGGCAGTCGATAATTCACACCAACAGTCAGCAACGTAACAGATTGATGATCAACCTATACCCATTCGATTCGCGACTGACGTAGCGGTACAAATAAGTTGAACCAGGTGTTTGGCTACTATGTAGCCAAACACCTGGTTCAATTTTAACTAATAAGTTAACGAGCAAAACCGGCATCCACTTTAGGATTGGGCCGCTTGCTGATTCACCTGACTCGTAGCAATACTGGTTAGCTTTTCGTCGGTTTGTTTTTCTTCGTCCAGCGTTTGTGCCAACAACTCAGCGATCTGATTCTGACCCGCCTGCTGTGCCAGCGTCCGGGCGGTGCCGTAGGCGGCAATTTCGTAGTGCTCCACTTTCTGGGCGGCTCCGATGATAGCCGCGTCGGCTACGGGTCCCTCCTCCAGTTGCGAAAGCAGGTCCTGGGCTTCTTCAACGAGTCCCTGCATAGCCATACAGGTTTCACCATCGGGGTCGATGCCCAGTTGCCGGGCAATCTGCTACAATCGCTGCGCATGCTGCTGGGTTTGTTGCCGGTGCAGCTGAAGAGCCTGGCGTAGTTGATCATTCTGAGCCCGGTCAATCAGGTCGGGCAACGCATCGATAATCTGGTTTTCGGCGGAGTACAGATCCTGGATCGTGTGCTCCATAAATTCCTGCATGGTTTTCCTGGATTCAGTTTTGGTTTTGGCCTGGTAACTTTCAGCAACGACTCCCCTTACCGCCATCCCGACCAATTACCTGAAAAAATAAGGATTTGGTCTCTGGCCTGAAAAAGGTTTATCCAGCCAGCAACTGGCCGTTAGAGAGCGATTCATTCAGTAGCCGATCGACGTCAAAATGGACCTCAATAAAAACTTTCGATCTTCAGAATTTGCTCTTCAACCGGTTTGGGTACCACCTGCCGATCGAACAGAATTTCGGGGGCCGCCTTGAGCGCCAACCAGAAACCCCGGCGAATATTGGCATCGTTACCGATCTGCTTCAGGATCAGGAGTGTGTGCCGCAGGGCGTAGTAAGCCGGACGGCGTAGCCAGTAGTACCACAACGTATCACGCGTGATATGCCAGGTTCGCTGGGCGACGTTCCGCAGTGGAGACGGATAGTGGTGAGCCACCACGTCTTCGGCATAGGCCAGACTCCAGCCTTTCGTCCGCATGTCGACCGAAAACATCCGCTCTTCGCCTGCAATGGCAAATCGACGGTCGAAGCCACCAACACTCAGAAAAGCTTCCCGACGTACCACCACGGCGCAACAGACAAACCCCAGAATGGCCGGACCCGGCAGCGGCTTCGGATCGGTTAGCGGGCTGTTATACATGGCATGGCAAACGGAGTCTACGGCCTGCGTCTCCCCGATCAGTATTTTACCGGCCAGCACGCCCAGATGCGGGTACCGCCGAAAATAAGTTTCTGCCCTGCCTAACGCTTCTGGCTGCCAGTATGAATCATCATCGCAAAAAGCCACCAAGGGCGTTTGGGCCATCTGTACGCCTTCATTGCGGGCAGCGCACCACTTGTTTTCAGGAAGAGCCAGCACCGTAACCTTCGGGAAAGCGGCCCTGACGCGTTCAGGCGTGCCATCCGTCGAAGCATTATCCACGACAATGATTGGCGGCTTTTGAGGAAGGTCCGTCAATTTGGCTAAGGTGCCTAACAAGGTTTCAGCCCGGTTTCGGGTAACCACAACAATACTTATAGCGTCCATAGTCACGAGAGAAAAGGCATGGTTAACAGCCATAGGCCGCAACGGTCCTATCCGTTTTCTGAAATTATGAGGAAATGGCACTGTTCAGCCATAATGCTGCGCCGGGCCGTTCTCTTACTTTTTCAAATCAGCGGTATGCGTGTCGGGTTAAAAAATATAGATATCCCAAAGCACTACATAATGGCTACCACAGAAACAATTGCTTACTGGCAACCCTTCACCAAGGCCGAACAGACGTCGCAGTGGGTGAGCGGCCTCGAAGATCACTTAAAACAGGCTACCAATGTGCAGGACGTTCCCTGGCAGTTTGACCGGGGTCAGTTGCGGACAAGCCTGACTGCCAATTCGTTCTGGATCACTTACTCCTTTTCTACGGCCGGTAAGCTGGCGATACGTACCTGTTTCGATCCGCAAACGATTCACTCGGTCAAACTGCGTAAGAAAACCGAAACCATGGCCGAGTACCAAATCGACGGGTCGCTGGGCGTTTTTCACGTCAAACTTGAACGTAGCATGGCGCAGCCAATGATCCTGCGGTACACTACCTCGCTGAGACCCCTACAGGATTTTACCGTTCAGGCATTTCCCCGCGACATGTATGTCCTGAATGATGACCACGATCCGACCGCTACCGAGGGCATGGTTTATGTGACCCAGAGCGGTCCTACTGCCGGACTGGCCTATCTGTCCATCACCAAACCCATGGAGGGAACGGTACTGTATTTTCAAAACCTGACGGCCCTCAATGACTATTCCCAGTTGACCCATACCGACCCTTCAGGAACCGTTACGACGCAATGGCCGGAGTTCGGCTTTACGTTGCCGAAGTCCGAACAGTCTCTCAAAGCGGGAAAAGAGGTGGTGTTATCTGACGCGTTTATTTATCTGGATGAAACCATTCCTGCTAATGAGTTTGCAGCCGCCGATTTATTCCTGGAGGCTATGGCGCTAATTTACAAACGGTTACCCAAGCCGGAAACTGCCTATTTTGACTGGCCAAAGGCCGCCGAACGCACGGTGCAGGCATTAACCGAATCGCCCGATTGTGGGCGACGTATCAAAAACCATTTTTACGTCAATGCCTACGTCGATGCCACCACGAAGCCACCCGAAAGCATGGTTCAACTGGCGATTCTGGTACCCTTGTGGGAGTATCAGGTGTGGCTAGAGAAGACGGTCCCGCTGGTAGACACATTGCAAAAAAACATACCGACGTTCTTCGACGAGAAAAAAGCAACCCTGATGCGGTGGCTTCCCGGCGAAAGCTTTGCCGAAGGAGAAGACAGCGAAGAGGAAGATCATAATAAAATTGACTCCTGGTACCTGCTGCATACGCTCATGAACCTGGGCCGACTGGCCGAAAAAGGAAACACCGAAGCCCGGGAATTGCTATTTCGCTCGCTGGAGTTTGTGATCAATGCCGCACACCACTTTGACTATAACTGGCCCGTTTTTTACGACAGTCGTACCCTCACCGTCGTTAAGGCCGAAACCGGCGAAGGACGCGGTGGTGAACTCGACGTAGCGGGCTTATTTACGCACGTCATGCTTCAGGCGTATGAAGCCACCAAAGATGCACGCTACCTGAACGAAGCGGAACTATCGGCCGAACGGCTGCGGGGCAAAGGCTTTGAACTGCTGTACCAATCGAATATTACGATCATGAGTGCGCTGACGCTGGCCAAACTCTGGAAAATTACGGGCAAGCGTCTGTACTTTGACCTGAGCCGACTGGGCGTTGCCAACGTCATTGCCCGGCTCTGGATTTGGGAATGCAGCTTTGGGGCGGGCCAGCAACGTAGTACATTCATGGGCGTGGCTCCCCTACGCGATGCGGAATACCTGGCGGCTTATGAGGAGGCCGAAATTATGGCTACGATGCTCAACTACCTGAAGGAGGTAAACGCGGATGTTCCCAAGCCAATCCGGGTATTTTTTTCCGAATTCATCAAGTATCTACTGCATAGGGGCCGGTATTATTTCCCGACTGAACTACCCGCCGATATGCTCAGCCAGGAACCCCGCGAAGGACGGATCATTCCGGATTTGCCCATACCGCTGGAAGATCTGTCAACGGGCTGGAAGCAGGTCGGTACTGTTGGACAGGAAGTTTACGGGGGTGCCCTGGCCTACATTCTGGCCACCTATACCTATAAGCGATTCGAAGACGTACCCGTACTTATTTACAGTGATTATCCGATCTACCAGGCTGAATACCAGTCTACAGATAAAAACAGCGGATTCGCCGTTTTGCGACTGAGTGGCACTGCCGACTATAGCTGCCGGGTACGTCTGCTGGCTAAAGGGCGGCAGTTACCCAACGTACAGCTCATAGACGAAGATGATGCTACCAAAGTGCCTTTGCAGCCTACGGAACAGACTAAACACTATCAGGAATACCGGGTGAAGGGCAACCTCCGGCTGCGGGTCGAGTGGACAAAAGGATAAAAAAACTGCCTGATAAAGTTGTGTTACCCCTAAATCCCCTAAAGGGGACTTTGCTCGCACTTAGTTTAAGTCCCCTTTAGAGGATTTAGGGGGTTAGCACCGTCGTAAGTACTATTGGTGGGTGCCCCGATTTAGTCCCCTTTAGGGGATTTAGGGGTAAACAATCTAAAAATCTAGCAACGGTATGGAACAGCCAACCCCACATACAGCCGTCGAATCGCTGGCCGACAAACGAATTCTGATCACGGGGGGCACCACCGGCATTGGCTGGGCCATTGCTCTGCTACTGAGTTCATATGGAGCCAATATTGTTACCTTCGGGCGGCACCAGGCGCAACTGGACGAAGTACTCTCGGCCATTCGGGCAGCGGGTGGGCAGGCCGAAGGAATTGTGGCCGACGTCGCTAAACCGGATGATATTCAGCGCGTATTTCAGCAGGTCGACGAAAGGCTGGGCGGGTTGGATATGCTGATCAACTGTGCCGCATTAAGTGCCGAATCGATTTCCGAAATGGCCGATGCCGACTGGCGTTATGTTATCGAAACCAATCTAATCGGCTATCTGGCAACAACCAAAGAAGCCCTGAACCGCATGAAGTCTCAACAGCGCGGTCATATTGTGCTGGTTGGGTCGATGAGTGCCGATGTGCGGGAAGAAGGCAGTTCGGTCTACGTAGCGACGAAATCGGCTATTCAGGGATTTGCCGAAAGTTTACGAAAAGAAGTCAACCCGCTAGGCATCAAAATCAGTCTGGTTGAGCCGGGCGCGGTGGGTTCGGACATGCAGCAGACGACGCCCGACGAAGAACGCGAACGGCAACACAAAGGCGACATGCTACGGGCCGAGGATATTGCCGTTTGTGTGCATTACATTCTCACGCAGCCCCAGCGATGTGATGTCGTTTCGGTGCAGATTCGCCCGCATTTACAACTTATTTAATCCATCCTGGCATGACTTTTTCGGTCGATCAACTCATTTTTACACCCAACGACATTGACCTTCAGTTCTCGCCATTACGTCAGACAATCCCGGTTGACACGTATGTGCTGGGCGCGTTCAATCCGGGGCTGGCCCGGTTGCCCACCGGTAATTTACTGATCATGATTCGGGTGGCTGAAGCGCTTCGGCAGCCCATCATTGGCGAGATTATTCATGCGATTCGCTGGGATGCCGAAGCGGGCTATCAGCTCGATACGTATCCGCTGACTAGCGTCAACGCGGCTGATCCCCGCAAATTTCAGTTGCTGGGCAATCCGTATAAAGTGATGGCGCTTACCTCCCTGTCGTGGCTGCTGCCCGTCGAACTGTCGCCGGATGGCACGAGCGTGGTTCAGATTCATTACGACAAGATCATTGCTCCCCAGCGAACGTATCAGGAATACGGGGTTGAAGATGCGCGGATCACCAGGATCGACGACACCTATTACATGACCACCTGTTCGGTGAGCTCAGAACGGCATTCCACTACGTTGTATACCTCGACCGATGGGCTCAACTATACGCTGGAAGGAATTATTCTGGACCATCAGAATAAGGATATGGTATTTTTTGAGGGTAAAATCAATGAAAAATTTTTTGCCCTCACCCGTCCCCTGGGCGATCTGTATTTTGCCACGCGTCCGGGCAGTCAATACTACGCCGGGCCGACGATCAACATCGCTCAGTCGCCGGATGGGTTGCACTGGAAACCACTCGACGAACCGTTTATCCGCGCCCGGAAAGGCTCAGCCTCGACCATGAAGCTGGGTGGGGGTACGCAGCCCATCCTGACCGATCAGGGCTGGCTGATGCTCTACCACGGCGTTGAGTTGCAGGGTGTAGTAGGGATTTACCGTACGTTCTGGGCGTTGCTGGATGCGCATGATCCAGCCAAAATTCTACATCTGGAGGATACCAAACCGGTATTAGCCGCCAATCCGGCGCTGACCGAACCTATTAAAGATCAACTGTATCTATCGGATGTGGTGTTCACAACGGGGCTTATCGATGCGGGCGATCACTACGTTGTTGCTTCGGGTGAATGCGATCTGGCTTGCCGCATCACCCACATTCCCAAAAACGTTTTCGCCCTGGCGACATGAAATAAATGGCAACAATTAACATAGATAATCAACTAATCATCAATTTGTTACCCAATTTAAATAGACAGTTTTATCAGGAAGGCTGGTCGGCCTGATAAAACTAAACTAAGGTATTTTAGCTGATCTACTCATTGCCCATTATGCTTTCTTGGCCTACTCCTGACTTCTCAACGTAATGTTTAAAAAACGTCCACTACTAGTTATTTTCGCCATTACACTACTTGATGTGATTGCTGCCAACGGGCTCGGTGCCTTACTCTCGGACTACGTCATTAACCTACCTGCCAAACCAATTCTGCTGACGGCAGGAACAGCGCTGATGCTAAGCATTCAGTTGGCCTTTTCGCCAGCTATCGGTTACTGGTCCGACCAGCGTGGCCGACGACCGGCAGCCATTGCCACCACCATCGCGTCCTGGCTTTCAACCCTGCTGCTCCTGCCAGTACAAACCTGGGGATACGTCGCCAACCGATGCTTCAAAGGGGCGACGAACGGCCTGTATTCGGTGATGCGTTCGGCTATGGCAGATGTTACGGAGAAAGATGAATTGTTGAAATATTCCGGTATCCTGAGTTTTATTGCCGGATCGGGTCCGATTCTTGGCCCAATGGGGGCCGGATGGATCATGCTGGTCTTCAGCGGGGGGCGCATTAGCCCTATCCCAACGGTTGTTTTCTTCCTGGCGGTGGGCGTTCTTACTATTGTCCTGGCTTTTCTGTTTAAAGAAACCAATCCCAAAAATGAGCCGGTCGACGTGAAACAACTGACCCAAAAGGCGACTAATGCATTGAAGGTTATAACGTTATGGAAGCAATTAGCCGATGCCGATAAAGAGTTGCCGGGTTTTAAGCCTGTTTTCATTTTAAATTTACTGGCTACGCTCGGCATGGGGTACTACGCTTTTTTCGTCGCCTTCCTGACCCAGAGTAAGCTGATGATGACCCCCAGGGAAACGGCCTGGTTCTTTCTGTATTTTGGCGGGCTGGCGTTGGTGGCCAACATCGTTTTCTTTACGTTCATCGCACATCGCGTCGACAAGCGCAAAGTCATTCTCTTTCTGGCTCTATTGAGCGTTGCCCTACAGGGACTTTACATTTTTCTGGAGTCATCTGCCACGCTGTTATACGTAGTGGCGGGCGTAGATGCGCTGACGGTTTCTATTATGACCGGCCTAACGGGTAGCTTGCTCTCGGTTATGGTCAAGGAGGGAGGCAGTCAGGGCGAAATGTTCGGCAATATTCAGGCACTGGGCGGTTTGGCCAGTTTTGTATCGGCGTTAGTAAATAGTCTGCTTGCGGGCGTAAGCATGAAAGCTCCTTTTATTTTCTGTGCCTTAAGCATGATCGTCGTTTTTATCTGGACGATGCGTTTACCCAGAGAAGCCCAAAAATACACCGATCGACAGTCAGCCGATCAGCCCGAAGCAAGCCCGGCCCAGCTCTCCACCGGGGCGTAATTAGTTGACGAAGAGCCGCTCGTACGTCTACTCAAATTAGCTATCTGGCCTTAGGCTTCGGTTTTAAATCATTAAATAGATCGAGAATTGGGTCAAATAAAGACTCATATTCAGTAAGCGCGTAGACCAATAGAATACCAAGTAGCAAGGCAATCAATACGCCAATTATGCCTATCGGGTTTTTGATTCTGTTCATCGAATACGGTCAAATTAGTAAAACCCGTTCGGTGGGGAACCTGAAGGATGCCTATGAAAGAGGGGGCTATAGCGCGTATGAACCGTTCGTAGCTTCCGTCGCAGCCATCTACTACGTTCCTTAAGAAGTAATTAGGTGGTCCGCTGCGGGAGTTTCTCTACAATGCGTTGAATTTCCCGAGCCAACTGATTCTTGATACGAGCCGGATCGCTAATGGCGTTCTGCACGGAACCACGCCAGATCAACTGCTTTGTCCGGGCATCTACCATATCAACCACCACGGTACCGGCCTCATACTTTTCCTGCGTATACATAGGGCCCCAGCTATTCCAACCCCACCAGGAAGGGCCCCAGCCCCGGTAACCCCAACGACCCCAGCCATAATAGGGACCATACATACCAATCGGACCACGGTTATTGGCAATGGTGCGCGTTTTTTCTTCCACAAAGAAATGATAGCCCACCAACAGGTCTGGCCTTCGGCTGACTTCCCGAAGTCCCCGCTGGGTTAATGCCTGCTGAATGGTTGACTCCACCTGCTGGCTGGCAATCTGATTGTAATAGAGCGGATTTTGTCCCGCCTTTACATCCGATTGCATCCAGGAATACGTTTGAAAACGACTGAAATCGACCCCTTGCGCAGTATCAACCGTTACACGTGGGGCACAGGCGATAAACCCAATGGCCAGACTAAGGCTAATGAATAAGCTTTTCATAATAATTCAGGAGTTAGTTAACTGAGTGAGGTGACTTCCCGTCCCGATCACGTTGCTTACTAACCTCCTGGCAGACTCAGTTGGAGGTTGAATTGAGGAATAAATGAGGAAAAGGTAACCACCGTAAACCGTGCTGTCCTAGCCGTGGCCATATCCTCACAAAATAGATTTTCCTTGCCCCATTACGCAGGTACGTGCGTTAGTTTCCAACGAGTTCCAGCCTTGCCAGGAACGTCGTATTAAGACGTAAAAATCTTAAAACAAACGCGTTATGAATGAGAGCGTACGCATCATCTGGGGGATCATTGGTTTACTGATCGGGGCGGGCCTGCTGACCTACCTAACGCAGGATTCAGATCAGCTACTCAGGTATGAATTTGACCGTAAGAAAAAAATTAGAAAGAAAAAGCGGGGGGTACCTACTCAATACCCATTGCCTGCCGGGAATGATGAAGCATCGATTTTACTTACAAACGCGCCCGATCCGGTAGAACAACCTGACCAAAAATCTCACAACTACTAACATGGCACAGTCAACTCCAGCCAGGCACTGGCAATTATTGGTTATACGAGGCCTTTTTTATGGATTATTGGGAGTCAGTATGTTGCTGGCAAGTAGCCCGTCCATGCAACTCTTTGGCGGCTTACTCGTTGCAGCGGGCGTTTGTGGATGCATCTATGCCATCTATTCCCTGCAAATCGACCGAAATTATTTCTGGGAAGCGCTACGCAGTCTGGCCGATGTAGGCTTCGGTATCTGGTTTCTGGTCTACTCGAAGGGTGATGTAAGCCGTTTCCTGGATGTACTGGGCTTTTGGGCCGTTATGTATGTGTTTATCCAGGCCGTACAGACGATCTATGCGTTTATGCTGTTAGGGCTGAAGCAACCCCGCAACAGAATAGGTAATCTGTTACATTTTAGTGCGGTCCTGGCATCGGGCGCTATAGCCTTCACAGCCCTTACCTCAGCGGCCGAAAATGCTCCCCTACCCCTGATAGGCTTACTGCTAATTTTACTGGGACTGATCATCATTTTCCTGGCTATCCAACAACGGCAAACCCTGCTAGCCAACAAGACTGTCTGAGCTTACTGTCAGGCGAATACGTAATACGAACGCGTACATTGCTCTGGCTGTCTACGAACCGGTTGAAAACGTCTATAAAATTTATGCCTTAGAGTAAGCCCGTTGCTACGTAGCGTCCGGTAGTCTAACGCTACGTAGACGCTTACTTTTAAAGGCAAACAGCTACGCTAAAAGGCATTCACACAACGCATTAACCGTATTCTCATCGTTACATTTATTCTTCAAACTTTTCAATTTACGCAAGGTTCTAACGCCGTAGCAGATCAACGACCCGTCAGCAATACGACAACTTATTGCCTAGAGACGTAGCGTGAGCCTGTGTAAACATAAACAAATTGATTCAGTCAACTCTTTGCCAAACGACCTGTTAAACGCAGCTGACAGGCAATTCGACCATGAAAATTATTGACATTCGTGCGCTGAAAGGACCAAATTACTGGTCTATCCGGCGCCCTAAGCTAATCGTGATGCGATTGGATTTAGACGAACTGGAAGAGTCGCCTTCCAACAAAATTAACGGTTTCTATGAACGACTGCGGACGCTTATTCCCAGCCTGTACACCCATAGATGTTCCGAAGGCAGACCCGGAGGGTTCTTCTACCGCGTGGAGCAGGGCACCTGGATGGGGCACATTATTGAGCACATTGCGCTGGAAATTCAAACCCTGGCCGGTATGGACTGTGGCTTTGGCCGGACACGAAGTACGGGAGACTATGGGGTTTATAATGTGGTCTTTGCCTATCAGGAAGAACGGGCCGGACTGCATGCCGCCCAGTGCGCTGTCAACATTGCTCAGGCACTTATTAATGGAGAGGAGTATGACCTGCAGGCTGATATTGATACGCTCCATCAACTGTATGAGGAAGACCGTTTGGGACCCAGTACGTCGGCCATTGTCAATGCCTGCCTCCAGAAAGGCATTCCTTACCTCCGGCTCGACAGCGACTCAACGGTTCAGCTGGGCTACGGTGCTCGCCAAAAACGTATACAGGCTACCGTCAGTAGTCAGACCAGTAGTCTGGCTGTTGACCTGGCCGCCGACAAAAGCGAGACAAAGCGCAGGTTAGCCCTGGCCAACATTCCGGTACCGGCGGGCGAAGTCGTTCAGGCCGAAGCCGGTATTCAGGCCGTACTCCGGCGATTGGATTTCCCGCTCGTCGTTAAACCGCTGGACGGCAACCACGGTCGGGGTGTAACGACAAACATTCAGACCGTCGAAGCGCTGACAGCCGCTTTTCATATGGCGAAGGCACATAGTGACGACGTATTGGTCGAGCAGTTTGCCCAGGGAAACGATTATCGGCTGCTGGTCATCGACTATAAACTCTGCGCCGTGGCCCAACGCATACCTGCCCGAATTATCGGAGACGGTTCATCTACCATTCAGACGCTCGTTGATCAGGTTAATCAGGACCCCCGGCGCGGGGACGGTCACGTCAACCTATTGACTAAAATAACGATCGACGAGGCAACGCTGAAGCTGTTAGCCGAACACCAATTGACCGTGGGTTCTGTACTTCCGGCCGGACAGGAACTGCGACTGAAAAAGACGGCGAACCTGAGCACAGGCGGTACGTCGGTCGACATGACGGACGTAGTGCATCCTGAAATCAGAGCGATGGCCGAACGCACGGCCCGAATCATTGGCCTGGACATTTGCGGCATCGACTTGATTGCGCAGGACATTACGCGTTCTCTGAAACGGTCTGGGGCCGTGGTTATTGAAGTAAATGCGGGACCGGGTTTTCGTATGCATACCCATCCATCGGAAGGCCAGCCCCGCGACGTCGGCAAAGCCGTTGCCAATATGCTCTTCCCCGAAACGAGTGCTGATGAATCCATCGGAACGCCGACCGCGCCGGGCCGTATCCCGATTATTGCGATTACCGGGACGAATGGAAAAACCACCACCACCCGGCTCACCCAACACCTGATTCGGCAGGCTGGCTATACCGTTGGTTTCACCACGACGGAGGGCATTTACATAGGGGATTCGCTCATTGAGGAAGGCGATTGCACGGGTCCGCAGAGTGCGCTTAAAGTGCTTCAGGATTCTTCAGTTGAGGTGGCGGTGCTGGAGTGCGCGCGGGGTGGTATGCTACGTTCGGGGCTGGCCTTCGACCAATGCGACGTGGGCATTGTGACCAACGTAGCCGCCGACCACCTGGGACTCCGGGATATTCATTCGGTGGAGGACATGGCACGGGTGAAAGCGATGGTGGCAGAGAGTGTGAAACAGGACGGATATGCAGTCCTGAATGCCGATAACCCATACACCTACGCCATGCACCATGCGTTGAGCTGCCAGGTCGCTTTTTTCACGATGAACCCGCGCGAGGAACGGGTCGTGGCACACTACCGAGCCGGGGGGCTGGCGGCTGTTTATGAAGACGGGTACATCGTCATTCGGCGCGGTGACGAACAAATCCGGATAGACCATATCGACCATATTCCCCTGGCTTTCGAAGGAAAAGCACCGTTCATGATTGAGAACATTCTGGCGGCCGTACTGGCGGCTTATTGTCAACACATATCGATCGACCGGATTGCGCAGGGTCTACGTTCCTTCCATCCCTCGTTTGAAAATACGCCTGGCCGGATGAATCTGTTCTGCTTCCAGCAGTATTGCGTTCTGGTCGACTACGCGCATAATCCTCATGGCCTGGCCGCTTTGGGCGATTATATTAAACGAGCTGATGTCGCGCACAAAGTCGGTATTGTAACCGGAGTTGGCGACCGCCGGAATGAGGATATTACGGCGCTCGGCCGAATTGCGGCTACGTTGTTTGACGAGATTATTATCCGATTCGATGAAGACAGCCGCGGTCGGGATACGGGCCAGATTGCCGAGCTGATCAGGCAGGGCATCTGGGAAGTCGACCGCAACAAACCCACACAGATCATACCTGACGAACTGACAGCCCTGACGTATGCGATCGAGCATGTTCAGGCATCCACGCTGATTGTCCATCTTACGGACCAGATAAATCACTCGGTCGAGCTGGTCCGGGAGTTTAAAAAGCGGGAAGAAACGATGGAATGTCAACCCGCTTTGGTGCTGGAACATGCCTGATGAGTTGGTAACGAATCTGATTAAATTGTCTAAAATGGAGCTATAATCGATGTGCATTTTGTCCTTCCGCACCGGCCCGCCGGTGCGGAAGGACAAAATGCACGCTTACGAAAAAGCTTAAACAGCTTCAACAAAGTCAACAGACTGTTGATTTTACGACAGGCTCGTCTCTTCCTGCTTACTGAATATTCGGTCTTTCAGGTAATAAGTGGCTCCCCTGGCCAGAATATTGACGCGTAAATTATTGACGTAAACAGGCTGAAGTTCGGGCACTTCATAATAATTGGTATCCCGTACGTTGTCGGCGTCAATGACAAATACCCCTCCCGAACCAATGGCTCTCAGTACGTCCCCCCGGGTAATTACCAGGCCAGAATCAATACAAAGCCCGATTCCCAGCAGACCCGGATTCCGTAAAAGGGCTTCGGTGAGTCGCGGAAAGCGGCTTCGCTGCATAAAGTGCGTGTCGATGATGGCCCCGGGTAATAGGGAAAGCCCTTTTTCGGTTTCCACCATACCTTTAATTAAGGACTCACTACTTTTTCCTTCTTTGATCGCCAGTCTGGACATGGCGGCAGCGCCAGCACTGGTGCCGGCAATCACAAAATCATCGGTCTGGTAGCGTTCCTGGATACTAGCCAGCAGTCGGGTATCCAGGAGCTTATCGACCAGCGTTGTCTGATTACCCCCCGTAAATAGCACCGCGTCAGCTTTAGCAATCCGCTGTAGATTGTGGTGACTATCAGCCTCGTCCTGGCTGTTGATGTGCATAACCCGCACGTGTTTGCAACCTAGTTTACCAAAAGCCTCCAGGTAATTTTCCCCCATTTCTTCGGGTATTTCCGACGCGGCTGGTATCACTTCGATTCGGGACTCTTTTCCGTTCACTTCGGCCAGGAATTCGGTTAAAATACCGGAGTCAAAAAAGTTGGTTTGCCGGATTTCGCTGGAAGCCGCATTGTCGCCTGGCTCTTTGGCTTCGCTGCCTCCAATTGGAATTAATTTACCTCTGGGCGCTGTCATGCTGGTTAGTATTTACGGGTAGTTTTGCCTAAAAACAATAAAACCAATAGAAAAATAGGGTGTTAGTAGGGTAGTTCATTACCCATCATTTAATTAGGGTATGCCTCTTTGACGGACCAAAACCAACACGCATAATGCAGATACGAGGTACACTGATGGCCATTGGCGGCAATGAGGACAAGGGAGCCAATGCCAAACCGCTCCATGTCCACGATACCGTTCATGCCTTTGTTAACTCCGGCATTTTATACCGAATCATCGCCGAAATCAATAATACCGATGCCTGCCTGGAACTAGTTACAACGGCTTCCAGTATTCCTAAATCCGTTGCGTATCAGTATACCCGGGCGTTTAAGAAACTGGGGCATACCAACGTCCGGCCAATGCACATTACCTCACCCCAGGAAGCTGACCATCCTGATATACTGGCTCGTATCCGGACCTGCGGAGGGATTCTCTTTTCGGGTGGAGATCAGCTGCTGTTAACCTCCGTGTTCAGCAATACCGCTTTTGCCCAACTGTTGCACAAACGCTACGTTCAGGAGCACCTTGTCATTGCCGGAACCAGCGCCGGGGCCATGGCCCTGTCAGACCTGATGATTTACCCCCGCGTGGATGAGAACAAACTACGGCCAGACGTCGATTTATTCCCCGGCCTGGCGCTGATTCACGATGCCATCATCGACACCCACTTTCTGGTCCGGGGGCGGTTTCGGCGCCTGGCCTTTGCCGTTGCCCAGCACCCAACTCACATCGGTATTGGTCTGGAGGAAGATACGGGTGTCATCGTTCGGCAAGGCAATAAGCTGGAAGCTATTGGTTCGGGTCTGGTGACGCTCATTGACGGTCGTAGCCTCCAGGGCGCGAACCTGACCGTTGCCCATACGCAGCACGACATTTTCATCGAGAATTTGCTGGTGCATGTGCTCAGCCACGGCAACAATTTCACGCTGCGGAACAAAAAGTTTACGTAACGCCTAGGCAAAGATGGCAACCTCCCCCTCGCCCAGCTGATTGCGCCAGGCGCGATACATACCTTCTGAATTGAAGGGTAATTCAACGTTTCCAGCCCGGTCGATAGCAATTAAACCGCCTTCACCGCCCATCGCTTTCAGTTTATCCTGCACGACGTAGGCACAGGCGTCTTTCAGCGACAGCCCTTTGTAGCCCATCAGACACGAGATATCGTAAGCCACCACGGACCTGATGAAAAACTCGCCGTAGCCCGTACACGATACGGCACAGGTTTGGTTATTGGCGTAGGTTCCGGCCCCGATCACAGGCGTATCGCCCACGCGCCCGTATTTTTTGTTGGTCAATCCGCCCGTCGAGGTAGCTGCGGCCAGATTGCCTTCACTGTCGAGTGCTACGGCACCAACCGTTCCTTTGCCAGTATTTCGTTTGCTGTGGTCCAGTTGCGTTTTATTGGCTTGCTGCGCTTCCTTAAGTTGCTGAAAACGTAGTTCGGTGAAAAAGTAATCGTCCGGTTCAACAGCAAGGCTCTTTTCGCGGGCAAAGTCTTCGGCCCCACTTCCCAGCAGAAATACGTTCTCCGACTGTTCCATGACGGTCCGGGCCAGGGTAATTGGGTTCCGAATGTTGGTCACGCCAGCAATAGCTCCGGCTTTCAGCGACTGACCACACATGATGGCCGCATCCAGTTCGTGCCTGCCACTGGCCGAAAACACCGCGCCTTTACCGGCATTGAAGAGTTCGTTGTCTTCCAGGCTACGGACGGCCTGTTCGACAGCATCCAGCGCGGAGCCTCCCTGCGCTAACCGTTTATAGCCCGCATCTAAAGCAGCCTCCAGCCCTTCCCGGAAGGCTTTTTCCTGCTCAGGCGTAATCTCGGTTCGGTTAATCGTCCCGGAGCCGCCGTGTATGGCAATTGTGTACATAAGTAACGTAGTAAACTAACCGGGAACATAACTTCAATCAATTGATGAAGGTTAGTGTGCCGGGCAGTAATCGTTATCGACAGCAAGATGATCTGGTCGACCAGACCATCTTGTTTTAAATAGTTGGTGTTCCGCCGGTTACCTGCACGGTACTACCCGTCATGTAGCTTGACTCATCAGAAGCCAGTAGTACGTATGCGGGAGCCAGCTCGGCGGGTTGACCTGGCCGTTTCAGCGGTACATCCTGGCCAAAGTTTTTTACTTTCTCCGGAGGCATGGTCGTTGGAATCAGCGGAGTCCAGATCGGTCCCGGTGCCACGCAGTTGACCCGAATGCCTTTTTCGGCCCATACCTGCGCCAGATTAGCCGTGAAATTCTGAATGGCCGCTTTGGTAGCGGCATAATCCAGCAGTGTCGGACTTGGTTTATAGGCGTTAATCGACGTTGTGTTGACGACTGTGCTGCCCGGCTTGAGGTGTTTTTCAGCCGCCCGGCACAGATAAAACATCGAGAAAATATTGGTCCGGAACGTGCGGTCTAACTGTTCGTTGGTGATATCCTGTAAGGATTCCTGCGACATTTGATAAGCGGCATTGTTAACCAGAATGTCCAGCCCACCCAGTTCATCAACCGCTCGCTGAACGAGCTGCTGACAGTGAGCATCATCACGGATATCTCCAGCCATCAGCACCGCCTTTCGGCCCGCTTCTTCGACGTAGCGGGCCGTTTCACGTGCATCTTCCTCTTCGTCCAGGTACGCAATCAGCACATCGGCGCCTTCGCGGGCAAAGGCAATCGCCACTGCCCGGCCAATACCGGAATCACCGCCGGTAATGAGGGCTTTGCGCCCCGTTAGTTTCCCGGATCCTTTGTAGGAGGTTTCGCCGTGATCGGCCCTAGGCTGCATCTCGGCGTCGCGGCCCGGCACATCCTGCTGCTGCACAGGCTGGGGTGGTTGAGGGTAACTGGCCTGCGGGTCCTCAGCGGAGGAGGTTGATTGTTGAGAGGTCATAGCTGTTCAGTTAAAGTTTTACGGCATCTGCCGCCTTGGGGGAATAACCGATTACGACAGGTACGAGATGGCAAATTTTTCCCGAATAAGGAAGCGGCCCTGTAGCTTCCGGGGATATGAGCGGTTATCGATAAGGGCTCATAACCTCACTTTCAGAGCGCATCTCTGTACCCTTTCAGCGTAACTGAGGTTATGCCTACCAGTGAAGACGTACTAAAATTGGAACCGACTATCATGATGAGCCCACATAGTAAAAATTATAGCCCGGATCAGGCGGATAAGCCGACAGGTGCCGGTTTGACCCGCGAAGCCACTGCCGATGAACACACCATCGACCTGCCACAGGGTACGGCCGCCATGAGCGATACGGACAACAAGGTAGCTGCGGAGAACGTAATGAGCACGGAGGACGATGAGCAGCGATTGAATGAGGACGACTCCACCATCCTGGGCGCAGGTGGCCTGGCCGGGGGCCTATCGGGGGATGGCGAGCGGACCGATGAATATGATGCGGCCGTGATGGGAATAGGTGATTAAGTTGTATAGCCAGCGCCTGGTCGATCCGGCTAGACGCTGGCTATACGAATCTGACAGTTGGTCTTATTCCTCGTCTTCATCGTCGTCTAACTCAACCCCCGATTCCATGGCGGCTGCTTCATCGTCGGTGGTAGCGGAATCAAAGTCTATTGAATCGTAATCCGTTTGGTCCAGTGTTGTCGGCTGAGGTTGCTGATTTTCCATATGCTTTTCCTGTGTTTTGACACTTGTTAACACGCTAAACCCCGGCTCCAGCGTAAAGTTGACTCTACTGACTCAACACGTTCACCTTGTAAGGCAATGGTGTCTGCATAGGCTACTCTGTCCTTTTTTATGGCTTCTGCATGGAGTCAACCCGTACGTTTTAGCTGACCGTTTACTCGCTTTTCTATGAATAACAATCGTTTAATTATTATTTCCTATCGGCTCCCGTTCTCGTTCAAGACCGAAAATCGGGTAACATCCGTCAAAGCATCAGCGGGCGGACTGGTAACCGCCGTAAAATCGCTGGACCTTCCGGCTTCGGCTCCGAAACCCGTCTGGGTCGGCTGTGCGGATTTCTCCCAGCGTGTTTGGGAAAAGCACAAACACCTGGTCAATGATGATTTTGAGTACGTACCGGTTTTTCTGGATAAGACTACCAATAAGGGCTTTTATAATGGCTTTGCGAATTCAGTTCTCTGGCCACTTTTTCATTATTTCCCCGCGTACGTTGACTACCACGATGACTACCTGACAGCTTACAAGACAGCTAATCAGGCCGTTTGCGACAAAGTGGTCGAGCTTCTGCAACCCGATGATCTGGTCTGGGTGCATGACTATCACTTCCTGCCCCTACCGATGCTGATTCGGCAGAGTCGACCCTCGGCCACCATCGGTTTCTTTCTGCACATCCCATTTCCCTCCTACGAACTTCTTCGCCTGTTGCCGGGCAAATGCCGTTCTTACCTGCTCAACGGGCTGTTAGGGGCTAATCTGGTCGGGTTTCATACCACCGACTATCGGGTTCATTTTCTGCAATCCGTGCGGTTAAGTCTGGGCTTCTCCCACCGGCTGGGCACTATAGCGACCGGGCAAACGAAGGTTCAAACAGGCACCTTCCCCATTGGCATCAACTACAGCTTATTTCATGATGCCAGTGCGGATGAAGAGGTGGTGCAGGAGCGGCTGGACCTGAAGCGTTCCTATCCCGATAAAATCATCTTCTCCGTCGACCGCTTAGATTACACAAAGGGCGTTATGCAACGGCTGGATGCGCTGGAAGTGCTGCTAAAGCAACATCCCGACTGGGTGGAAAAGCTGGTATTTATTCTGGTTGTCGTGCCATCCCGCGACCAGATTCAGACGTATTGGGAGCGGAAACAAATGATTGAACAGGCCGTAGGGCGGATAAACGGGCTGTTTGGTACGTTGACCTGGCTACCCATCGTTTATCGCTATTCGGACGTAACGTTTTCTCAATTGGTCGCTCTCTATACAGCTTGTGATATCGCTCTGATTACGCCCGTTCGGGATGGCATGAACCTGGTGGCCAAAGAATTTGTGGCTTCCCGGCAGGACCAGCAAGGTGTTCTGATCCTGAGTGAACTGACGGGCGCGGCCAATGAACTGGGCGAAGCCCTGTTAGTCAATCCACTGGATGAATACGAAGTAGCCGATCAGTTGCTGTACGCCCTGACGATGCCGGCCGACGAGCAACAGCAACGTATGGTTACGATGCAGGAGCGGATTTCAGGGTATGATGTCAGGCAGTGGGCGAATGACTTTATCGACGCGTTGCTAACGACGCAGCAGACCGACCAAACGGGTCAGGCGGTTGCGCTGGAAGGCCATGAGAAACAAAACCTGCTGGACCAGTATACCCAGGCCAGGTCCCGGTTAATCGTACTGGATTATGATGGCACGCTGGTCGAATTTACGCAGGACCCGGAGCTGGCCAGCCCAACGCCTGACGTTCTCAACTGGTTACGGGAGCTAGCGGCTGTCCCGCAGAACAACGTACTGATAATCAGTGGCCGACCGGAGCAGACCCTGGAGAAATGGCTGGGCCATCTGCCCGTTAACCTCGTCGCTGAGCACGGGGCATCCAGCAAACAGAACGGCGTATGGCATCGGAATGGGGGATCAAACGAGGACTGGAAAGATACGATACGGCCAATACTGGCCGATTTTGTCAGCCGGTGTAAGGGCTCCTTTATTGAAGAAAAAGAAGCCTCCCTGGCCTGGCATTACCGGGGCGTAAGCGAACGAATGGGCTTTGACCGGTCCCGGGAGCTGATCGATCTGCTGGAACATCTGCTACCGACCGAACTCCGATTACTGGATGGCCAGAAAGTAGTGGAGATAAAACGAACGGACACGGATAAAGGGAAAATAGCCTATCAGTGGGCAACAGCGCAAGCGTATGACTTTATGCTGGTCATGGGGGACGACCAAACCGACGAAGACATGTTCGTTGCCTTGGTGGGTACAACCCCATATACCATCAAAATAGGTACGCAACCAACCCACGCTCACTACCGGCTAGACAACGTAGCGCAGGCCCTGGCCCTTTTAGCTGAATTAACGGCTCATACAGAACCGGCGTATCCGGCTGATGCGTCTTAAGTTCGTACGTCCAGTCGTATACAACCTTGAACGGCCTATTTTTTAGTCGTGTACTTTTTCAGTAACCCGCTATGCAGACTAACCATCGTCAAATAAGCTGCTTTGTAGAAGCTCAGTGCTCGTTAGGTGAAGGCCCCGTCTGGGATACAGATCGCAACGGCCTGTGGTGGGTCGATATTGTCGGGCAGCAGGTCCACTTCGCTCAAGCCGGAGGATATCCTGTCCAGTGCTGGAACATGCCCGAACCCATTGGCTTCGTCTTGCCTCGTGCCGATGGTCAACTATGGGCCGGTTTAAAATCAGGTCTACATCTGCTGACCCTGCCGCCTACGCACACATTTTCTATCCGGCGGCTGAACCACATTGATACGGACCACCCCACTGTCCGCTTTAATGATGCCACGTTGGATTCGGCCGGGAATCTTTACGCAACCACCATGGATATGGAGACCCAGACGCCTTTAGGTACGATCATTCGGTATTCGCTTCCAACGTCTGGTCAACACTTATCCGAGACCGTTCTGGTCAATAACTTTATGGTTGCCAATGGCCCGGCCCTGTCTCCAGACGGCCAAACGCTCTACATCCTGGAAAGCAGCGGTCACCCTGGTCGTACAAAAGGTGTCTGGCGAACATCCCTCAGAGAGGATGGCCAATCGGAGACCGATACGTTGTTATTCGATTGGCCCTATGAAGGCTCCCCGGACGGGGGCACTACGGACTCAGCGGGCAACCTGTGGGTGGGGCATTACGGTGGGGACACCATTCGCCAGTATTCCGCCGAAGGCCAGTTGCTACAGGCTATTCAGCTTCCGGTGGTTAACCCCACCAAAGTAGCCATCCATCCGGATGGAACCCTCTTCGTCACCAGTGCCCGGGAAGGAGCCTCCAATCAGCAACTAATCGATTGTCCCTTAACAGGCAGTGTATTAAAGATACAGGTTGGTTAACTGGTCTGGCCCATAGTCCCTAAGAGGATACCTGTAGCGCATCGATCAAAACGAAAAGCGGTCCGGTACCTCGTTATTGGCTGAGTTCGTCGAACAGCTACCAAAGAATTCAGGTTTTGCGGCTAAAGAATGAACCTAATTAACCGTCAAATACGCAACGCTATGGCAGACAAAACGCTGGAAAAAGTCGAAAAAGAATACGAAGACCAACGTATTACCGGCAATCAGGATAATGGAACCGGTCACGGCAGCAAAGGCAACGGACGCAGTTCCACTTCGCACAAAAGTTCGTCGAAAGGAAGCCGAAGTGCAGGGGGATCAACGGGAGGCAGCAAATCGGGACGTAGTAAATAGAGCATTAACCCGCACGGACATGAATTTATTTGTCAAGTACTACGCCCCGCAAAGTAACGGCGGCAATAGCCATAAGAACCAGAAGGAAGAAGGCCAGGCTGGCAAATCAGGCAGTCGGCAGCGCTCAACGAAGAAGGCCACCGAAAAAAGCAATTCGGACGAACAAACCAAGGCCAACGCAAACAGTGTGGATTAATGAGTAGCAAGGTCTGCGAATGGCAGACCTTGCCTTTTCAACAAATACGCTGAAAATGGAAACCAAGGAGCCAACAAACGACCCCAGAAATCAGGAAGAGCCAGAGCTAGAACCTGTTCATGGCCAGGAGGATAACCCACCGTTAATAAACGACAAAGCCACTGTTTTTGAGTCGGGCGACGATGCAGAAACGGCTTCGTTAGACTCATCCAGTTGACTAAAGCGGGTAATAATATCGTATCCTAGTCAAGTTTTAACGGCGGGCCAACCACCTGCATCTGGTTCGCACCAAAGATCTTCGCAACCTCCTCTTGGGAAGGTTCATGATCCAGAGCCGCCATGGTAACAAAGAAATTTTCCAGTTTACCCGCTGGCTGGAGAATCACCATCATTTTGCCTTTGTCAGCCACCTGAGTCCAGGCATGAGGCACTTTGCGGGGCAGAAAGATGCTTTCGCCCACGTTTAATTCATATTTCTCATCACCTACCTGAAAGACATATTTCCCGTCCAGTACATAAAAAACTTCATCCTGATCGGGATGCACGTGCAAAGGTGTTCCTCTACCCGGGGATAGCGACGTTTGCTCAAAAATCGCCAGATCCCCTTCCGTATCGCTTCCGGAAATTTTCACATCTAGTACGTTCGCGTTGACGCCTTTAAGCTGAATATGGCCGTGCAATCGGCCTTCGCCAGCCTTTGTTTTAAAGCTTTTGCTGCGTTGGAAAGGTTTTAGAAAGCTGGCGAAGGCCGGGATGGCTGCGAGGCTCAACAGGGCTGTTACAAATCGATGTCTGTTCATAGTTGTACCTGTATGATGAAAAGTTTGTGTTTCCAGGGCGAAATTGCAGTCACTTCCCGCAGGAAAATAGAACAGACTTACGGGAAAAGTCGGGCCAATATGATCTTCAAATCGGCCGGGCGAAGTTCCAGTAATCCATCGGGTCTGGCTTTTCGACTGTCAAAATGACAAACCGTAGACTAAACTACCGCCTATCCGTTTTACCTTGTGAAGTCTTTTATTCACCGGTTCATTCTTTTACCAAGCTGATTCTTTGAGGCTTATAGTTAATTCAGGTCATCAAAATGAGCCACCGAAATTATGCACTGTTTTCGAGGCCATTTCTTACAGGCCGTTCAGTTAATGCGTCCACTCGACATAGAGATACTTTGCTAATTTTTCGACACCTGAAAGGAAAAATTAGCTACTTTACCTCCTTATGAACTATAGCTTACTCAGCGCTCGCTCTTAAATCACGGTCCTTTATGTCTATCTCACCAGAAGCTTTCACCCTTGGCGTAGAAGAAGAGTATCAGATCATTCATCCTCAAACCCGGCAATTACGCTCCCGGGCAAAAGCCATTCTGGCTAAAGCCCAGCAAACCCTGGGCGATCAGGTAACGAAAGAACTTTATCTGTCTCAGATTGAAATTGGCACCTCCATTTGCAAAACCCTCCAGCAGGTTCGGCTCGAACTTCAGGTATTACGGGGCCAGGTCATCGCGGCCGCCCAAAAATCGGAGAGTCAGCTGGTGGCGGCCGGTACGCATCCCTTCTCCCACTGGCAGGATCAGCAGTTGACACCTACCGAACGCTATCGAGGTCTAGAATCCGACTTTCAGCAACTCACCCGGGAACAACTCATTTTCGGTTGTCATATTCACGTGGGCATCCCCGATCAGGAACTGGCCATTCAGGTAATGAACCGCGTGCGTCCCTGGCTAGGGACCTTACTGGCACTAGCCAGTAACTCGCCTTACTGGCTGGGTAACGACACGGGCTATGCCAGCTTTCGAACCGAAATCTGGGGCCGCTGGCCGACAGCGGGTATCCCCCAGCTCTTTAATTCACGAGCGGATTACGACCGTTTGATTGAGGACCTGACGGTAATGGGTAGCATCGAGGATGCCTCCAAAATTTATTGGGACGTGCGCCCCTCCTCTCATTTTGACACCCTGGAGTTTCGGGTCACCGATGTGTGTTTAACCATCGACGAGGCCGTTTTAGTCGCGGGTCTGGTCAGGGCATTAGTGCGAACCTGCGCGCTGGAAGCGGAAGCGAATGTGACCTTACCGATGATACGTCCCGAAATCCTACAGGCGGCTAAATGGCAGGCGGCTCGTTTTGGTCTCGCCCAAACCCTTATCGATCCTCTGGCGGGCCGGGCGGTAGCCGCGCCGAGTGTCATTCATCAGTTTCTGAACTACGTTCGACCGGCTCTGGAAGCGTATAATGACTGGGATGAAGTGTCTGTCCTGGCCCAACAGGTTATTCAGGGAGGTACTGGCTCGGCTCGTCAACGGGCGGCTTATGAACGAGCCGGTAAGCTGGAGGACGTGGTTGACTTGCTGGTGCGGGAAACGGCTCTGGGGGCGATCTTAAGCTGATTAGGACGCTACAACAGGTCCAGCCAGCCCCCTAAGCGCTAGTGATCGCTGGAGCTTGCTATTTTGATGCGTTGTACAACCAGGCACCCACATGGATTATTTTCCAGGCTCCGCCAATCTTCTCCCAATGGCGCGTTTCGTGTACGTAACCCTTCTCCCCATTCGGATCGGTCTCGACTTGTTCAAACAGGGTAAAAGCCGCGTTGCTATTCACCCGAATTTGGTAACCCGTGTTCTTGAACGTATCCGGGCTTGGCTTCCTGGTAAGCGGAAAGCTTGGGGTATAGCTGACGGTGCCTAGACCATCGGGCACTACGTAGACCGGGTCAGCTTCGGGCCGCTTTTGTGGTATGTATAGTGAAACTCCGTTACGTACGCGACAGCAGCAGGGTAATGGTTATTACAAGTTGGCTCGCTATTCGTCAACCTAGACCGCGTTTGAGTAGATCACCGATTGACGTTTAAATGATCTGGTTGAATCCTCAGACAATGATGTCCGAAAAGTGATCATCATTGTCTGAAATTTGAGCGTCGCTCCCCTCCTGATGCCCCACCTTTGTCAGGTCATTGACGAACAGGAACTGATCAATTTCCTGGCTAAACGTCAATGGATACGTAAACTCTTTTCTTCCTCTTTTTAACCAATTACTCTCATGAATGAACCATTTCTTGGTATGATTGCCCTGTTTGGCTTCGGTTTTCCCCCACGTGACTGGGCCGTCTGTGATGGATCGATATTACCTATCGCGCAAAATACCGCCTTGTTTTCATTGTTGGGCACTACCTACGGTGGCAATGGACAGACCACCTTTGCCTTACCTGATCTACGAAGTCGCGTTCCGCTTGGCCAGGGTCAGGGACCAGGGCTAAGCCCTTATCAAATGGGTCAGGTGGGTGGCACAGAATCCGTAACCCTCACCACGGGCCAGATGCCAATGCATACTCATACGCTGACAGGTACAAACGCCGGTGCAGCGACCAGTGTCCCGAATGGTAACGTATTGGCAGCGTCAAATGGAGCGCTGGAAGATGGTACCACGGTGTCCGTTAATGCCTATGCTACATCGGGCACTGATGCCACGCTGAATCCGTCCTCCATTGGCGTAGCCGGTGGCAGCCAACCTGTTCAAATCCAGACGCCCTATCTGGCCATGAACTATTGTATCGCTTTGAAAGGCATATTCCCAAGCCGTAGCTAGTAGCATTGTCCGCAAAAGCATTCCCTTCATCAGTTATTTGTGGAGGGTATGCTCTTGCGTGCAGTTTTAATTTTTAAAGGGGCTCATATTAGCCTACATTTATATCAAAAAGATCTCATATCCTCTTTTAATATTTCTATTCATGTTTGAAAATTACTTACCTCGTACCAGTTGGCAGAGAGCCTGGATAGCACTTTATTTATTGGTTTGTACACTCCGTGTACAGGCCAGCTTACCCATATCCAGCAACCCCTCGTTATCAGGGAGTCCGGTTCGGTGGCTAAGTCCAATGGCACTGACCTTCACCGATCTGAATACCAGTCCCTTCACAGCCCTTCAGTTTGGGGCTCGGCGCATCTTCTTCGATGCGGATGGAGATGGGGATCTGGATATGCTC